>NZ_CP108039.1:2464285-2772321 GCF_036173045.1 Streptomyces sp. NBC_00299
CCGCAAGTTCGAGCCGGAACTCAAGAAGATCGCCGCTGAGATACAGGACGAGACGGAGCGGCTGACGGCCGTTCCCGCATCGGCGTCCGAAGAAGAGCGCTGAACCTCGCATTAACGACGAGCCAGCTCCGGCACAGGCCGGTTGACGGGCGGCCGCCCCTGAGGACAGGGGCGGCCGCCCGTGCTCATGCCTCGCGAGCCCTCAGGCCCTGTCAGCCCTCGGCATGGCGCTCGCGTCCACGGCCCGCCACCCCAGGCTCCGCACGACCTCGGACACTCGCGTGTAGACGCCGGGACTACCCGCGCGGCCGCAGCCGGTGCCCCAGGACACGAGCCCGATCAGCTTCCCCTGGGCGACCAGGGGCCCTCCGCTGTCCCCCTGACAGGCATCCCGGCCGCCTTCCCGTTCCCCGGCGCAGACCATGCTGGCGGCCTGGTATCTGCCGTCACCACCGCCCGGGTACGCCTGCTTGCACAGGGTGTCGGGCAGCACGTGCACGCGTGCCGCCCGCAGGCTGCGCGGGTAGTCGCCCGCCCCCGTGACGTCTCCCCACCCGTAGACCAGGGCCGGCGTCCCGGGCACGTAGGCGGGATCGCCGACGCGGGCCATCCTGATGACCGAGCTCGCGGGAAGGGGCTGGGCGAGGGAGAGCACGGCGAAGTCGCCCGCGTTGCTGACATCGTCGTAGGCCGGGTTCACCCAGCTGTCGCGGACGCGGATCTCCTGGCCCCGGCCGGACATGAGGTCCGTACGGCCTGTGATGACGGTGAAGTCGCGTACCTGGCGGGGCGGTGCGCCCATGACCTCCTCGCTGAGGCAGTGGGCCGCGGTGAGCACGGTGGTCCGGCCGACCGCCACACCGACGCAGAACTGGCCCGCCCGCGTACCCCCGAACCGGTCACGGCTGGACAGCGCGACGGTCCACGGACTGTCGGACACATCGACCGGGAAGCCGCCGACGACGACACTGTCGGCAACCGCGGGGGCGGCGGACGCCAACGGTATGGCAGCCGCCACGGCCGCCAGGACCAGCGGCCGGGCGAGGGCCCGGATAATGGGACGTCGCATGCACGCTCCTCACTCTGGAGTGGTCGTGGGACACCCAGAGTGATTCAGCCCGCCCGACCCCGCACCCGCGCGCCGGCCCGAAGAGCGGCCCCCCGGCAGCACGAAGGCCCGGTCCCCCACTCGGGGGCGGGCCTTGTGTGTCGTACGGATGCGACGGATGCGACGGATGCGACGTAATCGCGCAAGTGAGCGGCTCTCGCCGAGCAGACCAAGGTGCTCAGCGAACGCCACTGGCCGCGGCCCTGTCTCCAGGGCTGACGCCGGCTCAGCCGCAGTCGGCTTTGTCCGGCACCGGCTCCGGTGCCTTGCCGGGCCAGAGGGTGGTCACCACAGGCCAGATCAAGCTGTACACAAGGACTTTGGTGAGCGGGTTGAGCCAGACCAGCAGCGGGGCCCCCTTGTCCAGGCCCCCGACCAGCACCACCAGACCGAAGATCATGCCGACGCTGATCGCGTAGGCCAGCAGGAACCTGAACCAGGACTTCCACGCGTCCACCACGGCCGCACGACCGTAGAACGTGGGACGCGGCGGAGGGGCGTCCCCGCCGAAGCGCCGGGCGAACCTCGCGTCGGCCCAGCGCACGGTGCGGTGGCCGTACACCACGGTGATGCCAAGGTAGGCCGCGGACAGGCCCTGCCAGACGGTCGGCTCCACACCGTTCCGGATGCTTAGGACGGTGGCGCCCAGGAGCACGAGGTCGATCAGCGGGACGCAGAGCAGCAGTGCACCGCCCAGAAGCTGCCGGCCGGCGGCGTAGCGCGCCGCCAGGCCGCCGACGAGGAAGACCCAGAACAGCACGTCACAAGCGAGAATCAGATACAGAATGACAAGCCCTTGTGCGAAAGTTCGATCGTCATTGTCCCGGGCGGTTCCCGTCCGATATCCGGTTTCGGCCATCCCGTTCACGGGGCAGGTCCTGCTTCCGGGGCGAGCAGCGTCGCCAGGACCATGGCCACGGTCGCGCCCCGGGCATCACACGGCAGACTGCGGAAGACGACGCGGTCGCGGCTGGCCTGGGTGTCCAGGGGGTCACGACGGTCGCGGGACCATCGCCCTTGCATGCCTCTGTCAGCTCGGGGGTGGTCATGATCCAGCTACGGGACCAGTTTGTGATCGAGCTGCGGCGGCTTCAGGTTCAGGAGCTGTCGGTGTCGATCTCACCCTCGTCGGCCGCTGGCAGCGTCGCACCGGCACACAAAAGCGCCCCCGACCCGCAAAGCAGCAGGTCAGGGGCGCCGAGGTGGATCTGGCTCAGTCGAGGTAGTCGCGCAGCACCTGGGACCGCGACGGGTGGCGCAGCTTCGACATGGTCTTGGACTCGATCTGCCGGATCCGCTCGCGCGTCACGCCGTAGACCTTGCCGATCTCGTCGAGGGTCTTCGGCTGACCGTCGGTGAGACCGAAGCGCATGGAGACGACGCCCGCCTCGCGCTCGGAGAGGGTGTCGAGGACGGAGTGCAGTTGCTCCTGGAGGAGCGTGAAGCTGACCGCGTCGGCCGGGACGACGGCCTCGGAGTCCTCGATGAGGTCACCGAACTCGCTGTCGCCGTCCTCGCCCAGGGGGGTGTGCAGGGAGATGGGCTCGCGGCCGTACTTCTGGACCTCGATGACCTTCTCGGGGGTCATGTCGAGTTCCTTGGCCAGCTCCTCCGGGGTGGGCTCGCGGCCCAGGTCCTGGAGCATTTGGCGCTGGACGCGCGCGAGCTTGTTGATGACCTCGACCATGTGCACCGGGATACGGATGGTGCGGGCCTGGTCGGCCATGGCGCGGGTGATCGCCTGACGGATCCACCAGGTGGCGTACGTGGAGAACTTGTAGCCCTTGGTGTAGTCGAACTTCTCGACCGCGCGGATCAGACCGAGGTTGCCCTCCTGGATGAGGTCCAGGAAGAGCATGCCGCGGCCGGTGTAGCGCTTGGCCAGGGAGACCACCAGACGGAGGTTGGCCTCCAGGAGGTGGTTCTTGGCGCGGCGGCCGTCCTCGGCGATGATCTCCAGCTCGCGCTTGAGCTTCGGGGCGAGCTTGTCGGCGTTGGCCAGCTTGTCCTCGGCGAACAGACCGGCCTCGATGCGCTTGGCGAGCTCGACCTCCTGCTCGGCGTTGAGCAGCGGGACCTTACCGATCTGCTTGAGGTAGTCCTTGACCGGGTCGGCGGTGGCACCGGCGGCCGCGACCTGCTGCGCGGGCGCGTCGTCCTCGTCCTCGTCGGACAGCACGAAGCCGGCGCTCTCGGTGCCCTCGGGCTCGTCGCCGCCCTTGGGGGCGTCCTCGAGGACCTCTTCCTCGACGAGCTCGGCGTCGTCCTTCTTGCCTGCGGTGGTCTTCTTCGCCGCCGTCTTCTTGGCGACGGTCTTCTTCGCGGCCGCCTTCTTGGCGGTCGTCTTCTTGGCAGCGGCCTTCTTGGCGGGGGCGTCGTCCTCGACGGCGGGCTCGTCGGCGGACGCCTCGGGCGTGGCGGTGGCGGTGGCCTTCTTGGCAGTCGCCGTCTTCGCCGCGACCGTCTTCGTTGCGGTGCGCTTGACCGGACTCTTCGCTGCGACGCTCTTACGGGTGCGCTTGGGCTCCGCGGCACTGACCATCAGCGTCACACCCTCTTCCTCGAGGATCTGGTTGAGGCTGCGCAGTACGTTCTTCCACTGAGTGGCCGGAATCTGGTCAGCTTCGAAGGCCCGACGCACATCGTCGCCGGCGATCTGCCCCTCAGCCTTTCCCCGCTCGATAAGAGCCATGACAGAGACAGACTCGGCGATCTCCGGCGGGAGCGTACGGGATGTGCTGGCCGACACGAACAACCTCTCGGAACGTTGGAAAACGGCTTCCGGCCCCGTCCACGGCGGACAGGAGCCGACCACCGGCTTGGGGATTGGGCCGACGGTGCGGGCGGGGGCCGGGAAGATTCACAGCGCCTGGAGCGGCGTCCGTATTCCCTCCTCGGCAGTCACCTCTTAGGTCATCGCGCTGTTTCCCCAAGCGTTACGCCCAATCTGCGTGGCCCGAGTCACATCCCGTAACCGATCAAAGACAGACAGACGCAGACATAACAGGTCGCCCACGGCCCGAACCATGCACTGTACGGCGATTCCAGGGCCTCGTCGCACCGTCGGACCCGCAGGATCCGTACTGGATCCTGCGGGTCCGACGGTGGAGGGAGCGCAGACCGGGAGATGCCACAGGAGGGGGAGGCATCCCGGCCGCGCCACCCGGTGGCGCGGTCAGTGCTCGCGGGGCGCGGGCACCACGCGCTCGACCTCGGGGTGGACGGTGAGCAGCTGGCGCATGGCCGCCTCGGCGGCCCCGCCGTCACCGGCGGCAAGGGCGTCGGCGATCCTGCCGTGCTGCGCCAGCGACGCCTCGTTCGGCCGGTCGCAGCCCGTCACGGGGCCGCCGGAGACCTGGAGGGCGGCCGAGACGATCCCCGAAAGGTGCTCCAGCATGCGGTTGCCCGCGACCTGGATGAGCAACGAGTGGAACTCGGCGTCGGCGCGGGAGAACGTGAGCACGTCGCCCTGCCCCATCGCGTGGCCCATGATCTCGACCATGTCGCCGAGCCGCTGCTGAACGTCATCGCGCCCGTGCCCGGCGGCGAGGCGGGCGGCCAGCGGCTCGATCGTCCAGCGCAGCTCGCTGAGCTCCCGGCGCTGGTCGTCGCGCTGCGGTCCGAAGGCCCGCCATTCGATGATGTCCGGGTCGAGGAGGTTCCAGTCACTGACCGGACGCACGCGCGTGCCGACGTTCGGACGGGCGCTGACCAGGCCCTTGGCCTCCAGGACACGGAGCGACTCTCGGACGACGGTGCGGGAGACCTCGAACCGCTGGCCGATCTCCTCGGGCACGAGCGGACGGTCGGCGCCCAGGTCGCCGGAGACGATCATCTGGCCGAGCTGTTGAACGAGTTGGCCGTGCAGCCCGCGTCCGCGGCTGCCGGCGGCGCGCCGGCCCACGCGGCCCAGCTCCGGGTCCCCGCCGTCCCAGACGGGGGCGCCGACGCGGTCGGCGACGGGGGCCTCGGCGTAGGGGTAGCGGTCGAGTTCGCCCGGGCCGGCGAGGCCGGAGTCTGCGGAGCGGGCGGCGGTCATCATGGTGTGCGCAAGGGTACTCACGCATCCTTTGTCGGCGCCGTCCTCAACTCCCTTGAGGTCTTTGGTGAAAAGCACACGAAAGGGTGATCGCTCACCCCGTCGCAATTGACGCCTTATCGGAAAGAAATGGGCTTCCCCCGGGGAGTTGTGCGCACGACAGGAACGGAGGCGGCACGGATGGTCGTCATCGGACCCTGCCCCGCAGGGTCGTGAGCAGGTAGGCGCAGAGCAGGGCGGTGAGCGACAACGTCAGGGCGCTGCCGACGGGTTGGGCGACGACACGCGCGACGGCTTCCAGATAGCGCTCTCCCCCGAACGGCCACTGCGACAGGAGCAGCTCCCGCACCCGCAGCGGAAACCCGGCCGCCGTCCGTACAGACGGCCCTTCGAGGACCTTCTGTACGAGGGGTACGACGACGATGGGCACGGCGACCACCGCCGCGAGCCCGGCCGTGGTGGACCGGAAGAGGCCCGCCGCGAGGACTCCGGCCCATGCGCAGCCGACCATGAGCCCGATCCAACTCACGCTCAGCGAAAGCCAGTCCGCGGGAACCTCAGCGAGCTCCGGTCCGTATACGAGATAGAGCACTTCGGTGTCGCAGCCCACGGTGAGGACGGCCAGCACCAGCGCGGTGACGGTGGCGACGAGGAGTTTCGCGGCCAGCAGCCCCAGCCGGCGGGGCACGGTGCCGCGATCCGCCGCCAGGGCGGGGTGGCGGAACTCGTCGCCGAACGCGATCGCGCCGAGGAGCCCGGCCCCGAGCGCCGCGGGGGGCAGCGGGAGCTGCTGCGGCCACCCGGCCATCAGCCGCGCCTGCGGCGTGTGCCCGACGCGGGCCAGCAGTACTGCGGTGAGGGCCGACACCACGAGCACGGCGGCGCCGGTGACGAAGCTGGTACCGACACCGAGGGCACGCCGGAGTTCGTAGCGGAGGGGGCGGAGGGGGCTGGGGGCGGGGCGGACGGAGATGGGAGGCGGGAGATCGGGGAGGGCGACGGCAGCGGAGGCCGACGGACGCGACGATGCGGCTGCCTGCGCGGAGGACCCGGCGGTGGCTGCGTCGGCCGGTCGCGGCACGCCTGCCCGTGCCTGCGGAACCTCCGCGGATGCGCTCGAGGCTGTTGCGGACGCCTCCTGCGAGGCGACTGTGGCCGACCCTGCGTCCGGTACCTGGGGCGCCGTGGTCCTGCGCCCACGGCCACCGGCAGCGGCCAATTCGACGTCCGACGTGTGCGGCACCTCGCCGGTTCGCGGTTCGGTCGGCCGGGGGCCCACCCCGGCACCGGGGCCCATGTCCCCGATCTCGTCGGCGAGTTGGTGGACGAGGATGCCGTGACGGAACGCGGTCTCGCCGACATCGGCGCACGTACTGCCGTACACGGACAGACGGTTGCCGCTCTCGCGTACGACCTCGACGGAACGGTGTGCGGTGCGCGCCTCCTTGGTGAGCAGGGAGGCGAAGCGGGAGGCGTGGGGGGTGCGGACGGCGACGCGGGGGCGCAGCCGGGTACGGGCGAAGTCGTCGGCATGCTGATCGGCGACGAGTCGGCCCCGCTGCAGCGTGACGACCCGGTCGGCGGTGCGCGCGGCCTCCTTCGGGTCGGCTGTGGTCAGCAGGACCGTGCCGCCCTGGGCCGCGTGCGCCCGCAGCATGCCGTGCAGCCAGCGGCTCTCGCGGCCCGAGAGCCCCTCGGCGGGGCCGTCGAGGACGAGGGTGTGCGGGTCGGCCAGCAGCGCGCAGGCCAGGCCGAGGCGACGGTCCATGCCGCGCGAGAGGGTGCCGAGGCGTTCCTCGCGCAGGCTGACGAGTCCGACCACCTCCAGGACTTCGTCGGCGCGCCGGGCCGGAACGCCCGCGGCGGCGCACAGCATGCGCAGATACCCACGGACCGTGCGCGCCGGGTGCCCGGGGAGGTCGCCCAGCAGCACGCCGACTTCGCGCGAAGGATGGGCGATGCGGTGCAGGGGGCGGCCCCTGAAGTAGGTGATTCCACGGCCCCGTTGGAGTGCGAGCATGAGTCTGAGCACCGTCGTCTTGCCCGCTCCCGACGCCCCGAGCAGCGCGGTGACGCGGCCCGCGTGGGCCTCGAAGGAGACGTCGTCGACGGCAGGAGGAAGCTCCTTGCGCGGGTCGCTGGTCAGTCCGATGGCCTGGATCACTCGCAGCAAGATAGCGCGCTATGTCCGTTTTTTCGGGTAGGGCAAGGCCCGCTGTGCAGGCGGGATTCGGCCTGGAGGGATTTCGAGGTCCTCGTTTCCGAGCGGTGTTCGGGGCCCGTGCCCCTCGTTCTCGACCGCTGCTCGGGACCTCTGGCCTATGTTTCTGAGCCGCGTTCGGGGCCTGGGACGCATGTTCCCGAGCCGCGTTCGGGACCTGTGACGCATGTTCCGGAGTCGCGTTCGGGACCCGTCGCCCCTGTCCCCGAGCCGCGTTCGGTTCACGTGCCCCTTGTTCCTGAGCTCGGTTCGGATGCCGTGGCCCTTGCCCCTGAGCCCCGTTCGGATCCCATGACGTCGTTGCCGAGCCCACCTCGGCGTCGGGGGTGCGTCCCGGTCCACGCCGCGCTTCCGGCCCGCATCAGACCTCGGGCCGCAGCATCGGAGGGTTGAGCAGCGTGGCTCCGCCGGCGCGGAAAAGCTGAGCGGGACGGCCGCCCTGGCGCGTGGTGGTACCGCCGGTGGGGACGAGGAAGCCCGGCGTGCCCGTCACCTTGCGGTGGAAGTTGCGCGGGTCGAGCGCCACGCCCCACACGGCCTCGTAGACCCGGCGCAGCTCACCGACGGTGAACTCCGTGGGGCAGAACGCCGTGGCCAGCGACGAGTACTCGATCTTGGAGCGGGCGCGCTCCACTCCGTCGGAAAGGATCTGTGCGTGGTCGAAGGCGAGCGGTGCGACCGGTTCGCCGTCGCGGCCGTAACCACCCTGCTGCAGGAGTTCGTCGACCGGCGCCCAGCGGGCGTTGCTGGCGTCGCCGCCTGCGCGGGGCGCCGGCAGGTCGGGGGCCAGCGCCAGGTGGGCAACGCTGACCACCCTCATCCGCGGATCCCTCTTGGGGTCACCGTAGGTCGCGAGCTGCTCCAGGTGGGCGCCGTTGTCCTGCGCCGGGACAGCCGGGTCGTGGGCCCTCAGCCCGGTCTCCTCGGCCAACTCGCGCGCGGCTGCCTGCGCCAGGTCCTCGTCGGCCCGTACGAACCCACCCGGCAGTGCCCAGCGCCCCTGGAACGGCGGTTCGCCCCTGCGCACCGCCAGCGCGCACAGGGCATGGCGGCGCACGGTCAGCACGACCAGGTCCACGGTGACGGCAAAAGGCGGAAACGCTGACGGGTCGTAGGGCATGCGGCGATCATAGTCGTCTGCTTGACGATAAACACTCCCTTCGTCGGCCTCTTCGATGACTGATCCAATTCGGGCCCGGTGTGGGCCTCACCGCCCCTCCCCAGGTCGTGCCGTCGGGCGTCGTGCGAGGTCAGGCCCTCAATTGCAGCCCGTCGGCGGCCTCCTCAACCATGGCGAGACCCAGGCGGCTGACACGTACGGAGAACGGTGCCCCGGCGACCCGAAGGCCGGTCAGGACGATCTCGCCCAGCGGCGCACTGCGCACGGGGCGCAGTGTGACCGTCCCCGCCGGAGCATCCGGGCGGATGCCCGCGAGCGTGGTCAGCAGCACCACTGCGGCTGCCGCCGCCGTGGCCGCGGGGTGGCAGGCCGCCGGATGCGGGAGGGGCGCACTCCCGTCGGTGCGCCGCTCCCCCGCGTACATGTCGGGCAGCCTGTGGCCGAACACGGCAGCGGCGGCCAGGACGCCTCTCAGCAGCGCGCTCGCCTCCTTCTCGTAGTCGGCCGTGGCGAGGCCCGCGACGGCGAGCGCCGTCTCGTGGACCCGCACCGCGCCACTGCGGTGACCGAACGGGTTGTGTCCCGCCTCCTTCACGCCCAGCCCGCGCAGGCCCCAGCCCGAGTCCATGGCCGGACCGCCGAGCAGCCGGGCGAGCTGCTCGGTCTGCACCCTGTCGAGCAGGCCGGGCGCCTGTTCACCTCCGCCCAGCAGGCCGGTGTCGAGCAGATGGACGGCGGCGGCGCCCAGATGCGGCACGAGGCGTCCGTCCGGGGCCCGGGCTGCCGCGGGCCGGCCGCCGCCCAGGTCGTCGATCCAGAAGTCCGCTCGGAACACCCGCCGCAGCGCCCCGGCCCAGTGCCGCAGCTCGGCACCCCCCGGTCTGCCGAAGGCGTCGAGCAGATCGGCACCGAGCAGTGCCGCGCGATGGGCGTGGGCCTGGGTCTCGCAGCGGACGGGACCGCCGGGCTGCGGGTCGGGCAGATATGTGCCGTCGCCCACGCTGGTCCGCAGCCAGGTCAGACACCGCTCTGCCGCCGGGAGGAGTTCCTCGGTCTCGGGCTCGGGCAGCCCCCAGCGTCGGGCCTCCGCTAGCAGGGCAGGGAAGAGCAGCGTGGCCTCCGTGCCTGTGCAGCCCGGTGGCAGATGGGTGCCGGCGTCCCTCATCGGCGCGGGGATCATGCCGGACTGCTGTCCCTGGCCCCGGAGTTGGGTACGAGCGAGTGTGCGCAGCGTGCCTGCGGCGAGCCGGGTGCCCAGAGGCAGCGTCATCCGGGCGGCGGCGAGGGCCTCGGCCGGGGCCAGGCCACAGCGCCACGGCGCCCCCGCGGCCAGGTGGATGTCGGAGGGGTGGGCCGGGTCGCGCAGCAGGAGGGCCTGGAGGTCCTCGAGGCTCGTCCGCAGCAGCGCCTCCACCCCGGGGTCGTCGCCTGCAGCACGCGCCGGCGCCAGCGGGCTGGTCGCTGCTCTGCCCACGGCACGCACGGGTCCGGCACCGTCCGTCCGCACCCGGAGCTCGATAGTCGCGCTGCCACCCGGGGGCAGTACGAACTCCCAGCGCAGCAGCCCGGCCGAGGCCAGCGCGTCGGCGGGCGGGGGGTCGGCCGTCACTGCCGAGCTCCCCTTGGCGGACGACCAGCGCAGGCCGCAGTCGTGGACGGTAGCGGGGAGTTCCGGTCCCGCGGTGCCGCTCGCGATCGCACCGAGGTCGGCCAGGTCCGTGCCCAGGGCGACCTCGACCGGCAGACGCAGAGGGCGGGCCGCCGCGCTGTGCAGCGTGATCCGCTCGGTGCCGTCCGCGTGACGGGTTCGCTCGACGACGACGTCAGGGTCGGGGCCTGCCTGCGGGGAACTGCGCAGTGTGCCCACGAACCGGGCGCGGTCGGCCCCGGTCATCCGGGCCTGCACGGCGAGCGGCTCACGCCCGGCCACACGGATCTGACAGCGCGAGAGCATGCGACGACCCACGCGGTAGAAACCGTCGAGACCACGGCCCGTCAACTGCCCCTGGTCCGTCGACATGGCGAGGCCAGGCAGGGCTACGCAGATGAGGGCGTTGTGGGTGGGAGGCAGGTCTGACCGACGTGGGGGTGATGTGGTTGGTGTCGTTGGCGGCTGAGGTGACGAGGGGATGCCTGGAGGCCCGGACGCGCGCCGTGCGTGGTCGGGAGTTGGCGGCGTTGCAGGGCTCTGGTGTGTGGGCGTCGTGGACGACGGGGTCTGGGTCGTCGGCCTGTTGGAGAGCTCGGAGCGTCGCGGGGTGTTGCCGTAGTCCGCGCGGCGGAGGGCATCGGCGTAGTCCTGGCGGCGAGCGGCGTCGGCGTAGTCCGCCCGGCGAGGGGCATCGGGGTACTCGGCGGTCCGAGGTGCACTGCCGCGCTCCGCGGTCCGAGAGCCGTCGCCGCCATGGGCGCTTCGAGTTGCACCGCCTAGCTCGGCGTTCCGAGAGGCATCGCGTCGAGGGGTATCGCTCGGGCCCCCGGGCGTGCGCCGCCCCGTATCGGCCTCGGCCGGAGGCAGCCCCGCATCCAGCCGTTGGGACGGCACCAGTCCGCCAGGTGTCGGGCAATCGTCCACGGCACGGGAGGCCGGAGTCGACGGTGGCATCGGCGTCGGCGGGGGCACCGGGATCGGCGCCTGCACCGGAGTCGACTGTGGCATGGGGCGGCTTCCTCTGCGCTCTGTGCGCCGCGGGCGTGTGCGGCGCCGGCTGGGGGACCCGGAGTGACAGGGGCGGTGCGGCGGCACGGCCGGTTCAGGCGTTCCGCCACTCAGGTGAACGGGGGCAGATCCCTCCAGGTCACGCCCGTGACCGAGTAACTCCACCGGAGTGTCTCCGCGTTGGCCGGGTTGCTTGGCTCGGCCGGCGCAGCTGGGGCCCTCCAAGGCGTTCCGGCCCGGGCAGCTGAGCCCTACCACGGCGCCCCCGCCCACGCAGCTGAGCCCCTCCACGGCGCCTCCGCCCACGCAGCTGAGCCCCTCCACGGCGCCTCCGCCCACGCAGCTGAGCCCCTTTACGGTGTCCCCGCCCGCGCGGCTCAGGCTCCGCATGACACCCCCGCCCAAGCAGCGCCGCAAGTAGTTGCCAACGCTTCCACGATCTCGGTCGGCGCTACGCCCTCGAGTCCTCACGCGTCCCCCTCCCCGCCGGCTCCTCCGGGGCGCAGGCCGTCCGGACGGGGCCCACTCCGGCGAGGGGCGCTCTTCCTCGACGTACGTGGAGCCGAACCCTTCGAGCTCCCCGGGGCCGTGCCGCCCGGCTGCACGGCACCGGGTCGGCTTCCCGCCGACGCACGAGGACGCGCGACACGCGACCCCCTCTCGCCCCGCTCCCCCGGGTTCCGCCCGGTGCCCCTGGCTGATCGAGGCTGGCTGCAGGCAGCACCCGCCATCTGCCGGGATCGGCGACCGGCACCGTCCCCAGACTTCGGCGAGCACACCACCCCGTCACCCCGCACCGGCTCTTCGACGTGCTCCGGCTGGTCGAGCTGCCCTGTGTGCTCCTGCTCACGGCTCACGCGTTCTGCGCGCAGGCAGCGGCGGATCGACTCGGGGTCCAGCCCCTCATTGCAGGCCTGATGCAGCAGACGGGCGAAGAGGTAGTCGCAGTCGACGCCGAGTGCCATGGCGAGGGCCTCTCGGGCCTCCAGCTGATCGCCGGTGGACCAGGCGACCCAGCCGGCGAGGGTGAGGGGCGCCGCTGCGTGCTCGCTGTACGGTCCGACACAGCGGCGGGCCAGTGCCCGCCAGAGTCGGAGCGCCGGAGCAGCCTCGTCGCCCTCCATCCACTCGGCCGCGCGGTCGCGGGTCGCACGGTCCTGCAGACCCAGAATGAGCCTCGCGGCTTCGTCGTGACCGAGCAGCCCGTCATCACGGAGATCCGAGGTGAGCGTTCCGGACACAGGTGGAGCCTCGGCGAACCGGCACCTGAGCCGCTCCGCCAGCTCCAGCGTCTCCTCCGCCACGCCAGCGCGTTTCGAATCGTCCAGGATCCTGGTGACCAACTCCACGCCGACCCTGTCCAGGGCGGCCTCCTGCTCCGGGACGCCCGCGGTCTCCCAAGGCAGCAACCTGGCCCGCAACTCGCGCAGCGTGCCACGCACCTGCACTCCGGCGTACGTGGCCGCGGCGGCCAGCACGGACGTACCGGGCAGGCCCATCGGACGGCCCTCGGGCGGGCAACACTCGGCGCGGTCGCAGCAGTACGACCAGAAGCGGCCGTCCGAGATGCACAGGGCCTCGATCACCGGCACATCCAGATTGCCGCAGGCGACACGCATCTTCTGGGCCAGTGGTCGCAGCCGTTCCATGACCTGGCGGCCCGTCTCGCCCTTGGCCGGTTCCTGGCAGAGGAAGGCCACCATCTGCTCCGGCCGGACTCCCCTGCGCTCGCTGCCCGTCACGAGGCCGTGGGCCAACTGCCGGGCGGCGGAGTCCCAGTCGTCCGCACTCGCGGGAATGCCGAGCCGCGCTCGGCCGCCGAACCGTCCCCGGCCTGCCCTGTCGTGCAGGGCGACGAGGACGATGCTGTCCTCGGGGCGGTAGCCAAGGAGATACGGCAGCGCATCGGCGAGTTCGGCCGGGGTGCGAAGAGTGACCTGATGCTCGGGCAGTCCCTCTTCGTTGGGGTCGGTTGTCCCAGGGGCGAGGGGCTGTTCGCCGCGCCCGGCGTCGTCGCTCTCGGAAAAGCCAGTCGCTTCGCTGTGATTCGTCATGCGACAGACGATCTCCCGGATCACAATGTTCCGCTTGACCCTGTGGATAAGTCCGACCAGGGACACGACAATCCGCTCGGAGATGCGCAATGCCGTGCGCTGGTGCGCGGCGTCATTCAAGTTCCGTGTGCTGGTGCGCGACGTCATTCAAGTTCCGTGTGCTGGTGCGCGACGCCATTCAAGGCCGTGCGCTGGTGCGCGCCGGAATTCACTGGCGCGCGGCGTCATCCATGGGACGCGCGGCGCCGTTCACTCCGGAGCGCAGCACGCGTCCCTGCCCTACCTTCCGAACTCACGGCGAACGGAATCAAGCTGGCACAGGTTCTGCGCAGCCCGCACTGGCCGATGTACTCCAACCTCACCTGGATGTGGGACCGAATCGCCACCCCCACGCACGCGCCCGGCTCCTGACCGAACCCGGACCACCACGGCGGCCCGCGCTCGCCGTCAGGCGACCTCACCGGCTTCCCTCAGGCAAACGTCACCGGCAGCGCACGCCGGCAAAGCCCTTGCCACGGCCGAATCGCTCGGCGCCGCCCATCACCGCCTGTCTCCACCACAACCCCCAGGGCAGCTCATCCCGCCGCAGCGAGGACCAGAGGAAGAACCGCTTCGCTGCCGGACCGGCGCAGGAGGCGGGCGGCGACTGCGAGGGTCCAGCCCGAGTCCGTGTAGTCGTCCACGAGCAGGACAGGCCCCGGGGAGCCTGCCAGGGCAGCGGCCAGTTCCTCGGAGACGGCGAACGTGTCGGCGAGTGTCCGCAGGCGTTGCGCGGAGTTGCTGCGCCGTGCCGCATGGGCGCCACCCGGCCCCGTGTACGTCAGGTTTCCCAGATACGGGAGGCGGCCGATGGTCGCGATGCCCTGGGCGAGGGAACCGACCAGTTGCGGCCGGGCCAGGGACGGTACGGCAACGACTCCCACCGGCCGGGCAGAGGCGTCCGGCACGTTCGGCGCCCAGCCACCGGGTGAGCGCGCCCAGTCGGCGAGGACCGCGACCGCGGCCTGCAGGACGTCGTCGGGGACCGGACCGTCGGGCGCGTTCTCGGCCAGCAGGGGCCGCAGGCGGTTGCCCCAGCCGATGTCGGAGAGCCGGCCCAGCGCCCGCCCGGGGGAGCACTGCTCCTTGGCGGGGATACGGCCCTTGAGGTCGATGCCCAGCGCGGGCATCCCCGTCGGCCACATCCGGCGCGGCTCGACCTCCGTCCCCGGGCGATCCAGCTCCTTCGCCGCACCCGTCAGAGCCTCGGCCGAGACCGACGAAGCAATCCAGGTGCCCGCGCAGTTGTCGCAGCGGCCGCACGGGGTGGCCCCCTCGTCGTCCAGCTGCCGGCGCAGGAACTCCATCCGGCACCGCGTCGTGCTCACGTACTCGCGCATGGCCTGCTGCTCTGCCGTTCGCTGCCGTGCCACCCACGCGTACCGCTCAGCGTCGTACACCCATCGCTCACCGGTGGAGATCCAGCCGCCCTTGACCCGCTTGACCGCCCCGTCCACGTCGAGGACCTTGAGCATGGTCTCCAGCCGGGTACGCCGAAGATCCACCGCCGCTTCCAGGGCCGGCACCGACAGCGGGCGTCCCGCCTCCGCAAGCGCCGAGAGCGTCTGGCGGACCTGCGCCTCGGGCGGGAAGGCCGTATCGGCGAAGTAGCGCCAGATGGCCTCGTCCTCCTTGCCGGGCAACAGCAGCACGTCCGCGTGTTCGACGCCGCGGCCGGCGCGGCCGACCTGCTGGTAGTAGGCGATCGGCGAGGACGGCGAGCCGAGGTGAACCACAAAGCCCAGGTCCGGCTTGTCGAACCCCATGCCCAGCGCCGACGTGGCGACCAGCGCCTTGACCCGGTTCGCCAGCAGGTCGGACTCGGCCTGCAGCCGGTCCGCGTTCTCCGTGCGCCCAGTGTAAGAGGCCACCTGGAAGCCGCGCTGCCGCAGGAACGCGGTGGCCTCCTCGGCCGCGGCCACCGTGAGCACGTAAATGATCCCGGAACCCTGCAGCTCGTCCAGGTGCTCGGCCAGCCAGGCCAGACGGTGTGCGGCGTCCGGCAGCTGCACCACACCCAGCCGCAGGCTCTCCCGTTCCAGCGAGCCGCGCAGCACCAGGGCCTCACCCACGCCGGTACCCAGTTGCTCGGCGACGTCCGCGGTCACTCGGGCATTGGCGGTCGCCGTGGTCGCCAGCACCGGAACCCCGGGGGCGAGCGCGGCGAGCATCGCCCGGAGTCGGCGGTAGTCGGGCCGGAAGTCGTGGCCCCAGTCGGAGATGCAGTGCGCCTCGTCGACCACCAGAAGGCCGGTCGTGGCAGCGAGCTTGGGCAGCAACTGCTCGCGGAAGTCCACGGAATTGAGGCGCTCCGGGCTCACGAGGAGTACGTCGGTCTCACCGCGCTCGACCTCCTCGTAGATGGTGTCCCATTCCTCGGGATTGGCGGAGTTGATCGTCCGGGCCTGGATACCGGCCCGCGCCGCCGACTCGACCTGGTTACGCATCAACGCGAGCAGGGGCGAGACGATCACGGTCGGGCCGGCACCACGCCGGCGCAGCAGAGCGGTGGCGACGAAGTACACCGCCGACTTGCCCCAGCCCGTGCGCTGCACCACCAGGGCACGTCGGCGCTCCTCCACCAGGGCCGCCACCGCCTGCCACTGGTCCTCCCGCAGCCGGGCCGAACCGCCCGGGGCGCCGACAAGCTCGGCGAGGATGGCATCGGCTTCGGTACGGAGCTCCAGATCGTCCATGCCTCCATGCAACCCGATGCCACTGACAATCAGCCACCTCACCCGGAGCGACAGGCGCTCACGGACCGTCGACGGAGCGCGGCGAGCGTCAAAGACCTGGTTGTGCAGGTCGCCCCATGCGTCGCACAGTGACGCGCTGGGTAGGGATATAACCCTCGCACCACCAGATATCGGTCGGTGGCCCCAATTGCTCGTTGCCGCATTCAGGTTCGGCAGGAAGAATTGAAGTCCGCTCCCCGCACGGCTCGTCCGTGATCCGGTAGGGCTCTGCTGCGGCGTGCGCTCCCCCGATTCCGACCCCGCCCGCAGTGTGGGCGCGTAGCCGAAGGGAGGACCGTGACCTTCGGATTCGCTCCGTCCTCTGCAGGATCCGTGTCGACGTCAGCCGACCCGTCCGCCGCATCCACCAACCCGCTGGCCCGCATGCTCGAACCAGCGGAGTGGGCCGCCGCGGGCATCCCGCTGCTGCGTAATCCCCGCGAGGTCGTCAGTGGTCTGCACTCCCGGCACCGCCCAGGGCCGACGACCGCGATCGTGGCCGTCCTCGACGCCGACGATCGCCTGCGGGCGAGCGCCTCGTTCGCGCGTCGCCCGTCCCCGGCGGACGGCTGGATGTTCCGCAACGCGCTGCTCACCCAGCTCCGCCGCGTCATCCCGCACGACCTGCGGCGCCGCACCCCCGTGCGCACCGCCGTCCTGCTCTACTGCCGCGAGGGCGACGCTCGTTGGACGGAGGAGGACGGCGCATGGATGTGGGGCCTGCGGGACGCCTGCACCCTGCACGGCCTGCGCTGCGGCGCGTACATCACGCTGACCCGTGACGGCTGGCAGGTCCTCGGCGAGGGCCGTGGCGGCCGCCGCCCCAGCACGGACTCGGCGCCGGAACCCTTCGCCACGTCCGAGTCACCGCTCCCGCTGCCACGCACCGGCGGTGCGGCCTCGGAGGTCCTCCGGCGCGCAGCGGCTCGCTGAGGACACCGACAGGAGTCCTTCGGCGACGGCACTGCCGAGCCGCAGGCTCCCCGCGACAGGCCCCATCCTGCACGACCCCCGAGGCACACGACGACCCGGCGCGAACCGCCAAGCCGCTGCGAGCGCCACCGAGCAGCGACCAAGTAGCCGTCGAGCAGCCGTCGAACGAAAGCCCGCTCAGCTCACGTCGTGAACCAGTCAGGGCTTCCCGGCACTGGCACCCCCGCAGCAACATGCGCCCGGGGCTCGGCCGACCCTCGCGGCGAGACGCTCCACGCCGGACTCATCCGTACGGCGTGGACTCACATCCCGGTCCCGACCCGACGGGCCTGCACCCAGCGCGCCCCTTCGACTCGTCCGCGCACGCCGGAATGCCCGCCGTGCAGACGCCGCCAGATCGACGCCCCATCCCCCCGGTGTCCTGCGGAGTGTCCCTCCAGGACGAGCCGGAACGACTCAGACGCCCGCGCCCAGCACCGAGTTGATCCGCTGCGGGTCACCGCAAACGATCAGCAGGGCGCCGGCCCGGCCGAGGGCCAGAGGCAGGGCGTTGGCGGCCGCGGTTTCGGGACCGCCGTTGACGGCCACCACGACCACGGGACGCGACGCGGCACGACCCGCGACGGAGGCATCGGCGTAGAAGACGTCGTCACCGGCGTCGTGCTGCGCCCAGTAGGACGCTTCACCGAAGGACAGCTCGTGGGCGGCCCACGGGTGCTGTTCGCCGGTGGTGATTACCAGCACGTCGCTGGGGGCGCGGCCCGACTCCAGGAGCAGGTCGACGGCTTCCTCGGCAGCGTCGAGCGCGCCCTCGAGCGAGGCCGGGATCAGCTGGATCTGCGGGGTCGCCGCAGCCGGAGCGGAGGCGGCGGGAGCAGCCGGACCCGACGGTCCGGGCTTGGCCACGGCCACGTCACGCGGCGAACGTTGCACCGGCGGCGCGGGCCGCACAGGCCCGGGTCGGCCGGGACGCGACGGAGCCGCGGGGCGGGGGCCGGGTACGGGACGAGGGGTCGGCGCGGTGCGGCCGTTGGCCGGCGTGGCGCGGGGACCCTGGGCACTCTCGTGAATCTGAGGCTCCTCGGGAATGAGAGGCATGAGCTGATTTTTATCAAACGCAGGTGCGGCTCGCATGGCCGGGTGGCACACAAGTGCGAGCGGAATCGTCAGAAGTCGAAGCCGAGCTGCCCCTCGATCTCCGGAACGCTTCCTTCCACCCAACTGCGGACCTTCTTGAGGTGCCGCCACTGGGGCAGCGCATCAAGATACGCCCACGACAACCGGTGGTACGGGGTAGGTCCCCGCTCCGCCAGTGCGGCCTTGTGCACGGGCGACGGGTACCCGGCGTTGTCCGCAAAACCGAAGTCTGCATGGTCGATACCCAGTTCGGCCATCATTTTGTCGCGCTGCACCTTGGCGATCACCGATGCCGCTGCGACCGCCACGCACGACTGGTCACCCTTGATGACCGTCCGGACCCTCCAGGGGTTCCCGAGATAGTCGTGCTTCCCGTCGAGGATCACCGCGTCGGGCCGGACCGGCAGGGCCTCCAGGGCACGCACCGCGGCGAGCCGCAACGCGGCAGTCATCCCCAGGGCGTCAATCTCCTCCGGAGAGGCGTGCCCGAGGGCGTACGAGGTCACCCACGTCCGCAGCAGGTCGGCGAGCTCGGTGCGCCGCTTGACGGTGAGCAGCTTGGAGTCGGTGAGGCCTTCGGGTGGTCGGCGCAGTCCGGTGATCGCGGCGCAGACGCTGACAGGGCCGGCCCACGCACCGCGCCCCACCTCGTCGACACCGGCAATGATCTTCGCTCCGGTCGTGGCTCGGAGGGAGCGCTCGACGGTGTGAGTAGGCGGTTCGTACGGCATGGCGCCCTAAGCGTACGCCGCCCGGAACCGGCTTCGACACCCTGGTTCACCGAAGCGCCCTCCGGGCCGGACCAGCCACGGTTCAGCGAGCGGTCGGGCGGAGCAGCGGAATCATCAACTGATCGACCATCTCCTCGAGGTCTCGATCATTCCATTCGCTCATGCACATCTTTGATCGGTACATCATCATGGCCGGAATGGCGTCGAAGACGTAGCCGTTCGCCGCATCAGCCCGCACCTCCCCCCGCTCAATGCCACGGTTGACGACCTCCCGGAGCATCGCGATCGTCGGCTCCACGACCCCCTCGAAGATCACACCATGAAAGCGCTCGGCCTGAAGGCTGTCGCATTCGTGAATCACTGACCGCAGCGCGAAACCGGGCCGGGAGAACATCGCATCCCGCGCCTGCCGGCACAGCTCGAGCAGATCTTCGCGCACACCCCCCAGGTCGGGAGCCGACGCGAAGTTCGGCAGCCCGGCCCGCAGCGCATCGGCGACGAGATCCTCCTTGGAGGGCCAGCGTCGATAGACGGCGGCCTTCCCCGTCTGGGCACCCGCGGCGACACCCTCCATCGTGAGGCCGTTCCATCCGACCGTACTGAGCTGCTCCAGCGCGGCATCGAGGATCGCGCGTTCGAGCGCGGCGCCGCGGCGACGGGGAGAGGCCGCCTGAGCGGGGGCGGCCGTCCAGCGCGAGGTAACCATCTGAGCGTCTCCAACGAACAAGCGGGGAAGGGACTTCGGGGATACAGGAGCTCTGCGCGGCAACTGCGGGGGACAGACCGCACGACAACAACATAAGTGAACGCTTGCGTTCACTACTGGGGACTCACTACGGTTGACGCGACAGTGAACGCGAGCGTTCACTAAGGCACTTGTGGGGGACCCATAGTGACAACCTCTCAGTTGATCAAGGATCAGAAACCAGGTGCGGCCCGCCGGGAGGGGCATCCCGGCATCGCGCTCACCGTCATCGCGGCCTGCCAACTCATGGTGGTACTCGACGCGACGATTGTGAACATCGCTCTGCCGCACATTCAAAATGCCCTCAACTTCAGCACCACCGACCTCACGTGGGTCGTCAGCGCCTACACGCTCACCTTCGGTGGCCTGCTGCTTCTCGGCGGTCGCGCGGGTGACATTCTGGGCCGTCGCCGGGTCTTCATGGCCGGCATCCTGCTGTTCACCCTCGCTTCCCTGCTCGGCGGATTCGCGCAGGAGCCCTGGCAGTTGCTGGCCGCCCGCGTGCTCCAGGGCGTGGGGGGCGCGATCGCGTCGCCGACCTCGCTGGCGCTCATCACCACGACGTTCCCCGAAGGCCCGGAGCGCAACCGGGCGTTCGGCGTCTTCGCCGCCGTCTCCGCAGGCGGTGGCGCCATCGGACTGCTCGCCGGCGGCATGCTCACCGAATGGCTCGACTGGCGGTGGGTGCTCTTCGTCAACGTGCCGATAGGCGTCCTGATAGCGGTGCTCACGCCGCTGTACATCAGCGAGTCCGAGCGGCACACCGGACGCTTCGACATCGCGGGGGCAATGACCTCGACCGCGGGCATGGCCTCCCTGGTGTACGGCTTCATCCGCGCGGCGGACGAAGGCTGGCGCGACAGCCTGACCATCGGGTCCTTCGTCGCCGCGGTGGTCCTGCTGGTGGCTTTCGCGTTCATCGAGTCGCGGGCCAAGGAGCCCATCACCCCGCTCAGGATGTTCGCCGACCGCAACCGCTCGGGCACTTACGTGATCATGCTCAGCCTGGCCGCGGCGATGTTCGGCATGTTCTTCTACATCGTGCTGTTCGTGCAGAACGTGCTGCAGTACAGCCCGATCGAGGCCGGACTCGCCTTCCTGCCGGTGACGGTCGTGATCGCCATCGGCGCAGGCCTCTCGCAGCGTTTCCTGCCGGTGCTCGGCCCCAAGCCGTTCATGCTCGTGGGCTCGGCGCTCACGGCGACCGGGCTGGCCTGGCAGACCCTCCTCAGCGCCGACAGCTCGTACGTCGGCGGAGTCCTCGGCCCGATGCTGCTGTTCGGCTTCGGCATGGGCCTGAACTTCGTGACACTGACGGTCACCGCGGTCTCCGGTGTCGCCCAGCATGAGGCCGGGGCCGCGTCGGGGCTCCTCAACGCCACCCAGCAGGTGGGCGGTTCGCTCGGTCTGTCCATCCTGACGACGGTCTTCGGATCGGCCAGCAAGGACGAGGCGGAAAAGCAGCTGCCGAAGTTCCTGGCGGAGGGATCGGCCGAGCAGAAGGCGGAGTTCGCCAAGACACAGCAGTTGCCCGGACCGTGGGGACACGAAGTGCTGGCCCAGGGCATCTCGACGGGCTTCGTGGCCGCCGCCGCGATGGCCGTGCTCGCCCTGGCCACCGCCTGGTTCGTCATCCGGGTCCGCAAGAGCGACCTGGACGCCCTCGCAGGGACGGCGGGTCCGATGGCCGGCTGAACCGGCTGGCACAGCGGGGCACTCGAAGGGCCACGGATGGCCGGACAACGTCCGGGGGACCAACGGCAAGGAGGACGAGCCGGCCATCCGCACCACCCTGACGACGCCCCGCGTCCGGCCGGCGCCGCTGGGGCGGGAGATAAGAAGCCCGCCCCACGCGGCAGCCGCCGAGACGAACAGCATGCCCAACACCGACATGAACCCCATCGCTCCACCCCCTGCACCCCTCGCGTGACACCTGCGTGTCCGACCCCAGCGGTCGCACATCAACTGCCATGACAACGGGCCGGCGATTACACAGAGTTCCCATCAAGCACAGAAAGTCAAGGAAAGTCCGCGGGCGTACCCGCAAGGTTCCGACCCGGACGGCTGAACGGGGCTACGCCGCCGTCGGCGCCCACTCCGGGAGTGCCTCGGTCCGCTCCGCCCACTCGGCAGGCACCGCCCCCGCCTTCCCCGAACCGATCACGCCGCCCACGATCGCGCACGTGGTGTCCACGTCGCCGCCGACCTGCGCGGTCGCCCAGAAGGCCCGCTCATAGTCGCCGAGGGCACGCGCGGCCGACCAGAGGGCGAAGGGCACGGTGTCGTGGGCCGTCGTACGTCGTCCGCAGCCCAGTACAGCCGCGACGGTGGCCGCGTCGGCGTAGTCGAGCATGTCCCGCGCACGCCGTAGGCCTGCTCCGACCGCGCTCTTCGGGATGAGAGCGATGACGTCATCGAGGAGCGATTCGGGGCTGGGCGGACCGCCGGGAGCGGCGGCCAGTGCGGCAGCCGCGGCGACTGCCATGGCACCGACGACGGCCTCGCGGTGCTGATGCGTGGGGTAGGCCGAGATCTCGGCCTGGTGTGTCGCCTGCTCCGGGTCGTCCGCGTACCAGGCACCCAGCGGTGCGATCCGCATCGCGGCGCCGTTGCCCCAGGAACCCTGCCCGTTGAAGAGCGCGGCCGACAGCTCGCGCCAGTCACCGCCCTCCCGGACCAGGCGCAGCAGCCGGTTGACCGCGGGGCCGTAGCCCCGGTCGAAGTCATGGTGCTCGGCGAAGGAGCGGGCCAGAGCGTCCTGGTCGATGCGGTGGTGGGCGGCCAGGACTGCGACCACGGAGCAGGCCATCTCCGTGTCGTCGGTCCACTGCCAGGGGCCGGACGGCAGCTCACGGCGCTTCAGCAGCGGGTAGTTCACCGGAACGAAGAACTGCGAGCCCAGCGCGTCTCCCACCGCGAGTCCGCGCAGGCTGGCGAGGGCGCGGTCCAGGCGCCCTTCGGGGGAGGAATCAGCGGTCATCGCTCTGCCACTCTATCCGGTGATCCCGTACGGTTCCGGATCTCGCCAGCGTTCGAAAGGCCGGTCAAGCGTGTACTTGCCGTCGTCCCCGAGAACGAGCATCCGCATCTCCGCGTTCCCCGGGTTCGACAGCGACTCGAATTCCGCGACCGTCCAGTGGAACCAGCGCATGCAGAACAAGCGCATCGCCAGCCCGTGGGTCACCAGCAGCACGTTCGGTGGATGGTCGGGCGCCTCGAAACTGCGGAACAGGCTCTCCAGGAATCCGCCGACCCGGTCGTACACGTCGGCGCCGGACTCCCCCTGGGCGAAGCGGTAGAAGAAGTGGCCGTAGGCGTCCCGGTAGGACTTCTGGAGGCGTACGTCGTCGCAGTCCTGCCAGTTTCCCCAGTCCTGCTCACGCAGCCGGGGCTCCTCGCGCACGCGTATCACCTCGGGATCCAGGTGGAAGGCGCGCAGCGTTTCGTGGGTGCGGCGGTAGGGCGAGACGTAGACGCTGACCCGCTCGCGGCCGAACACCTCCCGCAGCCGTTTGCCCGTCTCCTCGGCCTGGCGCCAGCCGCGCTCGGTAAGGGCCAGAGCATGGTCGGGCTCACGCTCGTACACGGTGTCATCAACATTGCCCGTTGACTCGCCGTGCCGGACAAGGACGATGCGCCGTGGTCGTGCCATGCCAAAACCCTAGATCGGTTGAGGGCCGATCGTGGACTCGGGCGGGCCTCATAAGGCGTAGGTCACACATTTCCTGCACCAGCGGCCGCGCCAGGAGGCACCAGGAGGCACCAATAGTGGGTCCGGAATTCAAACCGTCCAGGTCGATTCGAGCTGGACGATGTCGCCCGTGAGGGCCGCGACGTCGGCCTCCGTCTGGGCACGCAGCGCAAGTCGCTCCACACGTTCCGTGCGGTACTTGCCGTGCTCCGCGGCCGACCGCCACATCGACAGCACCAGGAACTCATGGCCCGGCGCCTCACCGAAAAGCCCACGGATCATGCCCGGGGAGCCGGCCATCGCCGGGTTCCAGACCTTCTCCTGCATGAGCATGAAGTGCTCGGCTCGGTCTTCGTGGACACGACAGTGCGCCACTCGGACAAGGTCCGCGTCAGTGAAGCGCGGCTCGAAGCCGGTCTTTACGTCGAAGCGGTAATCGAAGAGTTTGACCTGCATGTCCTTGTAGGTGCCCGACTGGGCCGCGGCCAGCCTGTCGTGGGAACGCGCCATGAAGGAGTCGTAGAAGGAACGGCTCTCCCAGAACGAGAAGACGTGCGCGACCCCCTGCCGCCCCCGGCTCCAACCACCACCCTGCCCCCGAAATCCCGGCTCCCCCGGAAGCCCCGCCCACTTTCGCTGCCCCCGCTCGAAACCGCGGCGGTCCACCACGGTGCAGCGAATCCACTTGACCAGCACCGCGCCATGGTAAGGCCACGGGGCGTGGCGCCGGTCACGCTCGACAGGAGAGCTCTTGAGCGTACGTTGCCGCGTGCGTGGCAGGATGGACAACCGGCCTTGCCTGCTGGGCAGTTCAGGCTTAGCCACAAGCGCGACGGGGAAGGGGAAGCCCGGTGAACGCCATCAACAAGGGGATCCGGAAAGTCGAGATCTCGCTCAAGTGGGATCCGAGTCCGGCGGGTGATCCGCCCACCGACCTGGATCTCGTCGCCGCAACCTATCTGGCGAGCGATCCGTACGGCGATCCGGCCTATGTGGTGCATTTCGACAGCCGCTCTCCCGACGGCACGATATATCTCAATCGGGACAGCCAGGACGGCAAGGGCTTCGGCTGGGACGAGGTCCTGACCGTGGAGCTGGACAGGCTCGACGACCGGTACGCGCGCGTGATGGTCGGTGTCGCCATCCAGCAGCGCCCCGCGCAGCGCACCTTTGTCAGCGTCATAAATCCTGCCCTGCGCATCCGTGAGGGCTACACCGTCATGGCCGAGGACGACTTCGGCGGCGTCCTCGGGGCGACGGCGGCCACGGTCGCGGAGTTCGTACGCGAGGGATCGAGCACGTGGGAGTTCCGCTCCGGAATCCACGGTTTCGAGGACGACCCGGCGACGTTCACGGAGGCGATGGGCAAGGCCCGCCGGCCCTGAGCGTCGCTCGTCCGCTCGTCGGTGCGTCCGGCGGAAGAGAGTCCCACGCGAAGAGGGGCGCCGACACGTGGTCGGCGCCCCTCTCACGGGACTCTCGTCAATGCACCTCAGAGGCTGCCCGACTCATCGGGGCCACACCTCTGATCGGCCTCAGCTGCAGCCGCTGGTCGAGCCGCAGCCCTCGCAGATGTAGCACGAGCCGGCCCGCTGCATCTTCGTGCCGCAGGAGAAGCAAAGCGGGGCGTCGGCCTGGATGCCCAGCTGCATCTCCACCAACTCGGCGCTGGTGTGCGCCTGCTGCGGAGCGGGCTTGGCCGCCTCGACCTCGGCCTTCGGCGTGGCGACGGCCTTCAGCTCCTGCGCACGGGGCGCCGACTGGGCCAGGCCCTCGACGTCCACCTCGTCATCGCCGGCCTCGTACGAACCGGTCTCGAGGTGACGCTGACGCTCCTCGGCGGAGTGGATGCCGAGCGCGGAGCGCGTCTCGAACGGCAGGAAGTCGAGCGCCAGGCGGCGGAAGATGTAGTCGACAATCGACTGCGCCATCCGCACGTCCGGGTCGTCCGTCATGCCGGCGGGCTCGAAGCGCATGTTCGTGAACTTCGAGACGTACGTCTCCAGCGGCACGCCGTACTGCAGACCCACCGAGACGGCGATCGAGAAGGCGTCCATCATGCCCGCGAGAGTCGAACCCTGCTTGGACATCTTCAGGAAGACCTCACCGAGACCGTCGTCCGGGTAGGAGTTGGCGGTCATGTAGCCCTCGGCGCCACCGACGGTGAAGGACGTCGTGATGCCGGGACGGCCCTTCGGGAGGCGCTTGCGGACCGGGCGGTACTCGACGACCTTCTCGACCGTCTCACGGATGGTGGCCTCGGCCTTCTCCGTGATCTCGGTCTTCTCCTTCTCCTTGGTCTTGGCGGAGAGCGGCTGGCCGACCTTGCAGTTGTCGCGGTAGATGGCGAGCGCCTTGACGCCCATCTTCCAGGCCTCGAAGTAGATCTCCTCGACCTCCTCGACGGTCGCCGACTCCGGCATGTTGACCGTCTTGGACAGGGCGCCGGAGATCCACGGCTGGATGGCAGCCATCATGCGGACGTGGCCCATCGCGGAGATGGAGCGCTCGCCCATGGCGCAGTCGAACACCTCGTAGTGCTCGTGCTTGAGGCCCGGGGCGTCGACGACATTGCCGTGGTCGGCGATGTGGGCGACGATCGCCTCGATCTGCTCCTCCTGGTAGCCCAGGCGGCGCAGGGCCTGCGGGACGGTGCCGTTGACGATCTGCATCGAGCCGCCGCCGACGAGCTTCTTGAACTTGACCAGGGCGAGGTCGGGCTCAAGACCGGTGGTGTCGCAGGACATCGCCAGACCGATGGTGCCGGTCGGGGCGATGACGGACGCCTGGGAGTTACGGAAACCGTTCTTCTCACCAAGACGCTGCACGTCCTGCCAGGCCTCCGTGGCCGCGGCCCAGACCGGCGTGTCCAGGTCGTCCACGCGGACGGCCGCGGTGTTGGCGTCGGCGTGCTGCTTCATGACGCGCAGGTGCGGCTGGGCGTTGCGGGCGTACCCGTCGTACGGGCCCACGACCGCCGCGAGTTCGGCGGAACGCTTGTACGACGTGCCGGTCATCAGCGAGGTGATGGCACCGGCGAGCGCGCGGCCGCCGTCCGAGTCGTACGCGTGGCCGGTCGCCATCAGCAGGGCGCCGAGGTTGGCGTAACCGATGCCGAGCTGGCGGAACGCGCGTGTGTTCTCACCGATCTTCTGCGTCGGGAAGTCCGCGAAGCAGATGGAGATGTCCATCGCGGTGATGACCAGCTCGACGACCTTCGCGAAGCGCTCGACCTCGAAGGACTGGTTGCCCTTGCCGTCGTCCTTCAGGAACTTCATCAGGTTCAGCGAGGCGAGGTTGCAGGACGTGTTGTCCAAGTGCATGTACTCGCTGCAGGGGTTCGAGCCGTTGATACGGCCGGACTCCGGGCACGTGTGCCAGTGGTTGATGGTGTCGTCGTACTGGATGCCGGGGTCGGCGCAGGCCCAGGCGGCCTCGGCCATCTTGCGGAACAGGGCCTTGGCGTCTACCTCTTCGATGACCTCGCCGGTCATGCGGGAGGTGAGGCCGAACTTGCCGCCCTTCTCTACGGCCGTCATGAACGTGTCGTTCACACGGACCGAGTTGTTGGCGTTCTGGTACTGGACCGACGTGATGTCGTCGCCGCCCAGGTCCATGTCGAAGCCCGCGTCACGGAGCGCGCGGATCTTCTCTTCTTCCTTGACCTTGGTCTGGATGAAGTCCTCGATGTCGGGGTGGTCGACGTCGAGGATGACCATCTTGGCGGCGCGGCGGGTGGCGCCGCCCGACTTGATCGTTCCTGCGGAGGCGTCGGCGCCGCGCATGAAGGAGACCGGACCGGAGGCGTTGCCGCCGGAGGACAGCAGCTCCTTGGAGGAACGGATGCGGGAGAGGTTCAGGCCGGCGCCCGAGCCGCCCTTGAAGATCATGCCCTCTTCCTTGTACCAGTCGAGGATCGACTCCATGGAGTCGTCGACGGCCAGGATGAAGCAGGCGGAGACCTGCTGGGGCTGCGGGGTGCCCACGTTGAACCAGACGGGGCTGTTGAAGCTGAAGATCTGGTGCAGGAGGGCGTACGCCAGCTCGTGCTCGAAGATCTCGGCGTCGGCGGGCGAGGCGAAGTACTTGTAGTCCTCGCCGGCCTTCCGATACGTCTTCACGATGCGGTCGATCAGCTGCTTGAGGCTGACCTCGCGCTGCGGGGTGCCGACGGCACCGCGGAAGTACTTGCTGGTGACGATGTTGACCGCGTTCACCGACCAGAAGTCGGGGAACTCCACGCCGCGCTGCTCGAAGTTGACCGAGCCGTCGCGCCAGTTGGTCATGACGACGTCACGGCGCTCCCAGGCCACCTCGTCGTACGGGTGCACGCCGGGGGTGGTGTGGATGCGCTCGATACGCAGTCCCTTGGTCGCCTTGGTGCCCTTGGCGCGGGAACTCCGTGCCGGACCGCTCGCCGTCTCTGTCATGCCGCCTCCCTGTACGGGCTAAAACGCCCTGAAGTGCCCCGATGTTCCCCGTGGCACGGTGTTCTGTCTGGTGCTGCGGGCACCGTCGGATTGCCACCCGCAGCAGGTCTTCTGTCGCCGCCTCGCGGCCGGTTCCGGAGGTCCGAGGACCGGGTCCGGCTCGCCCTCAGTCGGCGGCGTTGGCGGGCACGGGGACTTGTGCAGTCCCTCCGGACCCGCGGTCGTCCTCCTGGCCCCCCGTGACTGCGCGTGCGTCGTCCTCGCGGTCGTCGTCGTCCGCGGCCGTGCGCCCCGTCCCCAGCCTGAGTTCCGTGATCGCGGCCTCGAAGTCCTCGAGCGAGTCGAACGCCCGGTAGACGGAGGCGAATCGCAGATAGGCGACGAGGTCGAGTTCCTGCAACGGGCCGAGTATGGCCAGCCCCACGTCGTGGGTGGTCAGCTCGGCGCTTCCGGTGGCCCGCACCGCCTCCTCGACCCGTTGGCCGAGCTGGGCGAGCGCGTCCTCGGTGACAGGCCGTCCCTGGCATGCCTTGCGCACGCCGTTGATGACCTTGGTACGACTGAATGGCTCGGTGACTCCGGACCGCTTGATCACCATCAGCGAGCAGGTCTCCACGGTCGTGAAACGACGGGAGCAGTCAGGACACTGGCGGCGCCTGCGGATCGACGTGCCGTCGTCTGTCGTACGGCTGTCGACGACGCGACTGTCGGGGTGCCTGCAGAAGGGGCAGTGCATAACTCCCAACCCTCCTCACAGCAGACTCAATAGCCTCGCTGGACCTCATGGGCCCCGCGAAGCAGCCCCAAGCATAGGCGATCTCCGAGCGGTCGAAGACCGGGGGGACCACAACTTCTGGGCTGCTACTGCAATCCAACCACTAGATGTGGGGATTGGCTCATACATCGACACCACACGCGCGTGTCGCGCAGACATTGCCAGGTCCCGTACGGACGGACCGGCGCGCCGCGCACTTGGCGCACGGCCGTATCCCCACGACACATACGGAGATACCGTGAGCGCCACACGGAGGGGACGTGGGACTCCCGCACAGATGAGGGTCGGTTCCAGGTTGATCCGATCCCGGATGGCAGACTGGGGCAACAACCTACGAGGTCGTCACCCCGGCGGTGAAGGGTACAACAATGGCCCCTTTTGTCCGTCGGGCGGCACGTCAGCCATACACCCAGACACACGATCACGTCAGGTGATTCGCGATTTTTCACTCGAACGTGTGTTTGGCGCAACCTTTCGAAAGCAACTACCGTTGTGCAGCAGGGAGACCATCGAGAGGGGCCGACGTGACCACCACCGCAGACAGTGCCACCATCACTGCCCAGGACCGCTCCCAGGGCCGACTCGAGCCGGTGCATGCGATGAACGAAGCCATGAGTCCCGAGGGACACAAGCGCTCTCTGCCGGGCCGACCTCCCGGCATCCGGGCGGACAGTTCAGGGCTCACCGACCGGCAGCGCCGCGTGATCGAAGTCATCAGGGACTCCGTGCAGCGGCGTGGCTACCCGCCGTCGATGCGGGAGATCGGCCAGGCGGTCGGCCTGTCCAGCACGTCCTCGGTCGCCCACCAGCTGATGGCACTGGAGCGCAAGGGATTCCTGCGCCGCGACCCGCACCGCCCGCGCGCGTACGAAGTGCGAGGCTCCGACCAGGCCGCCTCCGTGCAGCCCACGGACACCACAGGCAAGCCCGCCGCGTCGTACGTGCCGCTGGTCGGCCGCATCGCCGCCGGTGGACCGATCCTCGCTGAGGAGTCGGTCGAGGACGTCTTCCCCCTCCCCCGGCAGCTGGTCGGCGACGGCGAGCTCTTCGTCCTGAAGGTCGTCGGTGACTCGATGATCGAGGCCGCCATCTGCGACGGCGACTGGGTCACGGTCAGGCGCCAGCCGGTCGCGGAGAACGGCGACATCGTCGCCGCCATGCTCGACGGCGAGGCCACCGTCAAGCGCTTCAAGCGCGAGGACGGCCACGTCTGGCTCCTCCCGCACAACGCTGCGTACGAGCCGATTCCCGGCGACGACGCGACCATCCTGGGCAAGGTGGTGGCAGTGCTGCGGCGCGTGTGACGGCCGCGGCGGGCGAAGCCGAAGGCCAGCGCCCCCCTGACCGGGCCCCGGGACCCCTGCGCCGGTTCCGGGGCCCTGTGCTGTCCCGTGACGCCCTACGCACCGCTTCAGACCCACTGCCGCTGCCTCATCCTGTGCGGTGTGGGAACCCCGCCGTCTGCGGGCTCTTGATCGGGGGTTAGCCTGTCGCGGCGCGCGACAGGCTAACCCCCGATCTTCACCCCTGGCTGTTCCGCCATCACTGCGGCTGTTTTTCTGCCTCTGCCTTCTTCGCCACTGCATCGATCGCGGCCAGCGACTTTCGAACCTGGTTACGGTCCGTGGTGTACCAGAAGTCGGGCAGTGACGCCTTCAGGTAGCTCCCGTACCGGGCCGTGGCCAGCCGCTGGTCCAGTACCGCGACGACGCCTCGATCCCCCGATGCCCGTACGAGACGGCCGGCGCCCTGGGCCATCAGCAGCGCCGCGTGAGTAGCGGCGACCGCCATGAAGCCATTACCGCCGGCGTCCTCCACCGCCTTCTGGCGCGCGCTCATCAGTGGGTCGTCCGGGCGCGGGAACGGGATCTTGTCCATGACGACCAGCTGACAACTGGGGCCGGGCACATCGACGCCCTGCCAGAGGGACAGCGTGCCGAAGAGGCAGGTCTGCGGGTCGGCCGCGAAGTTCTTGATCAGCTCACCGAGCGTCTCCTCGCCCTGCAGGAGGATCGGGAATTCGGGGATGCGGGAGCGAAGCTCCTCGGCGGCCAGCTGGGCGGCACGCATCGAGGAGAACAGGCCCAGCGTGCGACCGCCGGCCGCCTGGATCAGTTCGGTCAGCTCGTCGAGCATGTCCACTCGGTCGCCGTCCCGCGCGGGGCGCGACAGGTGCTTGGCGACATACAGAATGCCCTGCTTGGGGTACTCGAAGGGCGAGCCGACATCCACTCCCTTCCACTGCGGAAGGTCATCGCCCTCCGTGCCCTCGGGAGCGAGGCCCAGTGAGGCGCCGACGCCGTTGAAGTCGCCGCCCAGCTTCAGAGTCGCTGAGGTCAGGACGACGGAACGGTCCGCGAAGAGCTTCTCCCGCAGCAGACCCGACACGGACATCGGGGCCACACGCAGGGACGCACCGAAACGGTCGTGACGCTCGTACCAGACGACGTCCCATTCGGAGCCGTTCGTGATTCGCTCCGCGACGTCGTGCACGGATTCGACCGAGGCCAGCGCCTGCTTGCGGACCGCGTCCTCGTCCTGCACGGATTTGTCGCGAGTCGCGCCGATCGCGGAGATGACGGTACGGCAGGCGTCCCGCAACGCCATGAGGGCGTAGGCGAGGTCCTCCGGGATCTCCTCCAGGCGGCCCGGCAGGGCGAGCTCCATCAGCCGCTCGAAGCCCTCGGCAGCAGTCTGGAGCTGGTCGGCGGCCTTCTCGTTGGCGAGCTTTGCGGCGCGGCGCACCGCGCGGTTGACCTGGCCGGGCGTGAGCTCGCCGGTGGCGACTCCAGTGACCCGGGAGACCAGCTCGTGTGCCTCGTCGACGATCAGGACCTCGTGCTGCGGGAGGACGGGGGCGCCCTCAATGGCGTCGATCGCGAGCAGCGCGTGGTTGGTGACCACAACCTCCGAGAGCTTGGCCCGCTCACGGGCCATCTCGGCGAAGCACTCGGCGCCGTACGCGCACTTCGATGCGCCCAGGCACTCCCGCGACGACACCGACACCTGACCCCAGGCCCGGTCGGACACACCGGGCGTCAGATCGTCGCGATCACCCGTCTCCGTCTCGTCCGACCAGTCGCGCAACCGCAGTAGGTCCTGTCCCAGCTTGCTGGTCGGCGCAGCCGCCTCGAACTGGTCGAAGAGCCCTTCGTCCTCATCCTGCGGAACGCCCTCGTGCAAACGGTGCAAGCAAAGGTAGTTCGACCTGCCCTTGAGCATCGCGAACTCGGGGCGCCGGCGCAGCAGCGGGTGCAGTGCGTCGACCGTGCGCGGCAGGTCCCGCTCCACGAGCTGGCGTTGCAGGGCAAGGGTGGCCGTCGCCACCACGACGCGCTCCCCCTGCGCGAGCGCGGGCACGAGGTAGCCGAGCGACTTTCCGGTGCCGGTGCCGGCCTGGACCAGCAGATGGGAACCGCCGTCGATCGCCTCCGCGACGGATTCGGCCATGGTCACCTGGCCGGGGCGCTCCGTACCGCCGACGGCAGTGACGGCAGCATGCAGGAGTTCGGGGAGTGGGGGCTTCGTCATAGCGTGACCACCCTACGGCCAGGCACTGACAAACGGGCGATCACGCTGGAGGCCGAGGGCGGGATCAAGACCGCGGGCTCTTCGGTGGGGATCGGATCGGTTCGGGTGGGTGTGGGGCCGGTTCGATTGCGGTCAAGTGCTGTGCGTATGGGGGTGTGGTCGGTTCAGCCGTGGTCAGGATGGTTCGGTTGTGACCGGGGCGACCAGTTTGCGACCGGAGCGATTCGATTGCAGTCAGGACGCTTCGATTGCGATCAGGCCGACCTGGTACGGCGGAGTCGTCCGGCCACGGATCGGCTCAGGGCAGGTTCGTTCGGCCGCGCCCGGGTCGGGGCCAGAGTCGCCAGGCAGGAATGCCGCAGCTCGTCGCTCCGTGAGACGGATCCGAGTTTTCGAGGGGCCGGCGGTTCGGCTGCGAGTCAGAGCCGAGTGGGAACCAGATCGACTCGGCCGGTGTACCAATTGTGATGACGCTGCGACACGGCGTCACAGCAGATGGCGCAGGCTCCGGTCTCTCACCACGAGGGCAGCCCTCTTGACGGGCAGATCGATCTCGGCGGAGAACCGAAAACCGGCGCTCAGGAACGCGGCGATGGAAGGGGTGTTGCGAATGTCGGGTTCGGCGACGATGCGAGGGCAGGCGGGCCGTTTGTCGAGGACCAGGTCGGCGACGGCTCGGAGGAGGGTGCCGCCCAGCCCTCGCCCGCGGTCGCCGACGGCACCGATGAGGAGATGGAGTCCGGTGTCGTGGGGTCGAGCCGGATAGTGCCGGGCGAGCGGGTCGAGGTCGGCTCGGTAGAGCTCCCAATAGCTCATCGGCGTGCCGTCGAGCAGGCCTAGGCACGGAACGCTGCGTCCGTCGCCGGAGAGATGGGACCGCAGGTGCTCCTCGGTCGCGTTCTGAGGCCCGGCCAGCCCCCAGAACGCGGCAATGGCGGGGTCGTTCATCCACCGATCAATGATCGGAAGGTCGCGCTCGACCCGCACGGGAACAAGGTGAAGCACTCCTGCAGGTGTGCTGATCGGCCCCCATTCGGCAACGTGGTCCAGCAGATCGTCGGCGTTCGGGAGATCTGGAGCTGAGGCGAGGAGGACCGCGCCTGCGCCCGGGGTCCGCTCCCCCACGGCACCGGGGTCGTCCGCGAAGAGAGCGACGAGCTCGTCGGGCAGGCGCATGTCCAGCGTGTCCTCACTGTCTGCGCTCAAGCTCGCCTCGGCGATACGGCCGTTGCGGGCACCCAGGCTCATGGCGGTGCCGATCTCGGTGGTGGGGGCAGTACCGGCGTCGGCACTCGCGTCGGTGGGAGGCACGGCGACGCTCCTCTCAGGAGGTGGGGTGGGGCACGTTCCTCAGGGATGAAAGGTGTTGGTGACAGCCGGAGCGATGTCGGGGGTACAGAAGCCGAGCGAGAGAGGGGGACCGTGATCGGAGGTGAGGTCGGACTCGGAAATGCAGTGCGGCGACGGGCTCGGGCGAGGTCAGTGGTCAGTGGTCAGTGGTCAGGAATGTAGGGGGTTGTCGATGGAGACATAGACGGACTGGGTGTCGACTGGGCCGACGAGTTCGTCGAGGCCGTGCAGGCGGGTCAGCAGATTGGCCTTACAGCGCAGAACCGGTGAGTCGAGCAGGTGGGCAGGTAGTGAGGTTCGGAGTCGGGTAGGGCCGGAGGCCACTTCGCGGAGGAAGCGGCGGAAGGCGGCGAGCAATAGCCGCTCGTCGGCAAGACGCTGGGAGCCGAACGCTCCGATGAGGCCGAACACGTTGTTGATCGCGAGGTAGTACGCGAAGCGCTCGTCGGTCACTTCGTCCGAGACGAAGGTGTCGCTGTGCTCGCCGATGCCGGACAGCCGGGCGTCGAGTTCCGCACGCCGGGACTCACGAAAGTAGTGACCCTGGTTGTCGCGGTACCGGCCGCCCGAAGGCCAGCCGTCATCGTCCAGCACGAGCAGCGTGTTCTGCTGATGTGCTTCCAGTGCGACTCCGGCCTCCGAGTCCAGCCACAGCACGGGGCGGACAACCTGTTCGAGGTAGCGCAGGAACCACTCGGCGGCAACGGCACCACTAGGGCGGCCTGTTCGGCCGGCGAGACGCGTGACGAGCTCAGCCAAGCGGGATCGCAGCGGCTTCCTGTCCGAGGAGGGTCGGCCTGTCGCGGTGCCGGGCCCTGCGTACCGGGGTGAGACGAGTCCGGCTACACAGGACACGTCGTCGGAAGGTCGGAACGGGTTGTGCCGGATCATCACGTCGAGACCGGCCACCGGGACGCCATCCGGTCCGTCGACGGCGATCCATGCCGGGTCGCGAACGATGTCAAAGCCTGGGTGCTCGGACTGCCATTGCGGGGAGAGGCCACTGCGCAGCAGTCGGTGAACCTCGACGCCGCGGTGCAGTTCCTTGCGGAGGTTCTCACGGCGGGAGTTGGTGATCCGTAGGCCGAGCGACAGCTTGAGCATGGCGGGGGCACCGGACCTGTAGACGGTTCGTACGGAGGAGGTGGGATGCCACCGGGCGCCGCCGACGCCGAGGTCCTGGAGCAGTCCGGCATCGAGCAGCGCCGCGGTCCCGGGGCGGTGCCGGACCTCGCGCAGCTGCCAAGGGTGCAGGGGCAGAGCCGCGTAGCCGTCGGGCAATGCCAGCTCAGGGCCGGCGAGTCGGCACGTGAGCTGGCCGGCGGGAACAACACGGCCGCGTTCGGTCCAGGCCGAGTCGGCGGCGAGCAGAGAGGGAGCGACAGCAAGCCAGTGCAAGGGGAAGGAGCCGCGCAACTCGGGTGAGTATCGGTGCGCTTCGGCTTCGGAGAGACCCTCTCGGCTCTTCGGCGTCGGGTGGAGCGGGTGTCCGAGCAAGAGAGCCTGCTCGGCCGCGAGGAACATGTCGGGGGTGTCGGCGGGGTTCGCACGACGCTCACTGATGAAAGTGACGGTTCGCCGGACAGAATCGGCGACACGGGCGCCGAGGTCAGTCGCGGCGGAGATCGCGGGGCCGGTCAGGGATGTGGGCGTCGGAGAGGCGGAGGACTTGGAGGCGGAGTGGGTCGGCGGTGTGGAGGAGGTCGAGGGTGCGGCAGAGATCAGAGGGGTGGCAGCGATCCGAGGGGTGGCAGTGGCCAACGGCGCGGTAGAGGTCCGGGGTGCGGCAGAGGACGGGGGCACGGGGAAAGGTCCTGACGGGCCGGCGTCCGGAGCCACGGCCGCAGGGCTCGGCCCCCCGAGCGTCTCCCTGGTGAGCAGTGCGGCGAGGGTCACCGCGTCCGTCGGCGGGCACTGGGCCGGTGCGTCGGCTAGGTGCGGGAGGCCGAAGCGGTGCCACCCCGTAGGCGACCAGTAGCCGACGGGGACCAGTAGGGCTGTGCCAGTGGCAGGCAAGGGGATACGGAGGGCCCCCGTGTCGGGTGCCGGGAGGTTTGTCTCCCGCACCCAGCAGCGGAGCAGATTCTCCACGGCGGCGGCCTGCGCTGCGATGTGCGGGTCGGGATGCCCAAGGAGGTCAGGAGTGTCGTCTCCATGGACCCACTCGGCGTCCGAGGCACCTTCCTCCATCGGCGCACACAGCGGTGCCCGCCCCTCTCGAACTGCCTGTGCCGGCACGCGTTCCTGCGGTGCGCCCCCGCCCCCTCCTTGCCGGGCGCCTCCCACATAAGACGCGGGCGGCACTTGCTGGGAGCGCGGTGAGGCGGAGGAGCCTCGCTTGCTGGTATCCGTGGGGCCGTCAGGTGCGGGGGTGGTGGTCAAGGTTGGTCCTCTTGAAGTGGTTCCGGCTGTGCGGCGACGGCCGTGTTCTTGCAGTGAGGTTGGGCGCGGCGTGGAAGGTCTGCGTTTCAAACAGGGTGCGGTTGGAGGGGGTGTGTCATATGACGGCGAGGTTCCGACGGAAAGTGACGGATGGCTCGGGAGGGAGTCGTTCGAGGGGCACTGCGGCGAGAGCACGGGGCCTGGAAGAAGCCGGCGTGCCCATAACCCCGACCGCGCTACCCGGCGCGGTCGCCCCGGTCACCGTGCGGCCGGTGGCCCGAGCGCGGCTGATGCGGCTGATGCGGCTGATCACGGTCGGTGTGACCGGCGTGACCGGTGTAACCACGGTGGCGGCCGCCATGCCCGATGGGACCGCGGGCCACCGCCTCCACCGCGTCGGCCAACCGGTCCAGCACCGCGGCCGCCTGTTCGTCGCTGATGGTCAGGGGCGGAAGGAGCCGCACGACGCTGGAGTGACGGCCGCCGAGTTCGACGATCAGGCCACGGCGCAGGCACTCCTGTTGGATGGCGGCGGCGAGTTCGGGGGCGGCGGGACGGGGATGGCGTTTCGGGTCCCGCAGTGTCGCCGCCCCTGCGCCTCCGTCGCCAGGGGCGACTCCCTCCGGGAAACCGCCCGCGTTCCGGGCGGGGTCGAGACCCGCGAGACCGCCTGCCCCACCGCCAGTCCAGCCGAGATCGTTCCGCACACCCGCTTGCACCGAAGCACTCACATCGGCCTGGCCGGCACCACCACCATGCCCGTCCAGAGCAGCCAGGTCCCCTGGCTCACGCGCGGCCCCGCCAACCCCCTCAAGCGCCGCCAGGATCGCCGACCGCCCCTCGTCCACCGGGGCTTCGCCCTGTGGCCACACGACCTCGACCCCGATCATGAGCCCCCTGCCCCGCACATCCCCGATGCACGCGAACTCCGCGGCAAGACCCTGGAGTTGCTGCAGCATCCGCGAGCCCAGTTCGGCCGCCCGCTCGGCGAGACGGTTTTCGCGGACGTAGGCGAGCGTCGCTGTTCCGGCGGCCATGGCGAGCTGGTTGCCGCGGAACGTTCCGGCGTGAGCGCCGGGTTGCCAGGCGTCGAGTTCGTCGCGGTAGACGATGACGGCCAGGGGCAGGCTGCCGCCGATGGCCTTGGAGAGGACCATGACGTCGGGGGTGACGCCGCTGTGCTCCACGGCCCAGAAGGAACCGGTGCGCCCGACCCCGGTCTGCACCTCGTCGGCGATCAGCGGGATGGAACGGTCAGAAGTGATCTGCCTCATGCGCCGCAGCCACGCGTCGGGGGCGGGGATGACTCCGCCCTCACCCTGCACTGGTTCGAGAATCATCCCGGCGGGGCGTGGTACGCCCGACTTGGGGTCGTCGAGGACGGACTCGGTCCAGCGGGCGGCGAGTTCGGCACCGTGTTCGCCGCCGACGCCGAAGGGGCAGCGGTAGTCCTGGGGGTACGGCAGGCGCGCGACGCGTACGTCGAAGGCGCCTCCGGATGCTTCGAGCGCTCCGGCGGTCATCCCGTGGTAGGCGCCGCTGAACGCGAGCATCCCGGTCCGTCCGGTCGCGGCCCGGACGAGCTTGAAGGCGGCCTCCACCGCGTCGGTTCCGGCCGGTCCGCAGAACTGCACGCGTGCGTGGTCGGCGAGACCGGGCGGCAGGGTTCGGAACAGCTCGGTGATGAAGGCATCCTTGACGGGCGTAGCCAGGTCGAGGACGTGAAGTGGTGCACCCGAGTCCAGGACCTTGCGGATGGCTTCCAGCACCACGGGGTGGTTGTGTCCGAGCGCCAGCGTCCCGGCACCGGAGAGGCAGTCCAGGTAACGGCGGCCGTCCGCCCCCTCGATGGTCATCCCGCGCGCCCGCACCGGCACGATCGGCAGGGCGCGAGCGTAGGTGCGCGCCGACGACTCGCGCGCAGACTGTCGCCGCAGGATCCCCTCGTGCACGGCGGATGCCCCCGCCGAGTCGGACGTACCCCCGCGCACAGATTCGGTCACGGCCATGGCTCCCTGTCCTCCCGCTGTCCAGGGCGAGCAGGTGTGTCGCATCCTCGCCCGACCCGACATACGAAGCCCCGCGAGCGTCCACTCGAAACTCCGGGGAACCGAGCACAGGGGACCGCTTGCAGACAGCAGGTCCCCACGGCTACCAACCGCGGACCGTTCACCGGGTTACGGGTTGCTTCAAGATCCTTGCCGTGACGGAACCGTTGCCGTTCCGTCGGAAGTCCCCCACAGCGAGCGCATAGTGTGTGGTGCCGTCCCAACGCGCCGTGACATCACGCCGGAACAGCTAGTGATCAGCGGAAGTTCGCGGCGGCAGCGCCAAGTACCGTCACCCCAGGGGGAGTCAGATCATGCGATCGATACGGCCGTCGTTCACCGCTCGCCGAGGGAGGAACGCGCGCCGCAGAACCTCCCCGCTGCCCGTGGTCGCGCTCGCCGCTGCGCTGGCCCTCACCGCCACGGCCTGTGACTCGGGCGACACCGAGGCAGGCGGCGGGGCCACCGCGTCCGCTGCGGCCGGGGGTGAAGGCGAGATAACGATCCCGGACGACATCAAGGACAAGCTCAAAGAGCACGGGATCGACATCGACAAGTGGAAGGACGGCGCCTGGAAGAAGTGGGACAGGGACGACTGGCTCCGCGAGGCGCAGGACTACATCAACCCGATCATCGAGGGCTTGTGGGACCCGGACCGTATGCGGGACGCCCAGGACCCGGACCGCGGCGTCGACGAAAGTGACCTTTCCGGTGACCAGGGTGTGACCGATCCGACGCCGGAGCCCGTGGAGGCTCAGGCCGTGCCGCCCGCGTACCACGCCAACGCGCCCGAGGCGGGCAAGGTGTTCTTCGACTCCCCCGAGGGCACGATGGTCTGCTCGGCGACTGTCGTGCAGGACCCGGCCAACCCCGGCAAGTCCAACATGGTGTGGACGGCCGGCCACTGTGTGCATGCGGGCAAGAGCGGCGGTTGGTACCGCAACATCGCGTTCGTGCCCTCGTACAACAACGACGACATGTCGGCCACCGAGCGCAAGGGCGCAACGCGGGAGCAGGTCGCTCCGTTCGGCGTCTGGTGGGCCGACTGGGCGCAGACCTCCGACCAGTGGATCGCGCAGGGCGGTGCGACGGGCGGCGACGGCGCCTCGTACGACTTCGCGGTGCTGCATGTTAAGCCGGAGGAGGGCAGCAACGGCAAGTCTCTGGAGGAGACGGTCGGTTCGGCCCTGCCGGTGGACTTCAACGCTCCGGCCGTCCCCGAGGTGGACAGCATCAAGGCGATCGGCTATCCGGCCGCTGCGCCGTTCGACGGCGAGAAGCTGTACCAGTGCCAGGACAAGCCGGGCCGGCTGTCGCTCAAGGCGTCGGACCCGACGATGTACCGCATCGGCTGCTCCATGACCGGCGGTTCGTCCGGTGGCGGGTGGGTCGCGACGGGCTCGGACGGCAAGCCGGCGCTCGTCTCCAACACCTCCATCGGCCCGGTGGATTCGGGCTGGCTGGCGGGTCCGCGGCTGGGCAAGGAGGCCAAGGGCATCTTCGACAGGATGAGCGACAAGTTCACCGGTCAGTGATGTCGGCCGGAGGTCGGGCCGTGACGGCACCGTAGGCACCGACGGCGGGGGCGGCGGAGCACCAGGGCGGTGGGGCGGTGGGCAGAAACCTTCACCGCCTCACCTCCGTACGCCCTCAACTCCCCGGGCATAGTGGGGTGTCGCGTCCGAGGGTCCGCACGAGAGCGTGCAGTGCACGGACCACCGCGACCCGCACCTGCCATCGGGCACTACGGCACTACGGCACAGCACGTTCCAACGGGGGTTTACCGCACCATGCATTCCACACCTACGTCCGCAGCTCCACGCAGAGGACGGCGCTCCGTCCTCGCCGCCACCGGCCTCGTGGCTGTCCTGGCGCTCACCACGACCGCCTGTGACGGTTCGGAGGAGGGTGCGGCGAGCGACCAGGCCGACGCTGCCGCGTCCCAGGCAGCCGGACTCGGCGACGGCAAGATCCAGATCCCGGCCGACATCGCGGACAAGCTCGAGAAGCACGGCATCGATGTCGACAAGTGGACCAGCGGTGGCTGGAGGGACTGGGACAGGGACAAGTGGCTCAGCGAGGCCCAGGACTTCGTCAACCCGGTGATCGAGGGCCTCTGGAAGCCTGAGCGGATGCAGTCCGCGAAGGAGGCCAACAAGACGGTCACCACGCAGGACGCCTCGGCCGACCAGGGCGTGAGCGACCCGGAACCGGCGCCCGTCCAGGCCACGGCCGAGAAGACGCCGTACCACGACAACGCGGCCGCCGTCGGCAAGGTCTTCTTCGACTCCCCCGACGGTCCGGCCGTCTGCTCCGGCACGGTCGTCAAGGACGTGAACCACCCCGGCAAGTCCAACCTGGTCTGGACGGCCGGTCACTGCGTGCACGCCGGCGGCAACGGCGGCTGGTACCGCAACATCGTCTTCGTCCCGTCCTACAACGACCTCGGCAAGTCGGAGGCGCAGCTGGGCAACGCCGCGCCTGCGGAGGTCGCCCCGTACGGCAACTGGTGGGCCGACTGGGTCTCGACCTCGAACGAGTGGATCCAGGGCGGCTCGGAGACGGGCGGTGCGGGTGCCGCGTACGACTACTCCGTGCTGCATGTGAAGCCGGAGCAGGGCTCCAAGTCGCTCGAGGAGACGGTCGGCGCCGCACTCGACGTGGACTTCTCGGCCCCGGCGGCGACCGAGGCCGGCACGATGGGCGCCTGGGGCTACCCGGCGGCGCCGCCGTACAACGGTCTGCAGATGTTCAAGTGCCTCGACCAGCCCGGCCGGTTCTCGCTCAGCCCGGCCCTGCCGACGATGTACCGCATCGGCTGCACCATGACCGGCGGTTCGTCGGGCGGCGGCTGGTTCCGTGTCGTGAACGGCGAGACGCAGCTGGTGTCGAACACCTCGATCGGCCCTGAGGACAACACCTGGCTCGCGGGCCCGCAGCTGGGTGCGGGCGCCGAGGCGGTGTACCAGCACATGAGCAGGACGTACGGCGGTCGGTGACGGCAGGCGCACAGACACGTACTGAAGGCCCGCTCCCCTGCGACAGGGGGCGGGCCTTCGGCGTTGTCAGGTCAACCACGGCCGCTGTTCCGCGGCGGCTCCGGCGGTCGGCTTACGACGGCTCAGGCGGTCGGCGCCGGAACGTACGGCGCGAGATCCGCCGCCAGCTCCTCGTGCACCCGCACCTTGAGCAGCGTGCCCTCCGGGGTGTGCTCCTCGGAGATCACCTCACCCTCGGTGTGGGCGCGGGCGACCAGCTTGCCGTGCGTGTACGGCACGAGCGCCTCGATCTCGACGGACGGGCGGGGCAGCTCGTTGTCGATCAGCGCGAGCAGCTCGTCCATGCCCTTGCCCGTGCGGGCCGAGACCGCGATGGAACGCGTCTCGATCCGCAGCAGCCGCTGCAGCGTCAGCGGGTCGGCCGCGTCCGCCTTGTTGATCACGACGATCTCCGGTACGTCGGTGGCGCCGACGTCCCTGATCACCTCGCGCACGGCGGCCAGCTGCTCCTCCGGGTTCGGGTGCGAACCGTCCACCACGTGCAGGATCAGGTCGGACGCGCCGACCTCCTCCATCGTGGAGCGGAATGCCTCGACCAGGTGGTGCGGCAGGTGCCGTACGAAGCCGACGGTGTCGGCCAGCGTGTAGAGCCTTCCGCCCGGGGTCTCGGCCCGGCGCACGGTCGGGTCGAGGGTCGCGAACAGGGCGTTCTCGACCAGCACGCCCGCGCCCGTGAGGCGGTTGAGCAGCGAGGACTTGCCCGCGTTGGTGTAGCCGGCGATGGCGACCGACGGCACCTTGTTGCGCCGACGCACCTGGCGCTGGATTTCGCGGCCGGTCTTCATTTCCGCGATCTCACGGCGCATCTTCGCCATCTTCTCGCGGATCCGTCGCCGGTCAGTCTCGATCTTGGTCTCACCGGGACCACGGGTGGCGAGCCCGCCGCCCTTGCCGCCGCCCATCTGCCGGGACAGCGACTGACCCCAGCCTCGCAGCCTCGGCAGCATGTACTGCATCTGCGCGAGCGCGACCTGCGCCTTGCCCTCTCGGGACTTGGCGTGCTGGGCGAAGATGTCCAGGATCAGGGCCGTACGGTCGATGACCTTGACCTTGACGACGTCTTCGAGGTGGATGAGCTGGCCCGGGCTGAGCTCACCGTCGCAGATGACGGTGTCGGCGCCGGTTTCCAGCACGATGTCCCGCAGCTCCTCGGCCTTGCCGGAGCCGATGTAGGTGGCCGCGTCGGGCTTGTCGCGGCGCTGGGTCACGCCGTCGAGCACCAGCGCGCCGGCGGTCTCCGCGAGGGCGGCGAGCTCCGCGAGGGAGTTGTCCGCGTCCTGCACGGTTCCCGAGGTCCAGACACCGACGAGCACGACCCGCTCCAGGCGGAGCTGGCGGTACTCGACCTCGGTGACGTCCTCGAGCTCGGTGGAGAGGCCCGCCACGCGGCGCAGAGCCGCGCGGTCGGAGCGGTCGAACTGGTCGCCGTCCCGCTCTCCGTCGATCTCGTGGCTCCAGGCGACGTCCTCTTCCATCAGGGCATCGGCCCGAAGACCTTCGGGATAAGTGTGCGCGGCGCGCTGCGTGTCCTGGGAAGGGGAAGAAGAGGAGGTCATTGGGTCCTTACGTCGATGGGAATCCGCGTGCGGCGACGGTGGCAGTGACAGTGGCGTCCCGGACCGAGTCCGTGGCGCCCGGAAAACTGTCCGTCACTGCTCCTAACGCACGAGCGCCCCGGGAGATTCCCGCGGGCCGTGCCGTGCCGACCGGAAAATGGTCGCACGGCACGGCCCGTCTCGTCACCGCCTTATTTGTTGGCCGCTTTCTTGGGACCAGCCTTCTTGGGACCAGCCTTCTTGGCCGCCTTTCCGGAGGCCGGCTTCTTGGAGTCCGCGGACTTCCACTCCGGCTGCCCGGGCATCGGCGGGGTCTTCTTGCCATACAGCCAGGCGTGCATGAAGCCGTCGAGCCGCCGTCCGGAGATGTCCTCCGCGAGCGCGACAAAGTCCGCTGTGCTGGCGGAGCGGTCCTTGTGGCGCTTCACCCAGGCGCGCTCCAGTTGCTCGAAGTCCGAGGCGCCGATCTCCTGACGGAGGGCGTACAGGACCAGGGCCGCGCCGTCATAGACGTTCGGCCGGAAGATGCCGTTCTTCTTGCCGGCGCCTGCCACCTTGGGTGCCGCGGGCGGTCCGCCGGCCGTACGCCAGCGATCGGAGGCGGCGTACGCGGCCTTCATGCGTGCCTCCATCGGCCTGTCCGCCTTCTCCGCCGCGTACAGGGCCTCGTACCAGGTGGCGTGCCCTTCGCTCAGCCACAGGTCGGACCAGGTGCGCGGGCTGACGCTGTCGCCGAACCACTGGTGCGCCAGCTCATGCACCATGATCGACTCGATGTACCACTTCGGATAGGCGGCCTCGGTGAAGAGGTCCCTCTCGAAGAGGGAGAGCGTCTGGGTCTCGAGTTCGAAGCCGGTGGCGGCGTCGGCCATGAGCAGGCCGTACGTCTCGAGGGGGTACCGCCCGATCTTGCTCTCCATCCAGGCGATCTGGCCTGGGGTCTTCTTCAGCCAGGGTTCGAGCTGCTTGCGGTCCTTGGTGGGCACCACGTCCCGTAGGGGCAGCCCGTGCGGGCCGGTGCGGTGCACCACCGTGGAGCGGCCGATGGACACCTGGGCGAGCTCAGTGGCCATGGGGTGCCTGGTGCGGTACGTCCACGTCGTAGCGCCGCCCGCGCGGTCCACGCCGGTCGGCAGGCCGTTGGCGACGGCGGTGTAGCCCTTGGGCGCGGTGACCCGGATGGTGAACATCGCCTTGTCGGACGGGTGGTCGTTGCACGGGAACACGACGTGGGCGGCGTCGGCCTGGTTGGCCATGGCGAGGCCGTCCGAGGTCTGCACCCACCCGCCGTCCCGGCCCTTCGCGGACCCGGGATCACTGGTGTGGCGCACCGTGATCTGCGTCCAGCTGCCGTCGGACAACGGCTCCTCGGGCGTGACGACGAGGTCCTCACCGGCGCTGCGGAACGTCGCCGGCTCGCCGTCGACCTCAACGGACTCGACCTTGCCGTGGGCGAAGTCCAGGTTGACGCGCTCCAGGTCCTTGGTCGTCCAGGCGTCGATCGTGGTGACGGCCTGGAGGGGCTTGTCGTTGGAGCCGGAGTAGCGGAACGACAGGTCGTACGACGCCACGTCGTAGCCGGGGTTGCCCAGGTTCGGGAAGAGGCGGTCACCGATACCCAGGGGCGTGACGGGGGCGCTGGCAGCGAGGAGGCCGAAGGAGGCCGTTGCGGCGAACAGCGCGAGCGCCCTGTGTCGCCTCGAGGATCCGGGACGGGTGCGAGGAGCGCCAGGGACTGGTCGCTGAGCCTCGGTGCGGGGGGTGAGCAGCATGCACCACGGCTATCAGCGCGCGCGTGCGCGGCGTTGACGACGCGCGACCGGCCCACTCGAACGGGTATGTCAAGTGGGTGCAAGCCTTTGGGGAATTGCAAGCCTCTGGGCAATTACCAAGCGAACGGCCGGTGAGCGGCTGCCCGAGGGACGACCCGGCGTGAAAGCCGACGTCGCCCGACCCACCCCTGCACCCCTGGCGCGCCCCCTCACGCCCCCTGCGTCTGCGGCTGCGCCCTCGTCACGTCGTACACCCCCGCCACGTTCCGCATCGCCCGCATGAGCCCCGGCAGCAGCGCCGCGTCCGGCAGTTGGACCGTGTACGTGTGGCGTACGCGCTGCTGGGTCGGGGGCTCGACCGTCGCCGAGACGATCTCCGCGCCCTCCATGGCCATGGCTTCGGTGAGGTCCGCCAGGAGGTGAGGGCGAACGAACGATTCGGCGACCAGGGTGACCCGGCACTCGGTGGTGTCACCCCAGCGCACGTCGACCTCCGCGCGCCCGGCGCTCTTCATACGCGCCACCGCGGGGCACCCGACGCGATGAACCGTCACCACTCCTCCGCGCACGGAGAACCCGGTGACCTCGTCGGGTGGTACGGGCGTGCAGCAACCGGCGAGGCGTACGGTCGCACCGGGCCGGTCGACGAGGACGCTGGCTGCGGGCCGCCCGAATGGCCCTTCGGCGGCCAGGCGTACGGCCGGACCGTCCGCGTCGGCCGACGGGCTCGCCGCTTCCTCCACCGAGGGCCGGAACTGCGTCACAGGCTCCTCGGCGGCGTCACCCTGCGGTGGATGGGCGGCCAGCCACCGCTGGATGGCGATCCGCGCGGCGGGCGTGTGGGCGTGCTCCAGCCACTCCCTGGAGGGCTCCGAGGCCGGATCCTGACCCATGAGGAGCTGGACGGTGTCGCCGTCCCGCAGCACCGTGCTGAGCGTCGCCAGGCGGCCGTTGACGCGGGCGCCGATGCAGGCGTGCGCGTCCTCGCCGTACTGGGCGTAGGCGGCGTCCACACAGGTCGCGCCCTCGGGCAGGCCGAGGGTGCCGCCGTCGGGCCGGAAGACGGTGATCTCGCGGTCCTGGGCGAGGTCCTCACGCAGCGTGGACCAGAAGGTGTCCGGGTCGGGAGCGGCCTCCTGCCAGTCGAGGAGGCGGGACAGCCAGCCGGGGCGCGTGGGGTCGGCGCGCTCGCCGTCGCTCGACGCGGCCTGCTCCTCCGCGGGGGTCGCGTAGGGATTGCCGAGCGCCACGACGCCGGCCTCGGCGACCTTGTGCATCTGGTGGGTCCGGATGAGGACTTCGGCGACCTGGCCGTCCGCGCGGGCGACGGCCGTGTGCAGCGACTGGTACAGGTTGAACTTGGGGACGGCGATGAAGTCCTTGAACTCCGAGACGACCGGCGTCATACAGGTGTGCAGTTCACCCAGGACGCCGTAACAGTCCGCGTCCTCGTTGACCAGGACCAGCAGCCGCCCGAAGTCGGAGCCGCGCAGCCGACCGCGCTTGCGGGACACCCGGTGCACGGAGACGAAGTGCCGGGGTCGGATGAGGACTTCGGCCTGGATGTCGGCCTCGCGCAGGACCTTGCGCATCTCGTCGGCCATCTCCGCCAGCGGATCGTCGGCGCGCGCGACGTTGCCGACGATCAACTCCCGTGTGTGCTCGTACTCCTCGGGGTGCAGGATCGCGAAGACCAGGTCTTCCAGTTCCGTCTTGAGCGCCTGGACGCCCAGCCGCTCGGCGAGCGGGATGAGGACGTCGCGGGTCACCTTGGCGATGCGGGCCTGTTTCTCGGGGCGCATCACACCGAGGGTGCGCATGTTGTGCAGCCGGTCGGCGAGTTTGATCGACATCACGCGGACGTCGTTGCCGGTCGCGACGAGCATCTTGCGGAAGGTCTCGGGTTCGGCGGCGGCGCCGTAGTCGACCTTCTCCAGCTTGGTCACGCCGTCGACGAGGAAGCGGACCTCCGCGCCGAACTGCTCACCGACCTGATCGAGCGTCACGTCGGTGTCCTCGACCGTGTCGTGGAGCAGAGACGCCGTCAAGGTCGTGGTCTCGGCGCCGAGTTCGGCGAGAATCAGGGTCACCGCGAGCGGGTGGGTGATGTACGGCTCGCCGCTCTTGCGCATCTGGCCGCGGTGCGAGGACTCGGCCAGCACATAGGCGCGGCGCAAGGGTTCGAGGGCGGCGTCGGGGTGGTGGGCCCGGTGGGCCTCGACGACGTGGCCGATCGCGTCGGGCAGTCGGCCGCGCGAGGCGGGGCCGAGCAGCGCAGCCCGGCCGAGGCGGCGCAGGTCGATGCGTGCGCGGGCCTTCCTGCGAGGCACGGCAGGCGTCACGGGGCCTGCTACCGGGCCTGGCGTCGCGGGATTCGTGGCCTCCGCACTCATGGGCACCTCCGGCTGCGTGGACCGGCGAACGGGGTGCCCCATGGCGGACACGGCTCAGGGGACGACGACATCTCCCCCGTCCGGGCCGGTGCTTGATGCTACCGAGCCCATCACGTGCGACTGACCGCCTCTCGCCGAGCGTGAAACGGATCACCCATTCGAGCGAGGGTTACTGGGTTTACGTTTTTGCGCCATACGGCCAGCCGACGTTCGCGATCTCGAACGCACCCAGCATCCCCGCGCCCGTGTTCTCGGGCCACTGCCCGACTGGGGCGCTCTGATGCCGAGTCGAGAACCGATCAACGAGCGACGGTTTCCAGCCACTCCGCGTCGATCTCACCTTCGGCAACGATCACCGCGGGGCCGGTCATCTCGATCTCACCATCGGGCCGTTCGGTGATCACCAGGGTGCCGCCGGGCACATCGACGGTGTACGTCACGGCGGCGCCGGTGACGGCCGGGTCGGCCCCGTCCCGCCGCGCGGCGGCCACGGCGACGGCGCACGCGCCCGTGCCGCACGAGCGGGTCTCGCCGGCACCGCGCTCGTGCACGCGCAGCGCGACGTGCCGGGGCGCCCGGTCGACGACGAACTCGACGTTGACACCGTCCGGGTAGGCCGAGGCCGGGCTGAACGGCGGCGGCGAGAACAGGTCGCCGGCGTGCGCGAGGTCGTCCACGAAGGCGACAGCGTGCGGGTTGCCCATGTTCACGTTCCGCGCGGGCCAGCTGCGCTCACCGACGCTGACCGTGACGTCACCTTCGGGGAGCAGCGCCTTGCCCATGCCGACCGTCACGTCACCGTCCTTGGCGATGTGCACGGACTTCACGCCCCCGCGCGTGGCGACCGCGAGGTCCCCCTCGGTGACGTGCCCGGCGTGCTGGAGGTAGCGCGCGAAGACGCGCACGCCGTTGCCGCACATCTCCGCGATCGATCCGTCGCCGTTGCGGTAGTCCATGAACCACTCGGCCTCGGCCGCCATGTCCTTGGCCTCGGGGTGCGCCGCGGACCGCACGATGTGCAGCAGGCCGTCACCACCGATGCCCGCGCGGCGGTCGCACAGGGCGGCGACGGCGGTCGGGGGCAGGTCGACGGCGTTCTCGGGGTCCGGGACGATCACGAAGTCGTTCTCGGTGCCGTGACCCTTGAGGAAGGCGATCCGCGTGCTCATTCCTCGATCGTACGGTGCCGCTATGACAGGGCCGAAAAGGGAGCCCGTCCGGCGACTGGGTCAGCGCAGGCGAGCCACGCGCCACACGGCCAGAACGACGATCGCGGCGACGACCAGGGCATAGGCGATCACGACCCGCCAGTCCGGTCTGCGCCCGGAGCCCCGCTGCGGCAGCCCGGGCCAGGTGTAGCCAACCCGCCGGGCGGCCATCATGCCCCAGCCGGCCGCGCAGGAGCAGATCAGCAGCCCCAGCATGGCGATCACGGCCCCGCTGTCGCCGAAGTCGAAGGCCAGCGGGAACGCGAACATCAGGGAGCCGACCGCGGCCAGCGACACGATGGGCGCGAGCTGCCAGATACGCAGGCGGCGCTGCGGGCGCAGCTCGACTTCGACCTCCGGGCCGCCGGCGTACATCTCCTCGGGCTCGGGGCCGTCGTCGGTGACGCCGCCCTCGGTCTCGTCGGCCAGGTCCGGGCTCAGACGGTCGCCGTCCCGCTCCGGTTCGTCCCGGGCGGCGGTGCCGTTCTCGGTGCCTTGTGCGGTGTCGCGAGGGCTGGCCTCCATCGCCACGCGCCCTCCCAACTCGGACTCCACTTGGTCGATCGAAGCTCGATGATGGCACGGCGCCGCAGGCCGGGATGACGGCCGGAGCGTCCCGATGCCATCACGTGATCAGGCTGTAACCGGTCGTTCGACCAACGCCAGTGCGAGATGCGGAAGTTCTGTGAGATCTGCCGCAGCCCCACTGAGCCAGTGCACCCGCGGGTCGCGCCTGAACCATGAATCCTGGCGGCGCGCGAAGCGCTTGGTGGCACGTACGGTCTCGTTCCGTGCCTCTTCCAGCGTGCACTCCCCGGCGAGCGCCGCGAGGACCTGCTGGTACCCGAGCGCGCGGGAGGCCGTACGCCCCTCGCGCAACCCCTGCGCCTCCAGCTCGCGGACCTCGTCCACGAGCCCGGCGTCCCACATCCGGTCGACCCGGCGCGCGATGCGCTCGTCCAGCTCGGGCCGGGCCACGTCGACGCCGATCTGGACCGTGTCGTAGATCGAGTCATGGCCGGGGAGGTTGGCCGTGAAGGGCTGGCCGGTGATCTCGATCACCTCAAGAGCACGGACGATGCGGCGGCCATTGCTGGGCAGGATCGCCTGCCCGGCGTCGGGGTCGGCGGCGGCGAGGCGGGCGTGCAGCGCGCCGGATCCGCGCAGCGCGAGCTCCTCCTCCAGCCGGGCCCTGACCTCGGGGTCGGTGCCGGGGAACTCCAGGTTGTCGACGGCGCCACGGACGTACAGCCCCGAGCCGCCGACCAGGACCGGCCAGCGCCCCTCGGCGAGCAGCCCGTCGATCCGCTCCCGCGCGAGCCGCTGATACTCGGCGACGGACGCCGTGACGGTGACGTCCCAGATGTCCAGGAGGTGGTGCGGCACGCCCGCGCGCTCCTCGGACGTCAGCTTTGCGGTGCCGATATCCATCCCTCGGTAGAGCTGCATGGAGTCGGCGTTGACGACCTCACCCCCGAGCCGCCGGGCGAGAAAGACGCCCAGATCGGACTTACCGGCCGCGGTTGGTCCGACTACGGCGATGACACGGGGGGCGAGGGGTGCACTGCTCACCGCCCCAGTCTCGCAAACCTCACGGGGTGGCCTCGAACGAGTTACGTGACGGCACACGCGCGGGGTCGTTGCCTGTTGCGAGGTTCTCGCCGCCGGTTTCGCGGAGGCGGCGGCCCGGGGGCGCAAACGGACGCACCGGACGACGCGGGATTTCGCCCGCACGAGTAACGTATGGAGTGGATATGGGCGTTTTCGCACGACTTTTCCGGAGGTCGAAGGCTACGGACGAGGCGTCAACCGCCGAGGCCCAGGCCGACACACCAACGGCCGAGGCGGCGGCGGAAGAGGCGGCGGAGGCGAAGGGGTCAGCCGAGACCAAGGTTGAGAACGCGGCTGAGTCGACGGCGGCGGAGGCCGTCGAGGCCGAGGCCGATGCCGATGCCGACGACGGCGTCGAAATCCCGAAGCAGCAGTCCGCCGACGAGGCGGCCGACAGTGAGGCCGGCGAGGGCGCCCGCACGTAACTGCCCCGCGCGGGAAGGTGAAGCATGGGTCTGATGCACAATTTGAAAGCCAAACTCGCCCCGGCCAAGGACAAGGTCTCCGACTTCGCGCAGCGGCACGAGGAGCAGGTCCACCACAGCCTCGACAAGGCCGCCAGGGCCGTCGACCACCGGACCAAGGGCAAGTACAGCAACAAGATCCACACGGGCACGGGCAAGGCCAAGGGCGCCATGGGCCGACTCGCGCACAAGGACACGGCGACCGGCAGCAGCACACCGCCGCCGGACGCACCCCCGCCGACCACCTGAACGGCACATCGCCGGACGGCCGCGGAGCTTGACCGCTCCCGGCCGTCCGCCGTTTCCGGACAGCGTCGGCATGCGGCAGCCAGCGGCGCCGATGGGCGCCACGACCAGGCCGACGGGGGCTACGACCAGGTCGCGACCAAGTACCCCACGCCGTAAGGCGCGTCCTCGTACAGCAAGGCGCCCGCGAGACCCGCCTCCTCGGCAGCGCCCGCGAGAACTTGCCAGGAGGCTCGGCCGGAGGCCTTCAGCTCGCGTGCGAGCTCGGTGTCCAGCTCCTTGAGGGCGGCCACGTCCGCCTTGCCCAGTGCACGCGCGACGGACGCGTCGAAAGGTGCCGCCCGCTCGTCGAGGTAGCCGGGAGCCTTGAGCGTGCGGCAGGCGCTGGCGTCGCCCATCACCAGCAGCGCCACCCGGTCGGCCCGGGCGGCGATGTCCCTTCCGATATCAATACACCGCTCGGCCTCGAGAGGTTCCCCCACACTGAGGCCCTCGATCGGGGCGTCCGACCACGCGGTTCGCTCCAGCAGCCACGCCGCGACGGCGAGCGAGGTCGGCAGCGCACGCTGAGGCTCCTCAGCCGACTCCGCCCCCAGACGTACGTCGGCGTTCACACCGAACCCCCGGAACGAGCCCGGCGTACCTTCCTCGTACGTCCCGTGCCCGCCCTCCTCGGTGGGGCCGACCACCACGAGAAGGTCGGGCCGGGCGGCAGCGAGGACGCCGAGCGCGTCCGTGCACGCGGCCCGCGCGGCGTCCAGCTCGGGCGCGGCGCCAGCGGCGACCTGCGGGACGAGGAGAGGCGGGCAGGGGCAGACTGAGGCAGCGACAAGCATGATCGGCAGGGTAACCCCGCGGGTCGGCAGAGTGTCACTCCTCGATCAGCACTCGGGTCAGTCGGGGACTGCGCGGCCATCGGTCAGTCGAGGACCGCGCGCACCTCAGTCGCAGCCGCAGCCGCTCCCCGCCGCCACGGGCAGCGGAGCCGGGACGCCGATCTTCGGGAGGCCGAGCATCACGCCCGCCGGCTTGGCGGCTTCGGCGGCGTTGCGCTTCTCCCACGCGTCACCCGCGCGCGTGCGGCGCACGTCCAGGACAGGCCCCTCGGCGAGGAGGTGGTGCGGGGCGGCGTACGTGATCTCGACGGTGACCACGTCGCCGGGGCGGACCTCCTGCTCCGGCTTGGTGAAGTGGACCAGGCGGTTGTCGGGGGCGCGCCCGGACAGGCGGTGGGTGGCGCCGTCCTTGCGGCCCTCACCCTCGGCGACCATCAGCTCGAACGTCCGGCCGACCTGCTTCTTGTTCTCGTCCCAGGAGATCTCCTCCTGGAGGGCCACGAGACGCTCGTAGCGCGCCTGGACGACCTTCTTGGGGATCTGGTTCTCCATGGTGGCCGCGGGGGTGCCGGGGCGCTTGGAGTACTGGAAGGTGAAAGCCTGCGCGAAGCGGGCCTCGCGGACCACGTGCAGCGTCTGCTCGAAGTCCTCCTCGGTCTCGCCGGGGAAGCCCACGATGATGTCGGTCGTGATCGCGGCGTGCGGGATGGCGGCGCGGACCTTCTCGATGATCCCCAGGTAGCGCTCCTGACGGTAGGAGCGGCGCATCGCCTTCAGGACCGTGTCCGAGCCGGACTGGAGCGGCATGTGCAGCTGCGGCATCGCGTTCGGCGTCTCGGCCATGGCGGCGATGACGTCGTCGGTGAAGTCGCGCGGGTGCGGGGACGTGAAGCGGACGCGCTCCAGGCCGTCGATGGTCCCGCAGGCCCGCAGCAGCTTGCTGAACGCCTCGCGGTCGCCGATGTCGGAGCCGTAGGCGTTGACGTTCTGTCCGAGCAGCGTGATTTCGCTGACGCCCTCGGCGACCAGTGCCTCGACCTCGGCGAGGATGTCGCCGGGCCGACGGTCCTTCTCCTTGCCGCGCAGGGCCGGGACGATGCAGAAGGTGCAGGTGTTGTTGCAGCCGACGGAGATCGACACCCAGGCCGCGTAGGCACTCTCGCGCCGGGTCGGCAGCGTCGACGGGAACGCCTCCAGCGACTCGGCGATCTCGACCTGCGCCTCCTCCTGCACGCGCGCGCGTTCCAGCAGGACGGGCAGCTTGCCGATGTTGTGCGTGCCGAAGACGACGTCCACCCAGGGCGCCCGCTTCACGATGGTGTCGCGGTCCTTCTGCGCCAGGCAGCCGCCGACCGCGATCTGCATGCCGGGCCGCTTGGTCTTCATCGGCGCGAGATGGCCGAGGTTGCCGTACAGCTTGTTGTCGGCGTTCTCGCGGACCGCGCAGGTGTTGAAGACGACGACATCCGCGTCCCCGTCCGAGCCCTCGGGCGCGCGTACGTAACCGGCGTCTTCGAGCAGCCCGGACAATCGCTCGGAATCGTGGACGTTCATCTGGCACCCGTAGGTGCGCACCTCGTATGTCTTCACGCCCACTGCCTGGCTCCGGTCACTGCTGCTCATGGGACAAGGGTATGCGGTCGTGAAAGCCCGTTGCCCCGGCCCGAGACGGTCACGTGGTCAGCGCCCGACCGTCCGTCGCCGCGCCGGTCAGGCCCCGTCGCCACCCCACCCCTGGCGGCGCAGCACGCTCGACACGTCCGGCACCTCGTAGTGCTCGCCCTTGAGGACCTTGCCGTCGGCCCGGCGGGCGACCCGGCCGTCGGGGCCCAGCTTGGTCATGTTGGAGCGGTGGATCTCGGCCAGGACGGCGTCGAGGTCGATGCCGTGGACCAGGGCCGTGCCGTACGCGACGTAGACCACGTCGGCCAGCTCGTGCGCGAGCTTGTCGAGCGGGCCGGTGACGGAGACCTCGGCGACCTCAGCGGCCTCCTCGGCGAGCAGCTCCCCACGGTGGGCGGCGAGTTCCGCGGAGACCTCGGTCGGTGTACTGCGGGCATCGAGACCGAAGGCGAGGTGGAATTCACGGACCAGATCGGCGGGAGAGGAACTCATGCGGCGACATTATCGGCCGGGTCCGACAGTCGGGTCTGACAGTCGGGTCTGACAGTCGGGTCCGACGGTCGGGTCCGGACGGTCGGGTCCCGACGAGCCTCGCCGCGGATGCGACAGCCGGGTCCGACCGTCGTGACCGCGGATGCGACCGCCGTCGGCGGTGCTGCCGCGGGCCGCCGGCGGAGTCCGATCGCCGCCGGTCGCCGGCCCTCCCCGCCCCGTCCGTACCGCCCGCCTGTGACCTCTGCCCTGGTCAGCACAGCGTTCCGGCTGGCAGGATCGCAGGCATGTCCAAGGCACTCACCCGCATCAGCAGGCGCCGGGCCCTGCAGGGCGCGGCCGCCGGGTTCGTGACCCTCGGGTTGCTGCTGTGGTGGCTGCTGCCCCTCGGTGAGGAGACGCCGAGCGGGACGATCACGTTCAGCACGGGCACGCGCGCGGGGGTCTACCAGGAGTACGGCGAGCTGCTGCGTGAGGAGCTCGCCAATGACATGCCACAGCTGAAGGTGCGGCTGCTGACCAGTGCCGGGTCGCAGGAGAACGTCGAGCGTGTGGCGACCGGCAAGGCCGACTTCACGATCGCCGCCGCCGACGCGGTGGACACGTACCGGATCGACGGCAAGCCCGTCATGGACCGGCTGCGCGGCGTCGCCCGCCTGTACGACGACTACGTGCAGCTCGTCGTCCCGCCGGACTCGGACATCCGCTCCGTCGCGGACCTCAAGGGCAAGCGGGTGGCCATAGGGCTGCCCAACTCCGGCGTGCGGCTGATCGCCACGCGCGTGCTGGAGGCCGCCGGTATCGACCCGGAGAAGGACATCACGCCCAGGTCGGACGGTATCGACACCGGGCCCAAGCGGCTGGGGCATGAGCTCGACGCGTTCTTCTGGTCGGGCGGGGTGCCCACGGGCGGGCTGGAGCAGATCGCCGAGACCTCCGCGTTCCGGTTCGTGCCGATCGACGCCGGCCTCGTCGCCAAGGTGCATGCCCAGGGCGACGCGGCCCACTTCTACCGCGCGACCAACATGCCGGAGTCGGCCTACCCGACCATCCAGAACGGCGACACGGTGCCCACGATCGCCGTCTCCAACCTGCTGATCACCCGCAAGGACATGGATCCACGGCTCACCGAATGGCTGACCCGGACGGTGATCAAGAGTCGCGACGGCATCGGCGCCCACGTCCACTCCGCGCAACTCGTCGACCTGCGCACGGCGATCTACACCAACCCCCTGACCCTGCACACCGGGGCCCGGAACTACTACCGCTCGGTGAAGCCGTAGGGCTCTGCGGAACCGCAGAAACGGTCCACAGAAACCGTCCAACAGCCGGGCCGCCCATGTCAGCCCCCGGGGCGCGCCAAGGCTGTCAGCCCGTCAGGCACGATAAGGCTGTCAGCCCGCCAGGGCGCGCTAAGGCGTCGGCCCCGACCTGGGTACCGCCACCGTCACCCGCAGTCCGTGCGGCTCATGACGGCCGTACGAGATCGAGCCGCCGCCCGCAGCGAGCAGCGCCCGCGAGATCGACAGGCCCAGGCCCGAGCCCTTGATGTTCTGGTGCCGTCCACTGCGCCAGAAGCGGTCGCCGACGCGGGCGAGTTCCTCGTCGGTGAGGCCGGGGCCGTTGTCGGTCACCTCGATCGTCGACGTGCTGCCGTTGAACGTGACGGTCACCTCGACGCGCTCGTCCTCGGGCGTGAACTTGACCGCGTTGTCGATCACCGCGTCCAGTGCGCTGGACAGCGCCACCGGGTCGGCCCAGGCGGTGGTGGGCGGGCAGGTCCCCACCAGCTGCACGCCCTTGGCCTGGGCGGTCGGCGCCCAGGCCGCGACGCGCTCGGCGGTCAGCGCGCCGACGTCGGTCAGCCGGAGGTCGGCCGCGGTGTGCTCGGCCAGGGCCAGGTCGAGCAGGTCGTCCAGGACCTGTGCCAGGCGCTTGCCCTCGGCCTGCACCGAAGCGATCTCCTCATTGCCCTCCGGTAGCTCGAAAGCGAGCAGTTCGATCCGCAGCAGCAGCGCCGCGAGGGGGTTGCGCAGCTGGTGCGAGGCGTCGGCGACGAAGGCGCGCTGCTGCTCCAGCACGTCCTCGACGTTGTCCGCCATCTCGTTGAACGACCGGGCCAGCCGCCGAAGTTCCGGCGGACCGCTGGCGACCGCGACGCGGGACTTCAGGCGGCCGCTCGCGATCTCGTGCGTGGTGACGTCCAGCACGCGCACCGGCCTGAGTACCCAGCCGGTCAGCCGGAGGGCGGCCCCGACGGCCACCAGCATCGCGGCCGTCAGGCCCGCGCCGATGATCAGCCAGCCGTGCAGGATCCGCGAACGCATCTGTCCCGTGGGCGAGTCGGTGACCACGACCGCGACGACGTCACCGTCCCGGATGACCGGCGAGGCGATGACGAGCCGGTTGCGCTGCCAGGGCCACACCTGCTTGGGGTCGTGACTGCGCCGGCTCAGCAGCGACTCCTCGAAGGCCTCGCGCTCCTCACCGGTCTCGGGCAGGAACCACGTCGTCGGCCCGTTGGCCAGGGGCGTGTCGTTGGGCAGGAAGACGCCGGCCCGGATGCCGTAGACCTCGTAGTAGCTCTCGAGTTCCCGGCTGAGGATGCGCAGCTCGTCGCGGGACTCGGAGCTGGCGGTGTCGGCGGCGGGCCGTGCGATGGCCGCGAAGTACGCGGTGTCGTCGATACGGTCGACGACCAGCTTCTGCTGCTGGGCCGCGGCCAGGCTGACGGCCAGCGGTACGCCGAGGGCAAGCAGGACGGCCGCCATCAGGATGATGAGCAGCGGGAGAAGACGAGTGCGCACCCTTGCCCGCTACGAGGCCGGGGCGACGAGTCGATAGCCGACGCCGCGTACGGTCTCGATCAGCGCCGGCATGCGCAGCTTGGCGCGCAGGGACGCCACATGCACCTCAAGGGTGCGCCCGGTCCCCTCCCAGCTCGTGCGCCACACTTCGCTGATGATCTGCTCCCGGCGGAAGACCACGCCGGGGCGCTGGGCGAGGAGGGCGAGGAGATCGAACTCCTTGCGGGTCAGTTGGATTACCGAACCGTCGACGCTCACCTGGCGGGTGTTCAGCTCGATGTGCACGGCACCCATGCGCAGCACGCCCTCGCCGCCCGTCCCGGTGTCCTCCTGGACGGTGCGCCGGCTGACGGCGTGGATCCGGGCGAGCAGCTCTCCGGTGTCGTACGGCTTCACCACATAGTCGTCGGCACCGAGGTTGAGGCCATGAATACGCGAACGGACGTCCGAGCGTGCGGTGACCATGATCACCGGGGTGCTGGTGCGCTTGCGGATCTTGCCGCAGACCTCGTAACCGTCCTGGTCGGGCAGACCGAGGTCGAGGAGGACGACACCGAAGCCGTTGCCCTCGGGGACGAGCGCCTGGAGGGCCTCCTCGCCGCTACGCGCGTGCGTGACGTCGAAACCGTGACGTGCCAGGACCGCGGAGAGCGCGGCGGCGACGTGGTTGTCGTCCTCGACGAGGAGCAGTCTCATCCCGGCCTCCTTCGGTTCATCGGACGTACGATTCGGACAGATACACAGTGCGTGCACGCGCGCGTGTGCACCAAGGAAGTCACGCTGATGGACGATGACGCCGTCAAGTGGGTTCCGGTTGCTCGCGGCTTCCGTTATCCAGCCGGTACGCGCCCAGGTCGCAAGTGCTACGACACGTGTCCGATTGCTATCGGATCGTGATGCTCAGATTCCCCTCAGAACTAATGACGCAGGTCGGATACGGTTACTACTGTCCTCCGAAACCGAGGAGGACGGAGCCTGAGAGCGATGACCGAAGTATCGGTGGCCAAGGAAGATGCGGCCGCGACCGGCGACCTGGTCGTCCTGAAGAACGTGAACAAGCACTTTGGCGCATTGCACGTGCTCCAGGACATCGACCTGACGATCGCCCGCGGTGAGGTCGTCGTGGTCATCGGACCCTCCGGGTCCGGCAAGTCCACCCTGTGCCGCACCATCAACCGCCTCGAGACGATCGACTCCGGCGCGATCGCCATCGACGGCAAGCCGCTGCCCGCCGAGGGCAAGGCGCTTGCCAAGCTGCGCGCCGACGTCGGAATGGTCTTCCAGTCCTTCAACCTTTTCGCGCACAAGACCGTGCTCGAGAACGTGATGCTGGGACAGATCAAGGTCCGCAAGACCGACAAGAAGGCCGCCGAGGACAAGGCCCGCGCCCTGCTCGACCGGGTGGGCGTGGCCAGCCAGGCGGACAAGTACCCTGCCCAGCTCTCCGGCGGCCAGCAGCAGCGTGTGGCCATCGCCCGAGCGCTGGCCATGGACCCCAAGGTCATGCTCTTCGACGAGCCGACGTCGGCTCTCGACCCGGAGATGATCAACGAGGTCCTGGAGGTCATGCAGCAGCTCGCCCGGGACGGCATGACCATGATCGTCGTCACCCATGAGATGGGCTTCGCCCGTTCGGCCGCCAACCGAGTGGTGTTCATGGCAGACGGCAAGATCGTCGAAGAAGCTGTGCCGGACCAGTTCTTCAGCAACCCGCGCAGCGACCGCGCCAAGGACTTCCTGTCCAAGATCCTGCATCACTGACGGATCCCGCCCCACTGACGGACTGCGTCACGCAGCCGACGACCTGCGTCAACCGCCGCACCTGACGGCACGCATCTCTTCATCACGCAAAGGATGTTCACCATGAAGCTCCGCAAGGCCTCCGCCGCGGCCGCCGCTGCCGTCGTCCTCGCTCTCACCGCCACCGCTTGTGGTGGTGACGGCGACAGCGACAGCGGGTCGGGTTCCGGGGGCGGCGACAAGATCAAGATCGGCATTAAGTACGACCAGCCGGGTCTCGGCCTGAAGGAGCCCGACGGCACCTTCTCCGGCTTCGACGTCGACGTCGCCACGTACGTGGCGAAGGAGCTCGGCTACGAGCCCGACCAGATCGAGTTCGTCGAGACGAAGAGCGCCGACCGTGAGAACGCGCTCGCCCGTGGCGACGTGAAGCTCATCGCGGCCACCTACTCGATCACCGACGAGCGCAAGCAGAAGGTCGACTTCGCCGGCCCGTACCTGCTGGCCCACCAGGACCTGCTGGTCAAGTCCGACTCGAAGATCACCGAGGCCACCGACCTCAACGGCGAGAACCTGTGCTCGGTGGTCGGCTCGACCTCGGCGCAGAACGTCAAGAAGGACTTCGCCCCGAAGGCCAACCTGAAGCAGAACAGCACCTACTCGGAGTGCATCTCCTCGCTGCAGAGTGGCACCGTGGACGCCCTGACCACGGACGACTCGATCCTCGCCGGTTACGCCGCGCAGGAGCAGTACAAGGGCAAGTTCAAGCTCGCCGGCCTCAAGCTGAGCAACGAGAACTACGGCATCGGCGTGAAGAAGGGCGACACCGAGACCGTGAACAAGGTCAACGCCGCCCTCGAGAAGATGGTGAGCTCGAAGGCCTGGGACAAGGCGGTCGCCGACAACTTCGGTCCGGCCAACTACAAGAACGAGCCCGCGCCGAAGATCGGCGTCATCGTCGAGTAGCGCAGTGCCTGACCGGCGCGCCGCCGTCCACCGCGATCAGGGCGGCGGCGCGTCGCGCTATCCACAAACGCCACCCACCCGGAAGCGCGGGAGATCGTGTTCGACTTTCTTTCTGACTACAACGACCCGACCCTGTTGGGTGCCTTCTGGATGACGGTGAAACTCACCGCCGTCTCCGGCCTCGGTTCCCTGATCTGGGGCACTCTGCTGGCCGCGATGCGGGTCAGCCCAGTCCCGCTCATGCGTGGGTTCGGCACGGCCTATGTGAACATCGTCCGGAACATCCCGCTGACGGTCATCATCATCTTCACCTCGCTCGGCCTCGCCGATGTCTTCGGCGTGACGCTGGGCGCCACCGACTTCAAGGTCCAGGGCTTCCGCCTGGCGATCCTCGGACTCGTCGGCTACACCGCGGCCTTCGTCTGCGAGGCGATCCGTTCCGGCATCAACACCGTGCCGCTCGGCCAGGCCGAGGCGGCCCGTGCCATCGGGCTGACGTTCACTCAGACCCTCCGGCTCATCATCCTGCCGCAGGCCTTCCGCTCGGTCATCGGCCCGCTGGCGAACGTGTTGATCGCTCTCACCAAGAACACCACGGTGGCAGCCGCGATCGGTGTGGCCGAAGCCGCCTACCTGATGAAGGAAATGATCGAGAACGAGGCTCAGACGCTGCTCATCGGCGCGGTCTTCGCCTTCGGTTTCGTGGTACTGACCCTGCCCACCGGCCTCTTCCTCGGCTGGCTGAGCAAGCGACTGGCGGTGAAGCGATGAGTTCCGTTCTCTACGACGCCCCGGGCCCTCGCGCCAAACGGCGCAATGTGGTCATCTCGGTGGTCTTCTTCGCCCTGCTCGCCCTGCTCGGGTGGTTCGTCTGGGACGCCATGGACGGAAAGGGCCAGCTTGAGTGGGCCCTGTGGAAGCCGTTCACCGAGTCCAACGCCTGGACGACGTATCTGCTGCCGGGACTCGCCAACACGCTGAAGGCAGCGGCACTTTCCATGGTGATCGCCCTTCCGCTGGGCGCCTTCTTCGGTATCGCACGCATGTCCGACCATCGGTGGGTACGGCTTCCGGCCGCCTGGGTGGTCGAGTTCTTCCGGGCGATCCCGGTCCTGCTGCTGATGCTGTTCGCGAACGAGTTCTACGACCGCTGGACGAACGTCACGACTGAGGAGCGGCCGATCTACGCGGTCGTCACCGGCCTGGTGCTCTACAACGCGTCCGTCCTCGCCGAGATCGTGAAGGCCGGCATCCTCTCCCTGCCCAAGGGGCAGTCCGAGGCCGCGATGGCGATCGGCCTGCGCAAGAACCAGACGATGCGGACCATCCTGCTGCCGCAGGCCGTCACCGCCATGCTGCCGGCCATCGTCAGCCAGCTCGTGGTCATCGTGAAGGACACAGCGCTGGGCGGCGTGATGATCGGGTTCACCGAGCTGCTCAACGCGCGCGGCACCCTGGCGGCCAACTACGGCAACGCCATCCCCAGCTTCGTCGTGGTGGCGATCATCTACATCGTCCTCAACTTCATCCTGACCAGCTTCGCGAGCTGGCTGGAGAAGAGGCTGCGGCGCAGCAAGAAGGGCACGGGCGCGGTCCTCAGCGCTGAGGACATGGAAGAGCTCAACCCGGCGGCGACGGGTGGCACCTACGGGACCGGCGCCGGCGGCTCCATCTGATGATCAGTCCAGGAGCCGCTGCCATCTGATGAACAGTCAAGTGGCATAAGTGACACGGAGGGCAGTGGCATGATCGCCACTGCCCTCCGTCACTTGACGCAAGCACCGGCAATGGGTTGCATACGTTCTGTGATCGTGCACCCTGCTCCAACTTTCTGTTCACCTGCGTCCCTCGGGACACCGCTGCGGGCAGGGGGCGCCGCGCCGTGGACCCGGTGATCATCGTCGGAGCGGGGCCCGTGGGGCTCACGCTCGCCCTGGCGCTGGCCCGTCAGGAAGTGCCGTCCGTCGTACTCGACGAGGGGCCCGGCAAGGACGAACCCCGCCTCGCGCGCTCAGTCGTCCTGCGCGAGGACACCACCGCCCTCATGGAGCGCCTGACCGGCGTGCCCATCGCCGAGGCAGGCGCCCGCTGGGCCGGATGGCGGGCGATGCGGCGCAAGCAGGTGATGCGCGAGGTCACGTTCGACGACGCGGCGAACGAGCCCGAGGGCGTCACGAACCCCGCCCCCCTGCACATCGCCCAGCACGTGCTGACCGGCGCCCTGCGCGCGGCCCTCGAGGGCGAACCGCTCGTCAAGATCGCTGTGGACAGCCGCCTGGACGCCGTCGAGCAGGAACCGTCGGGCGTCACCGCCCACACGCGCGGCCCCAAGGGCACTTGGTGGCGAGGCAGTTACCTCGTCGGCTGCGACGGCCCGCGCTCGACCGTGCGCAAACTCCAGGACATCCGCTTTCCCGGCCGTACCGCCGTGGAGCGACACGCCGTGGCTGCGCTGCGCGCGGAACTTCCGTGGGACGGTCAGGCGTTGCTTCATCGGATGCCGCCGTGGCGGATGTCCGGACCTTCGGCCGGGGAGGTCACCGGACGCCCGCTCCCGGACGGGGTGTGGCGCCTGGACTGGCTGCTGCCGCCGGGCAAGGACCTGGTCACGCCCGAGCTGTTGGTGGCTCGCATCCGGGAGACGCTCGCCGGCTGGACCGGCGGGCCGACACCGCCGTACGAGCTCCTCGACACCGGAGTTCACACGGTCCACCACCGGCTGGCCCGCCGCTGGCGCGTGGGTCGCGTCTTTCTCGCCGGGGACGCGGCGCACTGCCTCGGCACGCTCGGCACCCACGGTCTCGACGAGGGGCTGCGGGACGCCGACAACCTCGCCTGGAAGCTGGCACCGGCCTGGCACCATGGGCCGCACGAGGCACTGCTCGACAGCTACCAGGCGGAGCGGCGCGCCGTCGTCGCCGCCCGACTGCGTGCCGCGGACCAGGCGCTGCCGCTGCTGCGTGGCGGCGGTGGGCTGCGTGCCTACGTCCCCGGCTCGGCCCGGGGTCATGACGCACTGCTGATGGACGGCCACCTGGGGCACGGCGCGATCGGTGCGCTGGGGACGTACGCCGGGTCGCCGCTCGCGCCCGGGCCCCTGGAGGGCGAGGTCCCGGTGGACACGCCGCGCGGTGCGCCGGTCGTGGACGTGCGGGTCACTGCGGAGGACGGTTCCTTCGTACAACTGCGCGACCGGCTCGGGCGCGGCGCGCTGCTGGTCCTGCTGATCGCGCCGGGCACTGGCGTCTGGGAGCGCAAGCACTGGGCGACCGCCGGGATTATGCCTCGGCTGGCGGCCGCGGTGACGGCACTGCCGTATCGAGCCGAGTTGCTGGTCGCGGAGGCCTATCCGGGGGCGGCCGCGCATTCGGTCCTGCTGGTGCGGCCCGATGGTCATCTGGTGACGGCATTGAGCGGGGTGCGGCCGACCGATCTGTACGCGGCGGCCGAGGCAGCGCTGGGCGGACCGGTCAAGGCACCGGCCGGGGCAGTGGAGGCGGAGGCCGAGACCGCGGCGGCGGAGGCCGGGGCTACGGCCGGCTCGCGCTGACGTCGAAGAGAACTCGCGCCGACCCGGCCGTAGAGAACCGACCTCCCCGGAAGGCAGCACTCACTGTCACTGTGCGGTCCGCATAGTGACAGTGAGTTGACCGGTCCGCACCGGCGTGGTGTACTCCGGATCGTGACCGACACCTGTGTGCGCCTGTGGCGGAGGGTCCATATGGACCTCGTCCGCTATGCGGGCTGCGTGTGTCGCCCGTCCTGCTGAACTCGCATCCCCTTTCCCGCGCGCGCCACTGCTGACTCTGCCGCCTGTGCTGTCGCGCGCTCTTCGCGAACTCTCTTCAGGACGGTGCTCGTGTCCGTACCCTCTGCCGCCTCCCCCACCGCCGTCGCCGCGTCCGAGCCCGGCGCCAAGCCAAATTCCGCGTCGGCTCCTGCACAGGTTTCCGCGCCGGGCTCCGCGCCGACCCAGGCGGACCTTCTCGACTTCGTACGTCGTACGGCAGCCGACACCGAGTTGGTCGCCTCGCTCCCGCTCGACCCCGAGGGCCGTACCTGGGTACGGCTTGAGGGCCCCGGCGGCAGCGAGGCCTGGTTGATCGGCTGGCCCCCCGGGACGGGCACCGGCTGGCACGACCACGCCGACTCGGCCGGGGCCTTCGTGACGGCGGCCGGTGAGCTCAAGGAGAACTCGCTCGCCGTCCGACTGCCCGCCGACGGCTGGAAGACACTGGAACTGACGGACGACGTCGACCGGGAACGGCGGCTGCCCGCCGGAAAGGGCCGCTCCTTCGGCCACCACCATGTGCACGAGGTGCTCAACGAATCCCCCGATCGGCATGCGATCTCGGTTCACGCCTACTACCCACCCCTGCCGCAGATCCGCCGCTTCAGCCGCAGCGGGCCGATCCTGTGCCTGGAACAGGTGGAACGCCCGGAGGACTGGCAGTGAGCGGGCTGGCCGGAAACGAACCTGTGGTGCACGGTTCGAGCGAACGGCAGGTTGGCAGCGGTGAGTCGAAGGCAAGTGCCGCGGGCGGTGTGAGCGAGTTGCCGATCGGTGTGAGCGGGTCGCCGGTCGGTGGGGGCGAGTGGGAGACAGGCGTGGGTGACGTGGTTGGACGCGGCGTGGACGAACGGCCCGTCGGCATCGACGAGTTGCTGGAGCGGGTGCGCGCGGACTACGAGCGGATCGAGCCTCGGGAGGCGTACGAGGCCACTCAGGGCGGCGAGGCTCTGCTGGTCGACATCCGGTACGCGGCCCTGCGGGAGCGGGACGGTCTGATCCCCGGCGCCCTGGTCGTCGAGCGCAACGAACTGGAGTGGCGGCTCGACCCGCAGGGCAGCCACCGCGCCCACGAGGCCACCGGTCACGACCTGCGGGTCGTGGTGATCTGCAACGAGGGCTACGCGTCCAGCCTGGCGGCCGAGTCGCTACGGCGACTGGGGCTGAACCGGGCCACCGACCTGGTCGGCGGGTTCCAGGCGTGGCGGGCGGCTGGGCTTCCGGTGACGTCGGGGCCAGGGGCGGACGTCTAAGTCGGCGATCCCGGCCCGAACGCGATGGGCGCCCCCGCGCGTCCACCGTGTCCGGCGCCGGAATACCGCGGTCGCGGACCCTCGTCCACGTCCGGGTCCCCTGCCGGGGTCAGAACCCCTCGCCCTCGAGGAACTCCGTGTCCTCGCCCTCCTCCTCCAGCGCCTGCCGGACCACCCGGAGGGCCAGGCCCTCGGGATAGCCCTTGCGAGCGAGCATGCCCGCGAGGCGGCGCAGGCGTTTGTCGCGGTCGAGCCCGCGCGTGGAACGCAGCTTGCGGGCGACGAGTTCGCGTGCGGTCGTCTCTTCCTGCTCGGAGTCGAGCTGGGAAACGGCCGCGTCGATCAGTGTGGAGTCGACGCCCTTGGTGCGCAGTTCCTGGGCGAGCGCGCGTCTGGCGAGACCCCGGCCGTGGTGCCGGGACTCCACCCAGGCATCCGCGAACGCACCGTCGTTGATGAGGCCGACCTCCTCGAATCGCGAGAGCACCTCCTCGGCCGCCTCGTCCGGGATCTCCCGCTTGCGCAGGGCGTCCGCGAGTTGCTTTCGCGTCCGCGGGGTCCCGGTGAGCAGACGTAGGCAGATCGCCCGCGCCTGCTCCACCGGGTCCGCCGGAAGGTCCCCCTTCTCGGCCCTCGACGAGGAGGGGGCGCCTCCGTCTTTACCGGGCGACTCCCCGAAGCCGCGCCGACGGCGCCCGCGCCCTGCGGCTGAGCCGCCCTCACCATGCATCCTGCGGCCACCCCGGCGCGAGCTGCCGCCGGCGTATCCACCGCCGTCCGCCGAGCCGCCCTCCGGCCGCTCGCTGCTGCCCTGGATGCCGTCGCCCGGCCAGTCACCACCGCCCGGCATGTCCTCGCTCGGCCCGTCGTCGTACGGCCTCTTCGTGCCGTACGACGCCGCACTGCCGTATCCCCCGTAACCACCCCGAGCGGTTTCTCCGTCGTAGCTACCCCGGCCCATATCTCCCCCGTGGCCGTCGCCGCCCCTGCCCCGCTCATGCGGAACGTCGGGGTGAGCGGACTCGGCCCAGTCGGTTCGCCACGCTTTTGAATCAGGCACCGTACGGATCAGCTCTTGGCTGCCGCGGCCTTGGTCTTAGCCGTCTTTGCCGCAGCAGGAGCGGGCACCGTCTTCGCGGCGTCGTCCGGGGTGGCGGCGACCGCGGCGTCCGCGCCCGGCTCGACGGCCGGCTCCTCGGGCCGCACGCCGACGCCCAGCTTCTCCTTGATCTTCTTCTCGATCTCGTTGGCCAGGTCGGGGTTGTCCTTCAGGAAGTTACGCGCGTTCTCCTTGCCCTGGCCGAGCTGGTCGCCCTCGTACGTGTACCAGGCGCCGGCCTTGCGGACGAACCCGTGCTCCACGCCCATGTCGATCAGGCCGCCCTCGCGGCTGATGCCCTGGCCGTAGAGGATGTCGAACTCGGCCTGCTTGAAGGGCGGCGCGACCTTGTTCTTGACGACCTTGCAGCGGGTGCGGTTGCCGACCGCGTCCGTGCCGTCCTTCAGGGTCTCGATGCGGCGGATGTCGATACGCACCGAGGCGTAGAACTTCAGCGCCCGGCCACCGGTCGTGGTCTCCGGGGAGCCGAACATCACGCCGATCTTCTCGCGGAGCTGGTTGATGAAGATCGCGGTGGTCTTCGACTGGTTGAGCGCGCTGGTGATCTTCCGCAGGGCCTGGCTCATCAGTCGGGCCTGCAGACCGACGTGGCTGTCGCCCATCTCGCCCTCGATCTCCGCGCGCGGGACGAGCGCGGCGACGGAGTCGATGACGATGAGGTCGAGGGCGCCGGAGCGGACCAGCATGTCCACGATCTCCAGGGCCTGCTCGCCGTTGTCGGGCTGAGAGAGGATCAGGTTGTCGATGTCGACGCCGAGCTTCTTCGCGTACTCGGGGTCGAGGGCGTGCTCCGCGTCCACGAAGGCGACCTGACCGCCGGCCTTCTGCGCGTTGGCCACCGCGTGCAGGGTCAGCGTGGTCTTACCGGAGGATTCCGGTCCGTACACCTCCACCACGCGGCCGCGCGGCAGGCCACCGACGCCGAGGGCGACGTCGAGCGCGGTCGACCCGGTGGGGATGACCTCGATGGGCTCGTTCGGCCGCTCGCCCAGGCGCATGACCGCACCCTTGCCGAACTGTCGTTCAATCTGTGCGAGCGCGGCGTCCAGGGCCTTCTCGCGGTCGGTTCCTGCCATGGGTTCCACCCGATTTGCTTGAGTCGATCGCTTCACGTCAAAGACGCTAACGCCTGCCACTGACAATGGGCCTCGACACCCGTCCGGCCTGTGGATAACTCGGTCACTTCTCCACCGAAACCCTGGCGAAATGCCCGCCGAGCGCCTCTCCGATACCCCCATCAGAATGGATGTTCGATTTTTGTGTCAAGCGCACCACACGGCACCTACGAGACTACGTCCGCGGCCTGACACCGCCCCGGATTCCCGACCGACAGCCCGCTCCTCGGGGCGGATTGCCCGGCCTCCGCCCCGGGCGACACCCATGCTCCTGCTTGCCGCGCCTGGCGACGGCGGCCCCGGGAGGAGGCCGCGGGCGTCGGCTCCGCCTCAGGAGGAGTTCTCCCCGGAGTCCTCCGTCTTGGCCCCTGGCTCGGCCGCTCCCGGCCGCGGGGCCCACAGCGCCCGCGCGCGGGCGACCAGACCCCGCCCCGCTCTCCGTCCCCGGTGGTGCCCGTGCACTCGGGGGTCGTCGGTGACGTCGTACCGCTTCACGTACGCCCCCAGGAACGCCTGCAGCGTGGCGATCGCCGGGATGGCGATCAGGGCGCCCACCGCGCCGAGGAGGGCGGTGCCGGCGACGACCGAACCGAAGGCGACCGCCGGGTGGATGTCGACGGTCTTCGAGGTCAGCTTGGGCTGCAGCACATAGTTCTCGAACTGCTGGTAGATCACCACGAAGATCAGCACCCACAGCGCGTACCAGGGGTCGACCGTGAAGGCGATCAGCATGGGCAGGGCGCCCGCGAGATACGTGCCGATGGTGGGGATGAACTGCGAGACCAGGCCGACCCACACCGCGAGCACGGGCGCGTACGGCACATCGAGGCTCGCGAGCAGGATGTAGTGGGCCACGCCGGAGACGAGCGCCATGAGGCCGCGCGAGTACAGGTACCCGCCGGTCTTGGTGACGGCGATCTCCCATGCGCGCAGTACCTCGGCCTGCTTGGCGGGCGGCAGTACGGAGCACAGTGCGCGGCGCAGTCGCGGGCCGTCCGCGGCGAAGTAGAACGAGAACAGCGTGATCGTCAGCAGCTGGAAGAGACCGCCGAGGACCTGTGCGGACACGGCCAGGACCCCGGTGGCGCTGTTCTGCACGTAGTTGCGCAGCCAGTCGGAGCGGAGCAGACCCTCCTGGACGTCCACGCGGCGCAGCTCGGTGTTGAAGTGCGCGTTGATCCAGTTGATGACGGAGTCGAGGTAGTTCGGGAAGTCCTCGACGATCTTGATGATCTGGCCCGCGAGCATGGACCCGAGCAGGGTCACGAACCCGGCGGACGCGACGATCACGGCGAGGAAGACGATCCCGGTGGCCAGTCCGCGGCGCATGCCGCGCGCAGCCATCCAGCTCACCGCGGGCTCGATGGCGAGAGCCAGGAAGAACGCGATGAGGACGTTGATCAACAGCCCGGTGAGCTGGTGAAACGCCCAGCTGCCCAGCTGGAACGCGCCGACGAGCGCCAGTGCGAGCACCATGGCGCGCGGGAGCCAACGAGGCATACGGGCGTTCGGCTCGGTGCCGCCCTCACCCGATGGCGAGGTCGGCGGCGTCGTGCCGAACGGGGATCCGTGCCGGGCGAGCTGCCCGGTCTCGTCAGTGCGTGCCACGGAGCCAGTGTCGCCCACGCCACCGACAAACGGCTTCGGTCCTGCGATCTTCGTGACCGGTCAGCGCTTCTCACCCGGAACGTTCATGACGGCACACACCACACGCCACACGTCCTTCGCCTCCCAGCCGGCGTTCAGCGCCTCGTGCACCGTGCACCCGCCGAGCTCCGTCATCACGTGATCGCGCGCGAAGGTGTCGGCGTAGCCCGGACCGAAGTGATCCGCCATCCGCTCCCAGAAGACCGTCAACCGCATGAGTTCCGCTCCATACCCGCAATGACCTGCACGTTTCCTGCCCCTCACACCCCCGCATGACCGTCAGGGGGTTTCCAGGGAGTTCGCCTCCCCGCTGAACCAAGCATCCATCGCGGCGCGACCTCGCGCGCCTGCGTCGGGCATGAAGTGCGTGTATGTACGCAGAGTAAAGCCAGGGTCGGCGTGCCCAAGCCAGCGGGCGAGGGAGACGATCGACTCGCCGGCTTCGAGCTGGACGCTGGCATAGGTGTGGCGCAGGGCATGGAAGCCGAGCTCGCGCGACGGCTCCCACTTGCTCCCGCCGGAATCGGGGTCCACTTTGCCGATAAGTCCCGCAGAGGCGAGCGCAGGCTTCCAGAGACGCCTGTTCCATGTGTCGCGGTTGCATGCGCGCCCCTGCCGGGTAGCCAGGAAAAGTGGATAGGTACGCCGAGCCCAGTCAACGCGCTGCCGTTCGCTCTGAGGTTCATGGGGGCTCTCCCACGGGAGTTTCACCGCGACCGGCTGCCAGCGCTTCGCGTGCTGTTTGATGCTGGCCAGGACGCCAGGTGCCGCATCAACTTCTCGCGTCTTGCCCCCCTTGGGGAGCGCAAAGAAGAGGTGGCCGTCGATCATGCAGACCTGACGCCGGACGTGTACGACGCCACTCTCCGCGTCGAGGTCCTCCGGGGACAGTCCGAATACCTCGCCCTGGCGCAGGCCAAGCCCCACCCCCAAGTCGACTGCGAGGCGGTATTGCTCCGGGAGCCCAGCGCGTACCCGCATCGCCTGCTCGCGCGACCACGCCCGCGCCTTCTGCGCAGGCTTGGCCGGCGGCCGAGCGGTGCGGCTCCCCTTCATCGGATGCTTCACCAGCCTGCCGTCCTCGACGGCGGCCTGGAGGATCGTAGAGAGATGCCCCCAGGTGGTGCGGATCGTCCCGGGCGACAGGGTCTCCTCCATCCGGGCAACCCATTCCCGGAGGGCTGGCGCTGTGATGGCATTCAGGGGCAGCGACCCGAGCGCCGGGAGAACGTGTCCCCATATTCGTCGACGCGCCGCATCTCGGGTCGTGGCGGCGTACCGCTGGTGTGGCCACCATCGATCCTCCACGTACGAGCGCAGCAGGATCGTTCCTTCACGCGGGTCGACGAACTCCTGCCGCGTCACGTCGGTTTGAGCATGAGCGAGCCACTGCTTGGCGTCGGTGAGCTTGGTGAAGCTGCGGGCACGGACACCGGGGATGCCGGCGACCTTGTAACGCTTCCCCTTGCCGTAGAGCTTGCTCTTCTCCTTGGTTCGTTTGCTGATCCAGCGGTCTTCTATATGCCCTGGCACGTACTCGACACTCCCTAGCGGGCTAGATCGACATTAGTTTCGTGTGACGTCAGCCACATCAACTACCGGCAAGTAGGGATGCAGCAGGACGTATCTGGGATCGAGAGGGACGGAAAGCGGCTACACCTCTACCGTCCTGGGGTTATCAGGCTTCCCCACCCGATGATTCTGCCACGCGTAAACCGACACAACCCACTATGTTGTTTTCGAAGGCAGCCACTCAAACGATCTCCTTCAAAAGGATATACAGACACCTCTGGAGGCTCTTGGAATGGGCGACTCCACGCCTGTGACCGAACATGCGACAATTTGGCAGTTGCTGGCACCTCCGCAGCTAGCCGAGCTGCTCGCAGTGTCGGACAAGACGCTGCGCAACTGGCGGAATGACGGCAAGGGCCCGGCTTACATCAAGCTCGACGGCGGCGCCGTCCGCTATCCGATGCGAGACGTGTACGCCTGGCTCGATGAGCAGCGCAACACCTCCGTCCGCTTGCATGCACACCGCGCTCACGAAATGCGCCCGATAGAGCCCAAGATTCTGAACGCGGCCTGATCCACCCACCCGCATCCCTCACACGGAGGGGATTATGGTGAACGCTGCCGCCATACGGCCATCACTCTCTCCCATTTCCTTGAACTGAACCAAGGAAAGCGGAGCGGGACTCGAACCCGAATGTTACATAAGCTGACTCGTGAAAGCGCGTTGACCTGCACCAACCATGCGGGTCGACCCCCCTCTCGCACGCGTTTCGATCCGCCTGAACCCCCTGCCGTGTTCCGATGGGAAAACGACAGGGAACACCGCTCACGCCGATGGAATCTGGATGGCGAACCAAGTCCAATGGTCGGGTGGCGGGGGCGCGGCTCCCTGCCACCCGACCACCCAATGAACCTAGGGGAGTCGAACCCCTGACATCCGTCGCGCAAAGGGGGCCTCCGCGTCGCAGGCGGGAGGCCCGGCGCTGGCCGGAACTGCCGTAGCGATCACCAGGGTCGCCAGTCCACCAATGACCCGAACCGGGCGGGGATGCGTCGTTGAGGCGGTATGCCGACGTAGCCCAAGGTCACGGTGCCGAAGGGCACGGTGGCGCTCCTCGTGGCCGCTGGCGAGATCCGGGAGGGCGCAGGCATGCGCCAGATCCGAAACGCCCCATTCACGAGACCTACCGGCTGGCACACTGCGCCATCAGGCTCGGGTGGGGGGCGAAGCCGCTGGGCCTTGCCCAGAGCCCGGATCGGCCGGCGCGACCGCCGCTGCCTGTCCCGGCCCAGATCCTGAAACGCAGCATGCCGGACGCATGGATCACGGGACGGGAGACGCCGAGGCAATCGGCGAGATCTAGGTCCTGTCGTCACATGCCCGGCCGCACCAGGAAGGATGCGAGGGAACGGGGCTTGGCAGGACGAGGCGGCGATGGTTCCTCGTGTCTCACCGTGAATACTGTTCCGAATTGCCATCACGCTGGGAGGAACATTGACCGTCGCCAAGCTCTTGAGACCCACCCTCGCCGCCACGCTCCTGGCCTCGGTCACCGCCTGCGGTGCGTCGTCCGTGCCGGACGTCTCGGCGAGCACCGCGACCAGATCGGGGCCCGCCGAGACGCATCGCTCGGCAAACCCCGAGCCGGTCACCGCCACCATGCCGGATGTCATCGGTGGCAACGCCGGGCGTGCATACGAGCAAATGGGCTCCAAACTCGACATGACCTTCAAGGACGCGAGCGGGCAGGGCCGTCCGGTGGACGATCCGGCGGCGTGGAAGATCTGCAACTCGCAGCCGGGACCGAACCAGCAGATCACCGATTACCCGGTGGTCTTCGGCGTGGTGAGAGTTTCGGAGAGCTGCACGGATGAGGTGCCGGAGTGACACGACAGTTGGTCAATTGCTGCTGCTGAGTTCGCCGCTGAGTGTCTTGTGGATGCGGGCGCTGGGTTCGTTCAGGCCGGTGATCTCTACGGTCTTGCCGCGCTGGGCGTACTTGGTCTCGATGGCGTCCAGGGCGGCGACGGAGGAGGCGTCCCAGATGTGGGCGGCGGACAGGTCGATGACGACCTTGTCGGGGTCGCCCGCGTAGTCGAACCGGCCGACGAGGTCGTTGGAGGAGGCGAAGAACAGCTCGCCCGTGACCCGGTAGACGACCGTGGCGTGGTCGGGGTCGGTGACGGCTGTGAACTCGGTGAGGTGGGCGACCCGCTTGGCGAAGATGACCATCGCGGTGACCGAGCCGACGACGACGCCGATGGCGAGGTTGTCGGTGGCGACCACGCACACGACGGTGACCACCATGACGGTGATCTCTCCGGCCGGCATCCGCTTGAGGGTCTTCGGCCCGAGGGAGTGCCAGTCGAAGGTGGCGACCGACACCATGACCATCACGGCGACCAACGCGGCCATGGGGATGTCGGAGACGACCGGTCCGAAGACGATGCACAGCACCAGTAGGAACGCGCCCGCCAGGAACGTCGACAGCCGCGTACGGGCACCGGACACCCGCACGTTGATCATCGTCTGGCCGATCATCGCGCAGCCGCCCATGCCGCCGAAAAAACCAGTGACGATGTTGGCGACGCCCTGGCCGACGGACTCGCGGGTCTTGGAGGAGTGGGTGTCGGTGATCTCGTCGACCAGCTTGGCGGTCATCAGCGACTCCATCAGGCCGACCAGCGCCATGGCGAGCGCGTACGGGGCGACGGTCGTCAGCGTGTCCAGGGTGAACGGCACGTCCGGCAGGCCCGGGACCGGCAGGGAGGACGGCAGGTCGCCCTTGTCGCCCACGGTCGGCACCGCGATCCCGGCCGCGATGGTGATGAACGTGAGGATGACGATCGACACCAGCGGCGCCGGGACCGCCGTCGTGGCCTTGGGGAAGAACACCATCAGCGCCAGCCCGGCCACGATCAGCGGATAGACCGGCCACGGCACGTCCGTCATCTCCGGCACCTGGGCCATGAAGATGAGGATGGCGAGGGAGTTGACGAAGCCCACCATCACGCTGCGCGGCACGAACCGCATCAGCTTGGCCACTCCGAGCGCGCCGAGGACGATCTGGAAGACACCGGCCAGGATCACGGCGGCGACGAGGTAGCCGAAGCCGTGCTCGCGGTTCAGCGGGGCGATGACAAGTGCGACGGCGCCGGTGGCCGCGGAGATCATCGCCGGTCGGCCGCCGACAATGGCGATGGTCACGGCCATGGTGAACGAGGCGAACAGACCGATGGCCGGGTCGACCCCGGCGATGATCGAGAAGGAGATCGCCTCCGGGATCAGGGCCAGGGCGACCACGAGGCCGGCCAGTACCTCGGTGCGCAGCACCTTCGGGTCGGACAGCCAGGACGGACGTCGGGAGCCGCGCAGCCACGCGGCCGGGTACAGGGCTGAGGAAGACAAGACGAAAGAACCTGTCGTGCTCGGGCACACCCGGCATCACGGCGGGCGCGCAGGGAGGCGTGGAGCACCGGCACGGTCCTCCACGAAGTCCGCGAGCGGTGCGGACCGAAGTCAGGGGGCGGCAGCGAAGCGACCCACGAGGGAATCGAGTGCTGCTCGGGGGCGAAGGCTCACGGCGGGCAGACAGCGGCGACGCCGGGCATCACGGACATGCGCACGCTCTCTCCTGCGGACAACGGTCCTCGCCGGGGGCTTCGTCGGCCCCGACACGGCTGATGGTCACGGGACGGCATCCCGCACCACGGTAACCGGCACGGCAGGCAGCCGCCCCAAACCGACGCAACTCTACCCTAACGTTAGAGTAGAGATTACTGCGGCCGCCCCGGCCGCAGTAAGAGACAAGGAAGGCACCCCGCGTGAGCAGCGAGCACATGCAGATCGGCGAGGTCGCCGCACGGACCGAACTGTCGCTGCGCACCATCCGGCACTACGAGGAGACCGGCCTCGTCATCCCCTCTGCCCGCTCCCAGGGCGGCTTCCGCCTCTACACCGAGGCCGACGTCGCCCGCCTGATGGTCATCCGCCGAATGAAGCCGCTCGGCTTCACTCTTGAGCAGATGCGTGACCTGCTTGAGGCCACCGACCGTCTCGACAGCGACCAGCTGACGTCGGACGAGCGAACGGAACTGCTGGAGCGTATCCGCCGGTACGAGCAGGGCGCGACGGAGCAGGTGGAGAGGCTGCGTGTCCAGTTGGCACGGGCCGAGGAGTTCGCGGGGACACTACGCGGGCGCCTGGCGCGGGGCCGGCACGCCGGGGCGTAAGGAGCGCGGACGGAGGCGGCCGACCCCTTTACGCGCGCGGCACCGTGCCCGTCACATCGCTTCTTCACATGGCACCTCACTCCTCCCCGTGCGGCTCGGCCAAGCCGCTCGCCGCCAACGCCCGTCGCAGCTCTGCGACGGAGGGGGCGCCGTCGGTCGTGCCGTCGCCGTGGTGATAAAGCCTGCACGACAGGCTTGGCCGGAGGTCCTCATGGGTGAACGGGTCGGAGCCGTCCACCAGCACGGTGGGCGAGCCGTTCATCCCCCGCAGTGCGACCTCTTCCGCATCTGCCACTTCTACCCAGTCCACCGGCACCGCCCGGCCCGCGAGGGCAGCGGCGATCCGCTCGCGCATGACCGGCGCGTTCGGGCAGTCTGGAACCGTCAGCACTGTGATCCGTACGTCGGCGTCCCTCGGGTTCATGGCGCGACACCTCCTGGCTGCTTGTGGGGACCGTAGACCTTCCAGCGCACTGGAAGGTCAAGGGCTAGCCTGAAGGCATGCTTATCGGCGACCTCGCCGCCACCAGCGGGCTGACCACGAAGGCAATCCGCTTCTACGAGCAAGCCGGGCTACTGCCGGAGCCACCCCGTACCCCGGGCGGCTACCGCGACTACCCGGAGCGGACCACGCAGCGCCTCGCGTTCATCCGCGACGCCCAGGGCGCCGGGCTCACCCTCGCCGAGATCCGTTCCGTCCTGGCGCTGCGCGACGCCGGAGCCTCCCCCTGCACACACGTCACAGCGCTTATCGACCGACACCTCGCCGACATCGACCGGCGCCTGGCCGAACTGCGCGAGACCCGCACCGCGTTGCGCGCACTGGCCGAACGGGCGGCCGCAACCGACCCGGCCGAGTGCACGGACGCCGACATCTGCCGCATCCTGGTCGGGACGAACAGTGAGCGCCGTTACTGAGCCGCACTCCCGCTCGCGCGTAGCGTTCCGGAGATGAGGGACCTGCCCCGCGCATGACGAGGAGCCCAGTAATGCTGCGCGCAGTATGGAACGGCACCGTGATCGCGGAAGCCCCGCGCACCGTGATCGTCGAGGGCAACCACTGCTTCCCACCCGAAGCGCTGCACCGCGAGTACTCAACCGAGACCCGCAGCCGGTCGCTGTGCTTCTGGAAGGAGCTCGCCCGCTACTACACCGTCACGGTCAGCGGGCGGACCAACCGGAACGCGGCCTGGTACTACCCGCACCCGAGCCCGCTCGCCCGCCGGATCAAGAACCACGTCGCGTTCTGGCAGGGCGTGACGGTCGAGGGCGAGCCGGAGGGCACGTCGTGAGCGGCCGCCGACTGGTCCGCACGGCGGCCTGGGCGGCGACCGCGGCGGTCGCGACGGTCGGCGGATATGCCGGGTTGGTCAGCGGGGCACTGCCCGTCGACCTCGGCGTGGGCCGACGCGTCAGACCACTCGGGCCGCAGACCCTGGACATCGCGGCGCCCAGGGACGTCGTCTTCGACGTGATCGCCCAGCCGTACCTGGGGCGCGCCACCCGGGCCATGCAGGAGAAGGTGCGGGTACTGGAGCGCGGCAGCGACATGGTGCTGGCTGCCCACGTCACGCCAACAGGCGGGCGGTGGAAGGCGGTGACGGTGGAGACCGTGCGGTTCAGTCGGCCCGAGCGCGTCGGCTTCCGCCTCGTGCGCGGTCCGGTCCCGTACGTCGTCGAGACGTTCGCCCTGACCGAACTGCCCACGGGCACCCGCCTGTTGTACGAAGGGGAGCTGGGCACCGATCTGTGGCGGGCCGGAGCCTGGTGGGGTGAGAAGGTGGCCGCCCGCTGGGAGGCGGCCGTCGCCGGATCCCTCGCCGTGGTCAAGGAGGAGGCGGAGCGCAGGGCCCGGCGCTGACCGGCGAGAGCCGTCAGGGAGCCGCCGGGCCACCGAGCGAGGCGAGGGCTGCGGTCACCGTCCTGCCCAGGTCGCGTGCGTCCGCTCCGGCACGGGACCGCAGGTTGACGCCGTAGGCGAGCAGCGCCAGCAGGTCGGCGCAGGCATCGGGGTCGCAGCCGGCGGCGAGCTGTCCCTGGCCATGGGCGGTGACGAGCGCCGCGTACATCGCGTCCCGCAGCTCCTGGTGATGCCGGTCCAGTACGGCGCGCACCTCGGGATCACCGTGCTCGGCCCCGGCATGCGCGTTGGAGACCATGCAGCCCCAGCGGGCGTACTCGCCCGAGCAGCGCGCCTCGATCAGGCCGGCGAAGAACTCGGCGATGGCGGGCAGCCCCCGCTCGTCCTCCGCGAGGCGCCGGAACATCGGCTGAGACCTGTGCTCCATGTAACGCCGTAGCGCGGCGAGGTAGAGCTCCTGCTTGCCGCCGAACGTGGCGTACAGGCTGGAGCGGTTGAGCCCGGTCGCGGTGACGACGTCCTGGATACCGGTGGAGGCCACGCCCTGCCGCCAGAACAACCGCACCACGGCCTCCAGGGCCGTGTCCGGGTCGAAGTGCTTGATATCCGGCATGCCTCACCCGCCATCTCGAAACGAGGGTTCCAGGATACTTCCGCCGCCACTATCTTGGAACGGTCGTTCCGAGTTGAGCCGTGACCCAGGAGGACCATCGCCATGCCCCTCAACGCCGAGCTGCGCTCCTTCTACGAAGCCCGCCAGCAGCAGATCCCCGCCGAGATACGCGAGATCATGCGCCGGGCGGGACAGGAACTGGCCGACTCCGGCCAGGCCGACCACGCCCTGACCGTCGGCGCTCAGGCCCCCCGCTTCACCCTCCCCACGGCGACCGGACAAACCCTGTCCCTGGACGACCTGCTGGCCGAGGGCCCCGTCGTACTGACGTTCTACCGGGGTGCCTGGTGCCCGTACTGCAACCTCGCCCTGCGCGCTCTCCAGCAGCACCACGCCACCATCACCGCACGCGGCGCGCACCTGGTCGCCGTATCCCCGCAGATCCCCGACGAGTCCCTGACCCTGACCGAGAAACACGACCTGGCCTTCGACGTCCTCAGCGACCTCGGCTCCGACACCGCCAAGCAGTACGGCCTCGCCTTCGACCTCCCCGACGACCTCGCTGCCGTCTACGACAAGCTCGGCTTCGACCTCCAGCGCACCAACGGCGGCCACCCGCGCACCCTCCCCCTGCCCGCCACCTACGTCATCGACCGCACCGGCACCATCCGCTGGGCCTTCGTCGACACCGACTACACCCGCCGCGCCGAACCCTCCGACATCCTCGCCGCCCTCGACGCCCTGGACTGACCGGCATCGGTCAAAGCACGAGCGTGAGCGGGTCCGCATGCGCTGTGCGCGTCCGTCCTTCCTCCGCGGGAGGACGGACGCGGGAAGGTCTTCATCGGCACCGTGATCGGATCCCGGAGGGGCAAACCGCCCGCCGCGCAGTCGGCCGCCTCGCGGCCGAGCGAACTCGCTGAGCAGGCATTCCGGCCCGTTCGGCCTCCCGCCGCGCGCCGTCCGCATTACCGGTGCCTGCGGGCCTGCGACGAGCCGAAGGGGGATCAGTCAGGGGACGTGGCAGCTCTGGGACCGCGGCGCAGAACGTGCCGCACGGCGACCACGGCCTGCATCGCGGCGGCCGGACGCAACAGCGCCGGCCGGGGCCTGTCGGGCATCCTGCCGCGACGGATACCGAAGGCGGTGACCGCAACCACGGGCACGATCCATGCCGCGAGCGCCGCGGCCCGCACCACACGGCTGGGGTCGTGCCGCAGTACGAGCCAGGTCCAGAAGGCGGCGTCGGCGAGGGAGTCGGCGTTGTCACCGAACGGGGACACGGTGCCCTGGCGGCGGGCCAAGCGGCCGTCGGCCACGTCGAGGGCGATCGCCAGCAGGCCCGACCAGCGGCTCCCCCCGAGGGCGGTGGCGGGGAGATTGCCTCGCAGTATGGTGATCACATCAGCCCCGGAGAGCTGGTCGCGCTTCTCCAGCAGGCCCAGATGCAGGACGGTGAGAGTCCAGCTGGTGGCCACCCACGTCCGGGCTCCGGGGCCTCGGGCGGGCGTGAACAGTAGCCCGTGCAGGGCGCCAGCCTGCACGAACGCACATGGATGCCGGGTCGCCTGCCGCAGTGACCGGTGCGCGGCCATACGCAGGAAGCACCCGACGGCACCCGGTCTCCACCGACCGTTGCGGAGTATCTCCAGCAAGGCGTCGGTCGCCGCACGGCTGTCAGCGAGCTCGTATACGGGTACGGACACGGCGTTGCGGTCCTTCCTCGTGCCCGACGTGTGCTGATCTCACCGTAGGCGACCGTCCCGGCGGGGGAACGTGAGCACGCACACCGATCCGCGCGCCGGTCGGCGTCGTGTCCGATCATGAGGCGCCGCGATGTCGACGGGCCTGGCAGGTTCGAGGCCCGGCAGACTCGGTGAGCGCGCTTACAGTTCCCGGCTGCTGTACAGCCGTAGCGTCGTGGGCATGGTGCTACGGCTCGCGCTGGGCGCGATCTACACGGCGATGGGGATCGGTCAGCTCGCCTCTCTGGGCGAGATGCCGGCCATCCTCGGCGCGTACGGCCTGGCGCACGGTGCCGCCGCGACGCTGCTGACCGTGTCCTTGATTGTCGGCGAGTTGGTGTGCGGGGTGTGGTTCCTTGCCCGGCCGAGGTCGACGGCGATCGCTCCAGTGTGGGTGTACACGGCCGTGTCACTCGTGTGGAGCGGGCTGGCTGTGCAGGCATTCGTGCGCGGGCTGACGGTGGTCAACTGCGGCTGTTTCGGGAGCTACCTGGCCCAGCGGCTCGGCTGGTTCGTACTGGTCCAGGACGCGCTGGCCCTGCTGTATGCCGCCTTGCTGCTGCGCGGCGCCCGCCGATCTCGTGCCCGGCCCGCCCGGCACGAGAGCACCGGTGACCAGACGTACGACCACGGCGAAGCGAAGGCGAGGAGACGATGACGGTGAACCATCCGGCACGACCGGTCACGTCGGCGGCGAGAGACGGCAGCCCAGCGAAGCAGGACCGGGAGGAGGTGTTCATCGAGTTCACCAAGTCGATCTGCCCGATGTGCAAGGCGCCCGTCGACGCGCAGGTCAACATCCGCGAGAGCAAGGTCTATCTGCGTAAACGCTGCCGCGAGCACGGCGAGTTCGAGGCGCTGGTGTACGGGGACGCCGAGGAATACCTGTCGTCGGCCCGCTTCAACAAGCCCGGCACCATCCCTCTCACCTTCCAGACCGAGGTACGAGACGGCTGCCCGTCGGACTGCGGGCTGTGCCCGGAGCACAAGCAGCACGCCTGCCTGGGGATCATCGAGGTCAACACCGGCTGCAACCTGGACTGCCCGATCTGTTTCGCCGACTCCGGGCACCAGCCGGACGGTTACTCGATCACCCATGAGCAGTGCGAGCGGATGCTCGACACTTTCGTCGCCTCCGAGGGCGAGGCGGAGGTGGTGATGTTCTCCGGTGGGGAACCCACCATCCACAAGCACATCCTCGACTTCATCGACCTCGCCCAGGACCGCCCCATCAAGAACGTCACCCTCAACACCAACGGCATCCGCCTCGCCACCGACAAGAACTTCGTCGCCGAACTCGGCAAGCGCAATCAGGTGTCGGGCAAGTCGGTGAACATCTACCTGCAGTTCGACGGCTTCGACGAACGCACACACCTGGAGATCCGGGGCCGTGACCTGCGGACGTTCAAGCAGCGGGCCCTGGACAACTGCGCCGAGGCCGCGCTGACCGTCACCCTGGTCGCCGCTGTCGAACGCGGCCTGAACGAGCACGAACTCGGGGCGATCATCGAGTACGGCATCGACCACCCCGCCGTCCGCTCGGTGGCGTTCCAGCCGGTCACCCACTCCGGCCGGCATGTGGAGTTCGACCCGCTGAACCGGCTCACCAACCCTGACGTCATCAAGCTCATCAACGCCCAGCGCCCGCAGTGGTTCGCCAAGGGCGACTTCTTCCCCGTGCCCTGCTGCTTCCCCACCTGCCGCGCCGTCACCTACCTCCTCGTGGACGGCGAACCGGGCAACCGCAGGGTCGTACCCGTCCCCCGCCTGCTGAACGTCGAGGACTACCTCGACTACGTCACCAACCGCGTCCTGCCGGAGGCCGACATCCGCGAGGCGCTGGAGAAACTCTGGTCCGCCTCCGCGTTCATGGGCACCGCCACTACCGAAGCGAAGCTCCGCGCCACCGCCGAAGCCCTGGACTGCGCAGACGCCTGCGGCATCGACCTGCCCACCGCCGTACGGGACCTGAACGACAAGGCGTTCATGATCGTCGTACAGGACTTCCAGGACCCCTACACCCTCAACGTCAAGCAGCTGATGAAGTGCTGCGTCGAGGAGATCACTCCCGACGGGCGGCTGATTCCGTTCTGCGCCTACAACTCCGTCGGCTACCGCGAGCAAGTCCGGGCCCAGATGTCGGGCGTGCCGGTCGCGGACGTGGCGCCGAACGCACTGCCGCTCGCGGACCGGCTCACCCCGACTCCGTACGGCTCGAAGACCGTCCGTACCCAGGCGGAGGGGGAGCGGTCATGAACAGCGACGAGGTCAAAGCCTGCTGTGCCGACGCCTACGCAAAAGATGTCGTCGCCCTCCTGCTCGGCGACTCCTACCACCCCGGCGGCACCGCCCTGACCCGCCGCCTCACCGACCACCTCCACCTGACCGCGGACAGCCGGGTCCTGGACGTGGCCTCGGGCCGGGGCACCACCGCGCTCCTGATCGCCGACGCCTACGGGGTGCGCGTGGACGGCGTGGACTACTCCCCCGCCAACACCGCCCTCGCCCAAGGAGCCGCCCAGGCGGCGGGATTGGCGGAGCGCGCTGTCTTCACCACCGGTGACGCGGAACACCTGCCCTACCCGGACGGCGCGTTCGACGCGGTGGTGTGCGAGTGCGCGCTGTGCACCTTCCCCGACAAGGCGAAGGCCGCCGCAGAGTTCGCCCGGGTCCTGAAACCCGGCGGCCGTGTCGGCATCACCGACGTCACCGTCACCACCGACCGGCTGCCGCCCCAACTCTCCACGCCCGCCGCGCGGATCGCCTGCGTCGCCGATGCCCGGACGCCGGCCGAGTACGCCGGGATCCTGGCCGAGGCAGGGCTGCGTACCTTGCGCACCGAGCGCCACGACCAAGCAATGCTCCGCATGATCGACCAGATCGAGGCCCGGCTGAACCTGCTCCGGCTGACCGCGGCGGACCGGCTCGCCGCTTCCGGTCTGGACATCGACGCGGCCCCGGCCGTCCTGGCCGCGGCCCGCACCGCCGTTTCGGACAGCACCCTCGGCTACGCCCTCCTCGTCGCGGAGAAGTCCTCCGCACCGTAGGCACGCTCGCCTGCGGTTCCGAGCTACGGCTTGATGTCGTAGAGGACGTTGAACGGGTCATCCGCCGTGGACCGGGCCACGCCGCTGAAGCCTGCTTCGGCGCACAGACTGCGTACGACCGCCTCGGGCATACCGCACGTTCCCAGGGCGGCACCGCCGCTCGCGAGAGACGTGGTCATGCAGTAGAACATGCTGAACCCATAGAACATCGATGCCACGGGGCCCACGTTGTCCTCTGGGCGATCCTGGCAGTTGACCTCGAGCATCAGGTAGTCGCCGTCGTCCTTGACCGCAGCCCTGATGGCGGCAAGGAGCCGCTGCGGTTCCGCCGCGTCGTGGATGACGTCGAAGGTGGTGACGAGGTCGTAGCGCCCCGGAAGCCCCTGGACGACATCGACCGTCTCGAAGGTCACCCGGTCGGCGACACCGGCTTCCTCCGCTTTCGCCCGGGCGCGTGCCACCTGACCCGGGAAATTGTCGAACCCCGTGAAACGGGAGCGGGGGAACTTCTGGGCGAGCACGATCAGGGCACGGCCAGCACCGCAGCCCACGTCCGCGACGTCAACGCCCCGCTCCAGCCTTTCAACGACATGAGGGAAGGTGCTCAGCCAGTCATCGACCATCACGCTCTCGAACCAGCTGCCGGTGAAACGGCTCATGCCGTCCCACAGAATGTCCGGATACTCGCTCTGCCGTACGCCTCCGCCGCTCCGGAACGCCTCGACCAGTCGTTCATACGGTGCCATCGCGGCGGGCATCATCTGATATACGCCGCCGAGGAACATGGGGCCCGATTCGTCGGCCAGGGCGGGGGCGTGCTCGGCGGGAAGCTCAAAGCGCCCGGGCTCCGGCTCCTCCAGATAGCCCGCAGCGGTGAGACCGCGCAGCCACTCGCGGACGTAACGCTCGTTCAGGTCCAGGCGCTCGGCCAGCTCCTGGCTGCTGACAGGGCCGTTGGCCGCCAGGTCCTTGAACAGTCCCAGCCGGTCACCCAGATGGCACAGACCGATGATCATCGTCCCGCTGATGTCCCCGAGAGCCTTCTCCATGAAGGCTTCGACCCTTGCCTCGTCCAATTCTTGCTGTGCCGTCACTGTGTCCCTCCTGGCCAAGCACGGTGGCGGGGTGCGACCGTGCTTGGCCAGCGAAGCACCGGGGTGCTCTCTGGTGTCACCGCCACGACGGACGGGGGCGGCTCGGGCCGGTTCACCTCACCCGATCCGAGCATCTGACGCACATCCTGGAAGTGGCGGCAGCAGACGCTGGCACTGGCACTGGCAACAGCAGCCGACAAGTCTGCCCGCGCGCTGCCGGCATCCTCCTGCCCGGCGAGGGCGCATCCAGCGACGCCGCCGGGCCACCTGGATGCTGTCCCGGCACGACAGGACGTGGATCGTCGCCACGTAACCAACTGCCCCACGAACACGCCGACCCGTACGTAAACGCCCTCACATACGTGTACATGCCCCGCGTCCTAGCGTCAGCGACGAGAGCGGAAACCACCGCAAGAGGAGGACGATCATCATGGCCACAACCCTGCGTGTTTCCCCGAGCACGGCCGCTGTCCCGGGGTGCACGCGGTATGGGGCGCCGCGTCCGGTCTGGTCGGCGGCGTGGGCATGGGCATCTGGATGTCGGTGTCCACGCCCATGGCGGACACCGCGATGATCACCAAGGTCGCGGGTCTTCTCGGCTCCACGAACGCCTTCGCCGGGTAGCTGATCCACCTGGCCATCGCACTCTTCGCCGGTATCACCTTTGGTGCGCTGCTCGGCCAGTTCGCCCAGCGCCTCGCGCCTGCCGTAGTCCTCGGCCTGGCCTACGGCGCGGTGTGGTGGACTGTCGGCGCCCTGTGGATCATGCCCGCCAACATGGGCATGCCCGTCTTCGAGTGGAACGACGTCACCTCCTCCAGCCTCGGCGCCCACCTCGTCGACGGACTCCTGGCCGGAGTCACCTTCTCGACCCTCGCCCTGCTGGCGGGCAAGCGGACCGGCCGGGCCGCGGGATGACACCGATACCACCGGAGTCACCGCCTGGTCCCGGCGCGCCGCTCCGCGTTGCTGAACCTCTCCTCGGTGCCCCGCCAGCCCGGCGTGGGGCACCGCACCCCCGCCCTGGGCACCAGGCCGACGCGAGGAACCACACCACATGAACCACACCGGTGACGAGGCCGAGAAGACCTGGTGCATCTCCGGGGTCGACATCTTCCGCGACTTGAATGAGGCGGAGATGGACGCCATCGCCGCTGCGGCCCCGATGAAGACCCACAGCGCCGGCGAACTGGTCTACTCGCCCTCCCAGCCCTCCGAGGTGCTGTTCATCCTCAAGCAGGGACGGGTGCGCATCTTCCGGGTCTCCGCCGACGGCCGTGCCCTGACCTGCGCGATCATCAGCCCCGGCACCATCTTCGGCGAGATGGTGCTGCTCGGGCAGCGGATGTACGACAACTTCGCCGAGGCCCTCGACGACGTCACCGTCTGCATGATGAGCCGTGCCGACGTCAACCGCTTCCTGTTGTCCGACGCCCGGATCTCCGCCTGCATCACCGAGATCCTCGGCCGCCGCCTGACCGACCTCGAACAGCGCCTGTCCGACAGCGTCTTCAAGTCCGTCCCGCTGGGGGTACCTCCCGCTTGCGGGGGAGCATCGCCACCACCTTGCTGACGCTCGCAGCCGAGACCCGGCCCAGGGTGCTCGGCGCCCGCAGCCCGCAGGCCGCGCTCACTCACCAGCAAATCGCCGCCCTGGCCGGCACGTCCCGCGAGACGTGCACCAAGGTGCTGCGCGACTTCGCCGACCAGCACCTGATCCGCCTGGCTCGGGGCCGCATCACCGTCCTCGACGCAGAGCGGCTCGCCGACCACGCGGGCTGACGTCACCGAACCGTAAGCACCCACTCCAGCCCAGACCGCGCGCCGCCCGCCTACAGTTCAGCCAGCCGACCCCGACCACCAGGAGCTGTCCCATCATGCGTGCCCGCACTCTGCTCCCGGCCGTCCTGGCCGCCGCCCTGCTCACCGTGACCGGGTGCGGCTCCGACGGTGGTACCGACTCCGGCAGCGACGTCCAGGGCGCACCGCCTAAGACGGCGTCTTCCGCCCCTGGGTCCACTACCTCGGACGAGAGCCGGGGCGACAGCGGGGCGCAGGTCCCCGAGGCCCTGAACTTCACCGGCACCACGGTGGACGGCAAACCCTTCGACGCCAAGGCCCTCGCGGGCAAGCCAACCGTGCTGTGGTTCTGGGCCCCGTGGTGCCCCAAGTGCCGCGCCCAGGCCGCCGAGACCGCCAAGGTCGCCGCCGACTACCAGGGCAAGGCCAATGTCCTCGGCGTCGCGGGCCTCGACAAGAACACCGCCATGAAGGACTTCGTCTCCCAGACCGGAACCGACGGCTTCCCCCACCTCTCCGACGAGGCGGGCGACGTATGGAAGCGGTTCGCCGTCACCGAGCAGAGCCGCTACGTCATCCTCGACAAGGACGGCAGGACCGTCTACGAGGGCGTGCTGCCCGCAGGCGAGGGGCTGGCCGAGAAGGTCGCCGGGCTCACCGGCTGAACGCGCCATGGCCGACCTGCCCCTGGCTCTCGCGCTCAGCGCGGGCATGCTCGCCGCCGTCAACCCGTGCGGCTTCGCCCTGCTCCCGGCCTACCTGTCGCTGCTCGTCCTCGGCGACGACTCTCCCAGCCGTACGGTCGCAGTCGGACGGGCGCTGACCGCCACCGCGGCGATGACGGTCGGATTCGCCGCGCTCTTCGGCATGTTCGGCCTGGCCGTCCAGCCCGTCGCGGGCCAGGTCCAGGAGCATCTGCCCTGGTTCACCATCGCCTTCGGGCTCCTCATGGCGGTGGCCGGCGCCTGGCTGCTCGCGGGTCGTCAACTGCCCACCCTGGCCCCGAAGCTGCGCCGCGCGCCGACCGTGACGCGCTCGCTTCCTTCGATGGCGCTGTTCGGCATGGCGTACGCGACGGCCTCCCTGGGCTGCACCATCGCCCCGTTCCTGGCCATCGTCGTCTCCGCCTTCCGCAGCGGCTCGACCGGCGAGGGTATCGCCCTGTTCGCCGCGTACGCCGGCGGGATGGGCCTGATCGTCGGCGCCGCCTCGCTGACCGTCGCCCTCACCCGCGCCACCGCTGTCACCCGCCTGCGCCGCCTCGGCGCGATCGCGCCCCGGCTCGGCGGGGCACTTCTCCTGTGTGTGGGCGCGTACGTCGCGTACTACGGCTGGTACGAGATCCGCGTCCAGCGCGATCCCACGCTCCAGGACCCGGTCATCGACGCGGCCGGAGCCGTTCAGCGCGGCATCGCCGAGGTCCTGGACGCCACCGGCCCCGCAGTGATCGCTCTCCTCTTCGCGGGCCTGTTCATCGCGGCTGTGGCGCTCGTCCGCTTCCGGCGGGCCCGAGGGGCCCGCCGGTCACCCGGTGCGGACACCGGTGCGCGGTCGACGCCCAGCCCCAGCCCCTGAACGCGGGGCGATCGAGAGGTCAGACGGTCATGGTGGTGCCGTCGAAGCGGCTGAGGGTGAACACGGCGTCCTCCAGGGTCGACTCCTTGGCCTCGCGCAGCACGCCGATGGCAACCTCCTCGCCCAGCCGGACCGCCGCGGTGTAGTCGGTGCGCCAATGCACACCGGCCATGTTGCGGCCGGTGGCGATGTTGGCGGCGACCTTGTTGAGCTCGCCGCCGACGGTGAGCCGGTCGGCGTCCGGACCGGCGTACGGCTCCAGGACGGTGCCGTCGGTGCTGGGCACGACCGGGTCGGGCAGGACGTGCGATTCGTCGAACCACGCCTTGAGGATGGTCACACACGCACCGGCCACCGTGGCATGTCCGGAGCCGTACGAGGGATGGGTCGGGCTGCCCTCGGGGAACGCCTGCGGCAGCAGGTAGCTGCCGTACTTCTCGAAGACCCGCTTGACGGCGACGGAGTCCAGCACCCCGCCGTCGATGGGGTACTCGCGCTGCCCGCGCAGCTGCTGATGGACCCGGCCGCCGAACTCCTCCGGCCGCAGCCGCCGGTGCACGTACCACTTCTGGAACCACACCGACTTCAGTGCACGCGTGGCCACCTCGGTGACGAGCGAGAGGATGTGCGGGCCGCCGTACGTCCCGAAGCCGATCTGGTTGCGTGAGAAGTTGTACGGGTTGCCCGGATCCGCCGGCGCTTTCAGGTCGAGCAGGATGAGGGCGGCGTTGAGGTACGCCTCGTACAGCGCGTCGAAGTGCACGTAGTGCGCCAGGTCGCGCGGGGTCTGGATGTACCGCCGGGTGGCGAAGTCCCGCTCGTCGGGCTCGGGTTCGGAGCCGTTCTGCACCTCCAGCCAGTCGCCCCAGGTGGTCAGGTGGTCGACCGGGCGGACCAGGGTGTCCTGCCGCTGCGGGATCAGCAGTGTGCCGTACGGGATGTCCTTGAGCAGGAACTGCGAGAGATACGGCCCCACCAGGTCGCCCCGGGTGTCGCCGCGAAAGATGGTCTGCGGGGTCACCTGGCCGTTCTGCTTGGGCGCCCGGAAGTCCTCAAGACCGCCCAGTTCGGTGGCCGCCTCGGCGACCAGTTCGCTGTCGCCGAACCGAGTGAACAGCACGTCACGGCACAGCGCCATCCAGTACAGCTCAACCGCCTCGGCGGAGTTCTGCGCGCTGTCGATACGCGGCGCGGGCGGGATGGCCAGAACTTGAGCGTCCGGGCCCTGCGGGTCGAAGGCCAGTCCGGCCTGCGGGTTGACCAGTTTTCGGGTGTCGCCGAGCGGGATGCGCTCGAAGTCCTCGTAAGCGCCGGTGGCCAGGGCCCGGCGGAGCAGGTTGTAGGCGGCCGGGTCGACCTCTCCGTACTTGTTGTGCGGCAGCGCCTTGGAGTAAGTGCAGACGAAGGGGTGGTCGCTCTCCTCTCCGTTGGCGGTGTGGACCGGTACGTGGCGCTGGAACTCGGCCTCGGCGGCCCGGATCCGCGCATCGCGCGCGGCAAAACGACGGTCACTCATACGAATCCCCCGTGTTCCCCCGTGAGTTGTGCGTGGAATCGCACTCCTTACCCCATGAGACGCCCGAGCGCGTAGGACTGTTGTGAGAACACGGGCAATCAAGAGGATTTGCACATATGTAGCGTGAACCTCCGCCTCCATATCAGACCGGGCAGACAGCGACGGCCGTGCGCGACGTCGAAGCGGTCGCGCCCGTCTGTCGGGGGTTCTCAGTCCCGGACCGAACCGGGTGGGCCGCCGAGCAGCAGTGGCAACACGCTGGGCATCTCGGCCACCGGTACCTCGATCAGCGAGCGGCCGGGTTCGCTGAGGCGGTCCTTGAGCGCCCCGGCGAGCCGTGCCGGGTGGTCGGCCCGGACTGCGCGCGCCGAAAACGACTCGGCAAGGCGCGCGAAGTTGGGTCCGGTCAGGTCGCTGCCGGTGAACCGGCCCTCGACTGCCAGCACATTCAGGTCTGCGGGACTGCCGCGGCGAGAGCCACCTGAGCCGTCACCTCCGCCTGTCGCCGCCCCGTCGCTTCCTGAGGCTGTAGCTGACGAGCCCTGCGCCTAGGAGAGGGCCGATGCCGGGGGCCCAGAGCTGGACGAGCGCATCAGGCCCCCACAGACACCCCAGGACGAGCGCCGTCGCGTTGATCGCGATCGCTAGGCCCCACATCACCGCGGCCTGCGTCCGCGGTGGAATCCCCCGCATTTTCACTGGTGTGCATGCTCTCTGCCTCAGCCCGGCTGCCGGGCCGAAGTGACACGGCCGGGGGCGGGCTGTCGAACGCCCGTCCCCGTCCCCGATCTCCGTCAGAACCTGATGCGGCGGGTCAGCCGGCTCGCCGTTCGAAGCCCCAGGCCAGCAGTGCCGCCCCGGTGGCGATCCAGAAGCCCGGTGCGCCCGCCTGCGCGTCCTCCACGAAAGTCACCGCCGTCGCGATGACCGCCACGGTGGCCGCGGTGGCAAACAGCAGAAGGGATGCCGCTCTTCTTCTCATCTCGCCCTTTCTCGCTTCTCGTTGGTCGGTGGGAATCCTCAGCATCGGCCCCGCCACGGGTAGGCGTAGTTGCCCCAGGGGTAGCTGGGGAATCCCCACCGGTGTTTGACGCGTGCTCCGCCACGAATCGTCAGGCACTGGCCCCGGTTACGGGCGTTCGTGGCGAGGAGTTGGATCGTTGCGGCTGCCGCCGAAGACCGGGTCGGTCGAGAGGAAGCGGCCGGTCTCCGGGTTGTACAGGCGAACACCCATCAGCAGGGCGCCGGTTGTCGTCTCCGTCGAGCGTTGCTCGGCGCCCAGCCAGCCCTAGCGGACGCCCTCCGTGCCGGCGCGCCGATTGCCGTACTCGTCGGCGCTCAGCGCTGTCGGCGCCACCGATGTGTCGAGCGGCAGCAGGTTGACGTCCCCGTGCAGGTTGGTGAGCTGGAGGACCACGGTGCCCGATGCGCCCGTCGTCGCCGAGTGCCGCCCGGCGCCCAGGAGTGACACCGGAACGGTCATGGGACGGGACTCCGGCTGTCAGCAGGCCAACCCCAACCGGCCATCACGTCGCTTCAGCCGCGTGGCGGCCTACAGGACCCTTGCCCAGGGTCCCCATCAGATGCGCCGGGAAGCCTGGTCGGCAGTCGGCCGCCCCTGACCTGGAGCCCCAGATGCCAGACCCCCTCTCCCGCCTCCGGCGCCTCGTGCGACGTCACCGAGTCGACGACAACGTCGCCGGTACCGGTCATGTCGTCGTACGGCTCTCCGGGGAAATCACCGCCCGGAACGCCGAGCGCGTCGCCGAGCGGCTGCGCCAGGCCCCAGGCCGTGGCGCCGAGACCGTCGACTTGGATGCGGCATGACCGGTGCGAGGACCGGAGCACCATGGCACAATGCAAAGACGCTCCGCGTCCGGCGTCCGCCAGAGGCCGCAGACAGAGCTGGTGCGCCGGGAAGCCTGGTCGGCATGGGTTTGTCCGCGCGACGAGGGGGCCGAGCGTGTCCGCCATCGAGATCGCACTGAGCCGGGCGATGAGCCTCGACGGAGCGCGCGGTGCCGCGGTCGTCGACTACGTCAGCCGCATGTCTCTCGGCACCTCCGGCCAACCGGACGGCCTCGACCTGAACCGGGCGGTCCACGGGGACACCGATGTCGTGCGCGCCAAGCTGGCCGCCCTCCAGCTGATCGGCTACGCGCCGGAGCGGATGGAAGACATCGTGGTCACCCTGGACACGGAGTACCACGTCATCCGACCTTTGACCCGTCGCGCCCACGAAGGGCTATTCCTCTTGCTGGTCCTGGACCGAGGAGGCGCCGATCTCGACGCCGTGCGCAAGGAGCTGCGCTGCATCGAAACGCTGCTGTGAGACTGCCGGATCGAGCCGTCCGGGCCAGCTGTCACTCACGTTCACGCAGGAACCGCTGCCGGTAGACGTGGGTCCGGCGCCGCGACCGCCACCGTCACCGTCACCTCGAGCAATGGTGCACGGTCGTAATCAGGTCGCGCACTGCCGGATCCGAGAAGCCTTCATCAGGGTTCGTATTCCGGTCGACTGCGCTGCCGCGCGGGTGACGTTCCTTCAGCCACCTGCACGGGTAAGGTGTGCCGCCGGAATCCTGACGGGCCCTTGACACCGGTGCGTGCGAAGCACGGGGTTGGAGGCGGAACGGAAACGGCGGCGATGGCGGGACTGGTGGCATGGGCCCGGAAGGGGTCGTCGCTGCTTGCCGCGCACCCCGCCCGTGCCGTGGTCGTGGCGTTCGCCGTCGTGGTGCTGGCGGGTGCTGTGGTGTTGTCGCTGCCGTTCGCCGCTGAGGACGGCTCCGCGACCGGGTTCGTGACGGCGCTGTTCACCTCTACCTCGGCCGTGTGCGTCACCGGTCTGGCCGTGGTGGATACGGGAACGTACTGGAGCGGCTTCGGCGAGGGCGTCATCCTCGTGCTGATCCAGGTCGGCGGCTTCGGCATCATGACCATGGCGTCGCTGCTGGCGTTGCTCGTCTCGGGACGCCTGCGACTCCGTATGCAGCTGACGGCGCAGGCCGAGACGAAGAGCCTCGGCATCGGGGACGTGCGCCGGGTGCTGCTGGGCGTCGCGGGCACCACTCTGATCGTCGAACTCGCCGTCGGGGCAGTGCTGGCGCTGCGCTTCCGGTACGGGTACGGCGAGGACTTCGGCAGTTCCGTGTACCTGGGCTACTTCCACGCCGTGTCCGCGTTCAACAACGCCGGGTTCGGACTGCACGCCGACAGCCTCACCCGCTACGCTCAGGACGCCTGGGTCACCCTCCCGATCGCGGCCGCCGTGATCCTCGGCGGCATCGGCTTCCCGGTGCTGCTGGAGCTGCTGCGCCACCGCCATCGGCGGCGTACGACCGGACGCCGCAACTGGACGCTGCACACGAAGCTCACGCTGATCACCACCGCCGTCCTGCTGGCTGCCGGGACCGTGCTCACCTGTCTCCTGGAGTGGTCGAACCCCGGCACACTCGGCCCCCACACCGCGGAAGGAAAGATCCTCGACGGGTTCTTCCACTCCGCGATGTCACGCACCGCCGGCTTCAACTCCCTCGACATCGGCGCGCTGCACGCCTCGACGCTGCTGATGACCTGCGTGCTGATGTTCATCGGCGGCGGCAGCGCCGGAACGGCCGGCGGTATCAAGGTCACCACCTTCGCGGTCCTGCTCGCCGCGATCATCGCCGAGGTGCGCGGCGAGCCCAACTCCGCGGTCCTGGGCCGCCGTCTCGCCCCGCATGCACTGCGCCAGGCACTGACCGTGGCGCTCCTCGGCGTCGGCCTGGTCATCGCCTCCACGCTGGCCCTGCTCTCCCTCACCGAAGAGCGGTTGGAGGTCGTGCTGTTCGAGGTCGTATCCGCCTTCGCCACGGTGGGCCTGTCCACCGGCATCACCGCCGACCTCCCGACGGTCGGCCAACTGCTGCTGATCGGGCTGATGTTCATCGGCCGACTCGGCCCGATCACTCTCGTCTCGGCCCTCGCCCTGCGCGAGCGCACCCGCCGCTACGAACTGCCCGAGGAGCGACCTGTCATTGGTTAACTACCTACGCAACCTGCGCGAACGGCGCCACAAGCGCCGCTCCGAGCCCCAAACCCGGGGCGAAGACCAGCGGGTCGCCGTCATCGGCCTGGGCCGCTTCGGCCTGTCCCTGGCCAACGAGCTGGTGCGACGCGGCTGGGACGTCCTCGGCATCGACACCGACGCCCGCCTGGTGCAGAAGTACAGCGACGACCTCACGCACGCCGCTGTCGCCGACTGCACCGACGCAGAGGCGCTGCGCCAGCTCGGCGTCCACGAGTTCACCAGCGCCGTCGTCGCCATCGGCACCGACATCGAAGCGAGCATCCTGGTCAGCTCCAACCTGCTGGAGGCCGAGGTCCCCAACATCTGGGCCAAGGCCATCAGCCGCCAGCACGGCCGGATCCTCGAACGCCTCGGCGTCCACCACGTCGTCCTGCCCGAGCACGAGATGGGCGAACGCGTGGCCCACCTGGTCACCGGCCGCATGCTGGACTTCATCGAGTTCGACGACGACTACGCCCTGGTCAAGACCGTCGCCCCGGACATCGCCACCGGCGTCCCCCTCGGCCAGAGCCATGTCCGCAGCAGATTCGGCGTCACCGTCGTCGGCATCAAACGCCCCGGCGAGGACTTCACCTACGCCACCGCCGAGACCGTCGTCCGGAAGGGCGACGTCATCGTCGTCACCGGCAAGACCCACGCGGTGGAGACCTTCGCCGGGCTCGGCTGAGTCCCTTCGAGTCCGGAAGCCACATACCTAACCTGCACCCAAGGCGCCCGGATCGGTGCCCAGCACGTCGGCGCCGTGATGGAGCCCCTTCCCTCGCCGCTGCCGTCGTCCACCACGCTGTCCGACGCGGCAGATCGCTGAGCCTGTCCGGCCACGGCGCGCTCCCGATGGTCGACGCCACCAGGAAGTACGTCGGCGTAATCACCGCCCAGGCGGTCGCCGAGGCACTCGTGGAACAACCCCAGACCGCACCCGTCCGGGTCGGGCAACTCGTCGAGCCGCCCGCACCCGTGACCGCGGACCAGCCGCTCGCAGAGGCTCTCCACGCCCTGCTCTACCCCGCGGGCACCGGGATGCCGGTCCTCGACGCCGAGCACGGCGAGCCCGTCGGCCGGCTCAGCCACCAGAACGCCCTGCGCGCCGTGCACACACCGACCGCGTAGTGCCGGGCACCCCGGCAACGGCGTTCCCACACGGACACCAAGGCGGGTCTGGGAAGGGGCATATACGGCATCGTCATGACCGTGGACAAGCACGCCCGTTCTCCGCCGTCCACCGGCTCGGCGGCGAGCGCGTGCCCTCCCCCTTGCAGTCGCCACAGTGCCCCGCCTGCGAGAGCCACAAGATTCGCATCCTGGGACCGGGGCGCGCGGCGTCCGCCGACCTGCACGAGACATGAAACCGGTGCGCCTGATCACTTCTCTGCACTTGAGTCAACCGCACGGCGACAAGGCCAACTCCCGCCCGGGCCGCCCCGAGTAACGGGTCGAAGTCTTCTCCCCGCCCTACCTCCACCGCGGCGACCGCCCGGACCTGACACCCAGCGGCAGAACGGAGGTCGAGCACGGCAGCGAGGTCGTCCTGCGCACCTCCGACCCCACCCGCATCAGCCGCGTACGGCTCATCCGCCCCGGATCCGCGACCCACGTCACGGACTTCGACCAGCGCTCCGTGGCCCTCGACATCACCCGGCGCGCCGACGGCACGCTCACCGTGCGCGTGCCCGAAGACCCGTCGCTCGTCCCACCCGGCTGGTACATGGTCGTTGCCGTCGATGAACACGGTGTACCGTCCCCGCCGTCTGGGTGCACGTGTTCCTGTGAGACACAGCCTGCGCATACCAACCCTGCGGGACGCACCGGAGTCAGCACAGCGCAGTACAGCAGAGTGCAAAATTTACCCAGTGCAATGATTGGTTCGGTCCGCGCGTCCGTACTTCCTGGCAAACAGCCCTCTCACGCCAGGAGGCCCCATGCCCCTCTCCCGCAACACGATCGCCACTGTCTTCGTGGGCGGCGCACTGGTGCTCACCCTTTCCGCGCTCGCCTACCCCGCCATGCTCGGTGTAGAGAACACGGCGACGAACACATCCCGGATCATCGCGAACACCCAGTACGGGCCGCTGACCGAGGCCGACCGTGACTTCGTGGTCAAGGTCCGTGCGGCGGGGCTTTGGGAGTACCCGTTGGGGGAGATGGCGATGGAGCGGGGCACTACGGAGCAGATGAAGGAGGCCGGCGAGCACCTGGTCGTCGGCCATGCCGGGCTCGATGCGATGTGCCGCAAGATCGCCCCAGAGCTGATCGTCACCCTGCCGAACCAGGCCAGCCCACAGCAGCAGCAGTTCGTGGCGACAGTGGACTCCAAGGGCGGCAAGGAGTTCGACTCCACCGCGGTGAGCATCATGCGCGTCACCCACGGCCAGATCTTCCCGACCATCGCCAAGATCCGCGCCACCACCGAGAACACCCTCGTGCGCCAACTGGCCGACCTGGCCAACGACACGGTCCTGGACCACATCACGGTCCTGGAGAACACCGGCCTGGTCACTACGACCAGGTCAACTTCCAGCAGACCACCCCACCCAAGCTCCCCAAGGACCAGCTGACCCCGCCCGCACCCCAGCCCGGTGCACCGTTGGTCGCCCTCACCCCCCGACCGGACCTGGACGTCAACACCAGCTCCCCGACACCCACACCCAGCCCGACCGGCGAATGATCAGCGAGGAAGCGGCTGGGGCGCCGCCCTGTCACGATTCGACAGCGGAGGCCGGTGGGAGGGCAGACACTGCGCGGGAGAGCCGGTAGGAGCGTACGACCGCGACGAGGCACGCGGCGACGAGAGCAGCGGCCCAGCCACCCAGATCACGAAGAAAGCCCGACCGGGACGCTCCGGCCTCCACGCCGCGCGGTGGCACGCGACCTTTCGAGTCATACACGACGGCAAGCGCGTCTCCGGGCCGGGTGGTCTCTCCGCAGCCGCGCCAGATACGGACCTTCAGAGGCATGCCGTCACGGTCGGCCACCGAGCAGAGATAGCGGCCGCGGTCGGAGACGGCTCCCGGTCCGCCCTCGACCGAGGTCACCACGACGGACTCCACACGCCCCCGCTCCGCCAGCACCAGACCCACGGCCGCTTGAGGCGCGTGCAGCGCCAGGCAGACTCCGAGCACCGCCACGATGCCGACCAGCGCACGCCCTGCCCGTACTACGCACAGGTAGATGGCGAGCGCCACGGCGCACACCAGGCCCCCCTCGCCGTCCGCCAGCCCGGGAACCCCGTACCAGGCACCGGCAACCGTGGCCCCGACGATCGCCCCCACTCCGACGCACCCGGCAGCGAGTCCTTCCATTGCCAGCCACCGCGGCGGCAGGCCGATGAACTCAGCGGGCCCCCACACCGTGCTCCGCAGATGCGCCATCAGGTGCCGTTCCGGCGCGGGCAGGGCGCGATGCCGTCTGCTCACGTACGTCACCCCTCCCAGCGCTTGTCCGTGCCGCCATCCTGGTGTGACAGGCGGACGGCCCGCGCGCCGTCGGCCGGACGCGGACACATGGCCCGTTTTTGCCGGGATCGGGCAGCGGACCCACCTGTACATTTCCCTTGCATTATGCAAAACGAGTCTGGCGGAGATAAGTGCGGCTCGAAGTCTGGCGGCGCCCCGAGGGACCTCGGCGTGAGCCGACAGCGTCCGCCCACCAGTTCGCGACACATCTGGTCACCGCCGGTTGGCATTCGGCGCGGCGGCCACGAGGACCAGAAAGCCGCCCATGGTGTGGAAGAGGGCGGCTCCGGAAGCGAAGTTACGAGCCTGGGCCTTGGCAGCCTCGTGGTACTCGGCTGCCGTGAGCACGACCCGCTCGCTGTGCAGCGTCGTGTTGTTCCACCGGGTGTAGTAGTGGTTACCTTGCTCGTCGGTCTTGGTGTCCCGCGCCTCGCCCCCGGCTGTCATGGCCAGTAGCACCGCCGCGAACATCACGACGTAGGAGCACTTCAGACCGGTCGGCAGGCTCCATGCGAACCGGGCCATCCGGCCGCCGTTGTTCCTGCCGAGCAGGCTTCTGCCGCCCTCGGAAAACAGGACCCGAAGCAGGGCAACGCCGAAGACCGGGAAGATCGCGACGAACATGATACCGACGGCTCCAAACGGGACCTTGTTCGGACCTGGCAGCAAGGTTGCCGTCGCGAGCAGTAGCGAGAGCACACTCAGGACCCAGGCCAGCGCAAAGTGAACACGGTCGACGCGAGGCAGCCCGGACAACTCCACCTGATCCATGCGTCACTCCTCCCCCTGTGTGCCGTTGCCTGCGCTCCGACGGCAACCCGTGCAGCATCGCGTGACTCTGCGGCGGGCGGAAGGTCCCGATCCGGCAGCCCGCAGAGGCGAATCCTGCTAGGTCCGGGCAACCAGGCGGCATCCCGTGCATCCGCACCGCCGGCAGCCTCCGGCAGCCAGCCGCCCTCTGGGGTCGCCGGCGACAGGAACACCCGTGCCGGGAAATGCCGGGGCGATGCTGTCAGGCGTCGCGGACCACCGGGAGGTCCGCCGCCCAGCCCAGCGGATGCGGCTCCGCGTCGTCCAGCGCCGGGGCGAGGGGCTCTCCCCCGGCCTCGTTGAAGGCGGCCAGCGCCGCGATGAGCGCCAGCCGCTGCGTCGGAGTCAGCCGTTCGACGATCGTGGCGATCTCGGCGCGACGCCGGGCGGTGACGTCCTCGACCGTGCGTCGGCCTTCCTCGGTGAGCTGCAGTAGGGTCTCGCGGCGGTTGGCGGGATTGGCCTGCCGGTCCGCGAGCCCGGCCGCGATCAGCCGGTCGACCATACGCATCGCGGTGGACGGCGCCACCTGGAGCAGGTCGGCGAGCGCGACCAGCTTGGTGGCACCGCGCGTGGACAGGACGACAAGCATTCTGAACTGCGGGAGCGTCACCCGCTCCTCGACCGCGGCGAGGGAGCGAGCGGAAACGGCCACCAGCAACCGGGACGCGGTCAGCACCGCACGCGTCACCGCGTCAACATCGTCCATCGCCCCCGCAGGGGTCTCGCGCTCCGGCATGTGTCCTTTCTACCGTGCCGAAGTCCCTGCTCACTCACACGATGGGAACAGATTTTCCTTCCCCATGACCGTGGTAACGCAGCAGGAGCATCGCGGCGTCGTCGTGGGGCGGCCCGATGGCATGCTGGGCAAGGTCCGCGCGCAGCGCCTCCAGCGCGCGGTGCGCGTCGGCATCCTTCAGCAGGTGCGCCCGTTCGCCGAGCGGATAGAAACGGCCGTCTTCGTCGCGGGCCTCGGTGACACCGTCGGTGTACAGCAGGAGCTGCTCGCCGGGGACGAAGTCCACCCGATGAGGCTTGGGGCCCTCGCTCCCGTGCGCGCCCAGCCCCAGCGGAAGGGCGTAGGCGGGCGGCCGCGGGAAGTCGACCATGCCGTCCCGGCGTAGGACGATCGGGGCCGGGTGGCCATAGTTGAGGAAGACGGCCTCGTGTCGTGCGCCGATCTCCGCGAGGATCGCGGTGACGAACTTCTCGCCCTCCAGTTCCCGGGCCACGCTGCGTTCCAGGCGCTCGCCGAGCCTCACCAGGTCCGGCTCGTCGTGGGCGGCCTCCCGGAAGGCACCGAGCACCACGGCCGCCGTCTCCACCGCGGCCAGGCCCTTGCCCTGCACATCACCCACGATCACCCGGACGCCGTGCGGCGAGGCCACCACCTCGTACAGATCCCCGCCGATGCGGGCCTCCGCGACGGCCGAGGTGTACGAAACGGCCGCCTGCAGCGGGCCGGCGGTCAGCGGGACCGGCCGCAGCAACACTCGCTGGGCGACCTCCGCGATCGACCGCACGCTGGCCAGCTCCCCCTCGCGGCGCGAGCGCATGACAGCCGCCGCGATGCCGACGCCGGTGACGCCGGCCACCGAGGCCAGTGCGGTGAACCCTCTTCTTTCCTCGAACAGCCCGTCGTACAGCCCGAGCGCCACGCACAGCACCAACGCCACGAGCCCGAACACGGCCGTACGACGCCACCCCCCGACCAGCCCGGAGAACGCCGGACCGAGAGACACCAACGGCAGGAACCCGACCCCCGGCCCGGCCACGACGTCCATCACTGCGACCACCGCCATCACCACCGCCGGCATCCAGGACAGCACGGTCCAGCTCGATGGCGGCTTCCGGTCAGTCATGACGTACTCCAACGGTGTCACGGCACTCGAGAGCCGCCCGTCGTCCCCGCAGGCGCCCCTACCCCACCTTTAGACTATGCAAAGGTGGCTCGAGCGAGGCGGCTCCCAACCCCGGTCCTTTACCCAATCGAGGCCGAGAGCCGACATTCCCGACCCACGGAAGGCGACCATGACGCACAGAGAAACCACACCTCGCCGCCCTCAACTCCCCAGCGGATGGCGACGCCTGGCCGCGCGGCTGCCGATCCCGCTCTTCCGCGCGGGGCTCGGGTCCCTCTTCGGGAAACGGCTGCTCCTGCTGCACCACGTGGGCCGCGTCAGCGGCGTGGACCGCATGGTGGTCCTGGAAGTGGTGTCCTACGACCCGACCCGCACGAGCTGGACCGTCGCCTCCGGATTTGGGCCGAAGTCCGACTGGTACCAGAACCTCCGCGCGCAGCCGAAGACCCTCATCCGGGTCGGCAACCGCCCGTACGCCGTCACCGCCCGCTTCCTCCCCTCCGAGGAAGGCGCCGAGATCATGCCCGGCTACGCACACCGACACCCGCGAACGGCCCGCCGCCTGTGCGCGTACATGGGCCTTCCCGTCGACGGCAGCGAGGCGTCGTACCGCGAGGCGGGGCGAGCCGTCCCCTTCGTCCGCCTCGACACCGCCGTCGAACACCATCAGCACGGGCGCGGACAGGCGTGACGCCCCGGACGAAGCGTCCGGGGCGACGGGCCTCGGTGACCGCTTTCCGTTACACCGCCTACACCGCGGCAATACCCTCCATGCCGGACTCGGCGAAGGCGGGCAGTCCGGTGGCCGTGGTGACCTTGGTGAGGGAGCCATCCCTGCCGACGCGGAAGCCGTCCACCGTGCCCGAGACCGCGTTCTGCACATAGAGGAACTTCTCGTCCTGCGTCACCGCCAGGTCGATAACCCCCTGGGACTTGGCCGAAGGGGGCGTGGCGACACCGACGTCGTTGGTGAGCGCGAGCCGACCGTGGCGGTCTGTGCGGTAGCCGGTGACGGTGGAGTTGCCGGTGTTCCCGCCGTAGAAGAAGTCACCGGCGCGCTCAAGCCAGCACAGCGTGTCCTGGCCGTTGGCCAGCGGCCGCTGGACTGCCTTGAGGCGACCGTCAGCGCGCACCTTGTACGTGCTGACTGTGGACTTCTCGGCCTCGGCCACCAGCATCCGGCCGCTCTTGTCGAAGGTGATCGCGAACGGCACGCCTCCCACGGAGTCGTTGACCACTGCCCGGTGCGCAGGACGACCGTCGCGCCGCACGGGGAAGACCTCGATGGTGTTGGCGGACTTCGTGGTCACAGCCAGTGCCCGGCCGTCGGGGGTGAAGGCGACCTGGCCGGGCGAGCTGGAGAACAGCGGCACCCTGGCGTTTTCCAGACCCAGGGAGCGTTGCGAACCGCGCACGGGCTTCAGCCCCGAGGCGGTGATCCGGAAGCCCTGAACACTGCCGGAGCCGCCCGCGTTCATGACGTAGGCAAGGTTGCCGTACACCGCGATGGAGGACGGGAAGTACCCGCCGGAGTCCACCACCTGGCGGTGCGTCAGCCTCTGCCCGTCGACCCGGAAGGAGGTCACGGTGCCACTGCCCGCATTGACCGCCAGCAGCAGCCCCGAGGCATCGTCGTAGACGAGCGACCCCTGGGAGGCCAGGGAGTCGGTGGGCGCGTCGACCTGGTCGCCGCCCTTGCCGCCGGTGGCGTATCGGCCGGCAGCGCTCAGCGCGCCGTCCTTGCCTCGCCGGAAAGCGTGGATGGTGTTGCCGTCGAGCTCGTTGCCCTGGACGAACACCGCGTGATCCGCCCCGGCCTTGGCCGATTGCGCGGCGGGACCGCCGGGCTCGTCCGCCGAGGCGACGGTCACCGTCGCGACCGCCGCCGCAGCGGCGACGATCCCGGCTCCGGCGGTCAGCAGCCGGACTCGTAACGGGGACCTGCGCCTGGTGTGCCTGCTCATACGTCGCTCCTCGGGGTTCGTGCCGCCGCCACGGGGCCGGCGGCGGACGGAACCAGAGTTGCCAGTGAGACGAGCGTGGCAGAGCGGTTTCCCGACCGCGTCAGGGTCTCGTAAGGTCTTCGGCCCTCTCTGGCTCTAACGTCCCCAGACTCCGGTCACCACGGCACGGCCAACCGCGCGCGCCGTCGCAGGAAGTTCGCGAAAAACCGATGGGGGACTGGCGATCTCATTTTGCATCATGCAATGATCGAGCCGGGAGAAGCCGAGCCGACGGCCGATTGCCATCCGGCGCCCAGGAGCGAGACCGGCAAGTCAAGCAGGACGGCGCACCGGCTGTCGGCGGGTTCCCCCCTCGACCCTGCCACCGCCTGCCCTCACAGCCGGGCCGCACCTCGGTGCATTCCGATCGGCGGAGGTATGGATTGCAGGAGCGAGCCGGCTCCTACCCGGCGTCACGGACCGACCCAGACCGGCGACCCCTCTGACCACGGAGCCACAGGGAACATCCACTGACAAGCCGGGCCCTACCCACAACCCTGTGGATAGGAAAGGAAGAAGGAGACCGTGACCACCAAAGGGCCGGACGGCGAGGGAACGCCCGAAGAGCCGGGCGGCATGCCGCCCGCCCCCGAGGACATCTGGCTGAAGTTCCTCACAGACAGCGAGGTCGCCATCCGGCAGTCCGCGCCCAAGGAACCCTCCGCCCTGGAACGGGCACCGGGGTGGCACCGGCTCATCGACCCAGCCGACAGAACTGGGTTGCGTCCGCGGCGTCCGCACGGCGGCGCGGCCGACGTCGGAACAGATGCGGTCGGCGACATGTGGCAGCCGGACCAACCTTGGACCGGACCGGCCTGGCGGGACCTGGACGACAAAGCCAGATTCCGGCACGCCCTCCGCGTGATAGCCACGGCTGCCGCGATCACGGTGACCCTGGGCGCCTGGTCCTGCCTGTCCACCAGCGCGGGCACTGCCGGCAACGCGCCGGACGACTCCATCGTGCAGCAGTTGGAGGAGGCGCCCCCCGAACTGTCCCCGGCAACCCGCTTCCCGCCCGGATCCGCCGTCGCGGAGCCGTCCTCGTCTGCGGTTACTGCCGGCTGACGCGCATCGCCAGGGGGAGCGCCTCGACGGCCATGGCGCACCCTGACGGAGAGCGACCGGCAGAGGCAGGCCCGAAGGCCCTCCCCCCCGGGCCGATCCGCCGAGCCCTGGACCACTGACTGAATACCTGTTCAGCATGCTGTACGTGCGTTCGATGCCGGACGATCGGACCAGGCGGGCGGTGATCCGCGACGAGGCCCTGCGCTTGTTCGCCGACCGTGGGCCGGAGTCGGTGACCGGACGCCAGATCGCCGAGGCCGCAGGGTGTCATCTGGGCTCGTGGTGCACCACTTCGGCTCCCAGGGCGGCCCGCGTCGGGAGGTCGACGAGTACGTGCTGGCCGTATTCGAGGCCATGCGTGGCGGATTGACCGGCGGGGCGGGGCTCAACTGCTCGATCCCGGTACCGGAGCGGGAACGCTGAGCGAGGCGTTCGCCCGCCACCTCCCGGCCGACTCGCCCTTGCCCGGCTACCTGCGCCAACCGCTGCTGTCCGACACGGACGCCGGACGGCTGCTGTTCCAGCGCCTGTTCGACCTCAGCCGCGCCGCGCTCGACGGCCTCGCGGCGGCCGGGCTCGCCGTACCCGGCTGAGAGCCGTCGGTGCGCCCGGCCTTCCTGCTCGCCAACGACCTGGCCGCCTTCCTGCCGCGCGATCGACTCACCGAAGTCTCATCAACTACCCCGTCCAGTGCGCCAAAGCCCTCGTCATCAACCTCAACCGCCCCCGCCACACCCGGCCGCAGCGCGGGGATCTTCTTGCACGTCAATAACAGTGGCGCGACGGCTGGCTGCGTGTCGGTACCCCGGCCACCAAGGACCGCATCATGGGCCGGATTACGCCGTCCGCCCATCGCAGGATCGCCATCGACTGACCAGCCCGACGTGACCTACGTCACTGCGCCTTGCCGAGCAGTGACGTTGCTCAGTGCAAAACGCTGGGCAGAGCAGGCCATCCATGTGACGGATGTCCTCACGTGACTTTCTTCTCTGGCCGTTCAACGGCCTTCTTTGGGGTGGGATTCGTCTTGAGTCGTCGTACTCGACGTGCGCGTCGTACGTCGCACGCGTACAGACCGCTGAGCCTGAGGCGCAGAGCCTGACTGACGCTGGGTGCAGTGGTCCTGGGGGTGGGGGCGTGGCGACGTACGCCCTGGCCGGGCCGTCCGAGGATCCGGGCGCCACAGGTCGGGCCAAGCGGCCCGTGAAGGTCTACGACCTCGCGTTGAAGGGAACCGGCAGTCAGGAGCGAGAGCTGCCGCGTACCAGCACAAAGCAGTTCTCGCTGCTGGGCGTCTCCTGGACCGGGCCCAGGAAGCAGATCGACGGCACGGCGCAGGTGCGCACCCGCAACCTGGAGACCGGTGAGTGGAGCGCCTGGCAGGACCTGGAGTTGGGGGTGGATCCGCCGGAGGGCGTCGAGCCGGGCATGCGCGGTGCCTCGGAGCCGCTGTGGGTCGGGCCGTCCGACGGTGTCGAGGTGCAGGTCGTCCGCGAGGACGGCACGGCGAGCGCGGGGCTGCCCACGGGGCTTGAGGTCAACCTGGTCGACCCGGGAATGACCTCCGCCGAGACCAAGTCCATCGGCACCGAGTTCGAGCCGGCCGCGTTCGCCGCCGAGACCGACCCCGCCGCCACGCCCACCGACACGGTCACTCCCACCGATGCGGTCACCCCCACGGACACCGCGACCGAGTCGCCCACGGCGGACCGACCACGACGCCGACGGACAGCGTCTCGCCCACCGACACCACGACCCCGACGGACTCGACCTCCGCGTCCCCGTCGCCGAGTGAGACCGTGCCGACAGCCCCGCCGTCCACTGTCACCCAGCCGCCGATCACCAGCCGGGCTCAGCGGGGCGCGGACGAGTCCAAGGTCGACGACCCGCCGGCGTACAACGACAAGGTGCAGGCCGTGTTCGCACCACACCGTAGGCTCCAACAGCTAGCTACTCCACCGGCATCGCCGTCCTCGGCGACTTCCAGGGCGACTCCGCCAAGGGCATCGCTCCGGCCCGGCCGACCCGGGCCACGCCGGAGTCGGTGGCCCGTGTCGTCGCCTGGAAGCTTGGCCAGTACGGCGGCAACCCGGCCGGCAAGGTCACGCTGACCGCCAAGGGCGACACCGGGGTCTGGAAGAACGGCCAGGAGGCCACCCTCAACGTGATCTCCGGCCACCGCGACGGTTACGCCACCGAGTGCCCCGGCGCCGCCATGTACGCCAAGCTCGGCGAGATCCGCCGCTTCGCCGCGAGCCCCGGTAGGAACTCCGCCATCCCGACCGCCGACTTCAACCGCGACGGCGTGACCGACCTGGTCGCCGGCACGCCCCGGGCGCTGAGCAGCGGCGGCACGCTGACCGTCGTGCCCGGCAACACGGAGGGGCCGGACGCCACAGTCAAGCGCTCCTTCACCCAGAACAGCCCCGGTGTCCCCGGCGGCCACGAGTCCGGCCACAACTTCGGTGCCGCCACCGCCTGGGGCGACGTCAACGGCGACGGCTACGCCGACCTCGCCGTCGGCTCCCCCGACGAGGACGACACCAGCGGCCACGCCGACCGGGGTTCGGTCACCGTGCTGTACGGTCCCGGTCTGGACTCCGGCTTCTCGTACTCCACGTCCGGTGTGACCAGCACCGGAGCCAAGCTGGGCGCGGCCGTCACGGTCGGCGACTTCAACGCCGACGGCAAGGCCGACGTCTTCTCCGCCGGCACCGGCAACAGCGGCAGCTGGAACGCCCGCCTGACCGGCGGCGCCACCCAGTACGGCAAGCTCACCAGCGCCTCCGGATCCCTCGCCGCCCTCGATGCCGCCACCGGCGACTTCAACCGTGACGGCTACGCGGACGTGGCACTCAACTACCTCGACCAGTCCGGCACCGGCCGCGTCACCTGGTTCAAGGGCACGGCGTCCGGCCTGGTCAAGGTCAGCGTCCTGTCCGTCAAGGGCGACCGCTCCATCGCCGTGGGTGACGTCAACGGCAACGGCTACGACGACATCGCCATCGGCCAGCCCTTCACCGCCGAGTCCGGCGCCTTCAAGGGCGGCCAGGTCACCGTGGTCCCGGGCACCTCGACCGGATTCACCACCACCGGCATGCGTACCGTCCACCAGGACACCAGCGGCGTGCCGGGTACCGCCGAGGCCGGCGACGCCACCGGCGCCTCCGTCTCCGTCGGCGACTACAACGACGACGGCTACGCCGACGTCCTGACCGGCATGCCGGGCGAGGACATCACCCACAGCGGCGCCAACCAGACCAACGCGGGCATGGCCCTGCTCCTGAAGGGCACCTCGTCCGGCCTGACCGGCTCCGGCGCCCAGTGGTACAGCCAGGACCGCAGCGGCATCGCCGGTGTGACGGAGCCGAACGACAAGTTCGGCTCCGCCGTGGTCCTGCAGGACCTCTCCGGCTGGGCCGCGCCGACCTCGCCATCGGCGTGGAGGGCGAGGACGCCTACAACGGCGTCATCCTTCAGTTGGACAGCGGCAACTCCGGCATCGACACCAGCGGCGGCGTCTACTACAGCAAGAGCGCCCTGGGCACCCCGACAGGGGCCCACCTGGGTCAGACGCTCACCCCGTAACCCGGAACCGCACAGTGCCAATGCAACGTGGGGTCCTCCGTCGCGGAGACCCCACGTTTGCATTGGCGGCCGCGCTTCAGACCGCAGAATCGGGCATCAGCTGATCCCCTGGCCGGCCGCCGCCATCTGAGGCTCAGTCGATTCCCTCGACACATAGCCGGTGTCCTGTGGCGTCGCGGTCGGTGTCGGCGAAGCGCTGCTATTGCCGGCCTGCCGAGCGGGTAACGCCTTCCGCAGCCCGGCAATCTCCGTGACCAGGGCGTTGCCGCACATCGCACATGCGCTTGGGATTGCTCGGCTGGCAGGATCATCCGCATGTCCGAAGCGCCCGACATGACCTGCCGTCCCCTCATCAGCCGCCCCGGCCGTGCCTTCGCCGGATTCGGCGCCGTGGTGGGGGTCTGGGCGTTCCTGACGGTGCTGCTGCCCACGGAACGCTGGGGCAAGTGGTTCGTCCTGTGGATGACCGTCGGCCTGACGGTGGTGCTGACAGCCATTCTGGTGCTCCTCTGGGCCACAGCTCAGGTGCGCGCCGACGCGTACGGCGTGCACTCCCGGATGATGCTGCGCCGCCGCAACGTGCCGTGGAGCGAAGTCGCGGACCTGCACATACGACTGCAGCGTGTACGCAACGGCGAAGTGCGTCGCGTCGACCTGGTGCTGCGCGGCGGACGCAAGCTGCGCCTGCCCCTGCCGCAGACCGCGAATTACGACGACCCGGCGTTCGACTCGGAGGTGGAGGCGCTCCGAGCACTGCACCGCCGCTACGGCGCGCCGGAGTCGACGCATCTCCCCGTCGTGTCGTACCGCACCGCCGGGCGTGGCCGCCGCTGGCTGATGGCCTTGTGCCTGCTGCTACTCGCAGGTGCGGGTCTGGCCGCGTGGTCCGTGCCGAGCGCCAATGCGCAGAAGCGGGCGTGGGAGGCGGCCGTGCCGTGTGCCGCCGAGACGCCCGCAGCGGTGCGCGGCGAGTGCCTGACCACCGTGCCGACCGTGATCGCGCGGGCCGAGCCCGAGGGGGGCAGGAAGCCCAACTGGCTGTACTTCGCTGACGGCGAGCCGGTGCGGCGAGTCAGGGTCTCGTACGAAGGCGCTCAGGGGTTCGCGGCCGGTGACCGGGCCGAGGTGACCTTCTGGCGTGGTCAAATCAGAGTGGTCGCCGGCGATCGGCACGTCTGGCGCGAACACATGACGCCCGCCGGTGACGTGGCCGTCATCGCGGCCGGGCTGGCCGTGGGCGCGGCGTACCCGGGAGCCCTGATGCTGATGCGCCGGCGCGGGCGCCGCCTGGCCGACGACGAGGTGCTCCCCTCGGCACTGCCGTTCGCGGGCGTGCTCGTCGCAACCGCCGTATGGCTGCTGCCGCTGTGCTACCTCCACCCCACCACCCTGTTCTCGTCGCGCACGCCGATCACGTGGTGGGCAGCGGGCTCGCTGGTCAGCCTGAGCCTGTTCGCCTGGGCGTGGCGCGCCACACGTATCCGTACACCGGGAGAGGCGGGCGCGGCCCAGACACCCCCCGTGCGGGGAGAGGTGTTCCTGGCCGCCCGCTTCCTGGACCACACCGACTACAACCCGCACGGCTTCGGCACTCACATCGTCCTCGGCGACGGCCCGCCCGCGGTGGTGCCTCACGGCGGCCCCGGCCGGTTCGCGGCGAAGCCGATCCCGGTGGAACGGCTTACCGCCGTGAACGTGAGGCGCGCGCGGGGCGATGAGGAGGCGATCAGCAGAAGCTGGCACGTCGCCGAACTCGACGACGCGGGCACCCCGGTCCGCCTGGCAGCGGCTCCGGCCGACCTGACCCGAATGCTGCGCGAGCTGGGCCTCGGGTAGGACCCCGCACCCACCGCCCGCCACGAGCTCTGACGGGAGCGGCTGCAAAGGTGGTCGCGGTGGCACTGTGACCAGGCGATCCGGCAGGCCGTACTGGATCACCGTCCCTGTGACCTGGGGCTGGCCGGGCAGCTGTGGTTGCGCGTCGGAGTGGGTGATCTGATCGCAAAGCTGTACCCGGTGCGGCTCACCGAGCAGGGGGTGAGCAAGTACCTGCGCCGGTGGGGGCAGCTACTACGGCGGCGGCACCCCACATTCGACGAGATCTCATACACCCGAAAATTCTTGTGCGCGTTCTTACACGAATGTACACAGCATGAATTGGCGCGCTCTCACGTAGATGAGCGTGCGATAGAGAACTACCGACTGCCGTTGATCTTCTATACGGAAGGGCCGAGTTCGCGCTTGCGGCGGCCACCGCGAATCTCCCGGAAAGACAGAAGGACGACTGCCAGGTTCAGCGGGAAGGAGATGGCGTTCGCCACCTCTGGAATGTCGAACGCCCGCAGCAGGCTGGCCGCGGCAGCGATCAGGAAAAGGGAGAGCGGCAGGAACCTGCGCCAGGTTGGGATGTCCTGCATCCGGGCGACAGTGACGGAGCACCGCAGAGTGAAACAGAAGAAGGCGATCCCGAAAGCGATCACTGCGGGAAGCATAGAGATGTCTCCACAAAAGCGGCCAAGGCCCAAGCGGTGAACAAACCGGCCTGCGGCAGTGCGGGTGGGGCAAGGAGGTGGTGCTCCGCGACCGGTGTCGCGGAGCACCACCTTATGCTCTACGGATGATCAGGCTGAAGAAGTCATCCCTTTGTGCAGACGATGCGATAGCTGGACACGTAGCGCCATGACGTTCTCGTCCCGCTCCAGCCTCCGGTCCGTGTCCATTTGATACCGGTCCATTTGATCCGGTACGTGGTGCGGTCACGGTAGGAGTACTGCCAGTGCGTTTCGAAGGTCGCCAGGATCTTCTGCCGGCCCCAGCCGTACCAGGCCACGACCTTGCACTTGAAGATGTACTGCTTGCGGTAGCGGTACTGCCGCTTCCACGCGCTGATGGGCACCGGTCCGTAGTCACCGCTCAGGACGTCCATGTACCAGTGCCAGCTGACGTTCTGCCAACCGCTGTAGCTCCAGCGCGTGGTGCGCAGGACCGTGGTGTAACTGCGGCCGGTCCAGGCGTGCTTGGGCACACGACAGGTCGCGCAGCCGGTGACGTCCTCGTTGTTGACGGGGTCGGCGCACGCGTAGTCGTAGGCGTTGCAGCTACCACCCGGCAGCGGGTCGGCGGACAGGAAGCGGCCGGTCGCCGGGTTGTACAGGCGGACACCCATCAGGGTAAGGCCGGTGAGGGTCTCCCCGGACCGGTGCATTCCGCCGTGCCAGCCGCAGCGGACCGTGCTGGAGGTGTTCGCGCGGTTGCCGTACTCGTCGGTGGAGAGAACGGTGGGGGCCTGACTGGCGGTGGTGGGCAGTTGCATCACCACGTCGCCGTGCAGATTGACGAGTTGCAGGACGGTTGAGCCGGTCTTGGCGGTGGTCGCCACCAGTTGACCGTCGAATCCGTTCACGTTACGGGTGACCGCGCCGGAGGCGGTGTCCTCCACTGTCCAGCGCGGGGTGTCCGCGTCGGAGCTGTAGTGGTGGAGCTTGGACTGGGCTGTGTCCAGGTGCCGGAGGCGTTGGATTCCACCGTCGAGCCGCGGAAGCGCAGCTGGGAGTCGAGGTTCCAGGTCTGCCGCTGGGTGCCCGCGGTCTGCTGACGCACCAGGTCGTTGGTGTAGTAGGCCAGCGTGGTCCCGGGCGCGGCGGTGGTGCGGCCGAAGGCGTCGTAGGTGTAGCCGGAGTCGACCAGACGGTCGGCACTGTCGTAGGCGTGGCTGGTGGTCGTGGCGCCGGTGGTGGTGCAGGCCAAGCCGGGCTCGGCGGCGGCGGTGGCTGCGTCACCCGCAGCTACTGTCGTCCTCCGCCCGGACGAGCCGGCCGACCTTGTCGTACTGGTAGGTCTGGCTGGACGTCTTGCCCAACGAGCCGGTGTAGGAGGAACGCTGGCCGTGGACGGTGGGAATGAGGGTCTCTGAGAAGAGCACCTCGCCGTCACTGTCTCGGGTGTACGTCCGCTCCATGGCCATGCCGGCCGGGTTGGTGCTCTGGCTCATGGTGTAGCCACCCGGCAGCTTCTGGGAGCGCACCTGCCCGTCGGCGTCGTAGCGCACGCTGAACGTGCCCGCCACGGAGTCCGTGATCGACGTGGGAAGACCGCGCGGGTCAACGGTCGCGTCGTACGCGTAACTCGTGCTGGACGGCACATTGTCGCTGACGAGGACCGCGTGGCCCTCGGCGTCGTACTGGCTGGTGGTGACGCCTCCGTCGGCGTCGGTGTAGGAGACGAGGCGGCCGAGCTTGTCGTACGCCTTCTTGATCGTTCCGCCGCCGGTGGAGGTGATCTCGGCCACCTTGCCGCTGACCGGGTCGTACGTCGTGGTGACCGCGGGGACGGCCGTGCCAGTACCCCCCGAGATCGTCACGGTCTTCGTGCGGCCCGCGTCGTCGTCTGCTCGGCCTGCAGGCGGTGCTCACCTATCTACCTGTCCTCGTCTTTGAGTACTCGTGGCTGAGTCTCTTGGGCTTCCTCGTGGGTGCCGTGCTGCTGACGGTGCCTCGACCGGCTTCGATCGTCATCGCGGAAGCGGTGGCAGCGAGCGGCCCTCTGCTCGTGAACAGCAGTCTGGTGACCTCGCAGCGCGGCAGCATGAGCGTGCTGGTGTCGACCGTCGTCACTGGCAGCAGCGTGTACGCGGTGGTCCACCTGACCCTGCTCGCCGCACGGCTTCAAGCCTCACACAGTCAGGCGGGTCGCCTCCGTGAGTACCGCGAACGGGTCCGCGTGACGCAGGACCTGCATGACCTGGTGGGTTCGTCACTTGTCTCCGTCGCTGTGCAGAGCGAGCAAGCCCTCGCCCGGACTGTGAGCGACGCACCAGGTCACCAGGCGCTGACCGACATCGCCACGCTGGCACGACGCACCCACCAGGAGATACGAAGCATCATTGGGCATAGGATCGCCGCCGATCTGCACACGGAAGTCGCGCACGCCCAGAATCTGTTGTCCCTTGCGGGGATCGCCACGCGCACAACTCTGCCTGCCGGACTGGATCTCGGCGGGCCCACGGCCAACTGCATGAGTGCTGTCCTGCGCGAGGGCATCGGGAACGTGCTGCGGCACCCCAGGCGTCGCGTTGCGAGATCGAGGTGACGACCCAGGTTTCTCGGGTGCGACTGTCCATCGACAACGACGGCGTTCCGCCGAGCGTAGAGGACGACGATCAGGGCAGTGGACTGGTGAACATGCGATTCCGAGTCCTGGCACTCGGCGGAACCCTCGGCACGAAATCCTGTGGCGGACGCTTCATCCTGACCGTCGAACTACCCCTAGATCCAGCCGTGACGCACGGCGATACGAATCGCGTCCACCAGGGTGCGGGCGTGTAGGTCGCCCACGGCGGCCGAAAGTCGATTGCGTACTGTACCCACGCTGAGGAACAGATCGCTGGCGATCGCCCGTGTGTCCACACCACTCGCGGCCAGCCTGAGTACCTCCCCGCCTCGCGCGGGCATCGATTCCGCCAAGTCTGCGAGCTCCGGCGGGTCGATCACCCGACCGCCTGCGGCGACCGTGCGCACCGCCTCCGCGAGTCCCTTCGGCGAGATGCTCTTCAGCAGGCACCCCGCCGCCCCCGCGTCCAAGGCTCTCCGCACATGGCCGGTCGGTCCAGAGCCGTGATCATGACGGTACGGCAGGCCGGCGCCCGCTCGGCGGACGACACACCGGACCAACGATCCGATGATCTAAACGAAACACCCTAGATGGCCCGCCCGAGGTGCAGTTCGCCGAGGTGGTGGAGCTGATGCGGCGCCATGGTGGCAACGTTCAGCGCGGCCGCCCCCTGGCGGCTTCCGCTGGCGGACCGTGTGTTGCTGGTGCGTACGCTCACGGCCAACGGTGAATCGGGGGTAGTTCGCCGGTGAGGATCGGAGCTCGGCTCCCATGTATCTCGGCCCGACCAGTGTCCGTGCCGTCGACCAGCAGCTCGACCGCTCAATCCTGGCCGCCATCGAGGCTCACGGCCTCGCGTGCCCCTTGACGTCGAGGTGAAATTGGTGACTCCGCCCCATCACAAGCCCCCCTGACGGATCCGCCGCCTCTACGTCGAGCGTGCCCCCTCTCGCCCACCCCTGCCCCTGTACGAGAGCGCGTCTGGTGACCTGCTCGCCTCCGACCCCGGTGTCGCCGGGCGCAGTGAAATGCCGCAGACTCCCGTATAGGGGCCCGTATCAGCGTGGGCCGCTGAGAAGGTGACGGGTTGTGCTTGAGGTCCCGTTCTGGCTGTGGGGAGCCTTCGCCGCGACGGTGGTGGTGTCGCTGGCGGTGGACCTGCTGGCCCACCGCACAGCGCACGTCATCGGCTTCAAGGAAGCTGCCGCGTGGAGCGCCCTGTGGGTGAGCCTCGCTCTGATCTTCGGCGGCGTCGTCTTCCTCGCCCTCGGCCCGACGGCCGGCACCGAGTACACCACCGCGTGGCTGCTGGAGAAGAGCCTGTCGGTGGACAACCTGTTCGTCTTCGCCGTGATCTTCGCCTACTTCAAGGTGCCTCGCGCCTACCAGCACCGGGTCCTGTTCTTCGGCGTGATCGGCGCACTGGTCTTCCGCGGGATCTTCCTCTCCCTCGGTGTCGCCGTCGTCAGCCGCTTCACCGCGGTGCTGTTCGCCTTCGCCGCCGTCCTCTTCTACAGCACCTACAAGCTCCTCAAGGACGAGGAGGAGAGCTTCGACCCCGGCAAGAGCTTCGCTGTGCGCATGCTCCGCAAGATCATGCCGGTCCGGGACGAGTACGCCGACGCGAAGTTCTTCGTCAAGGAGGCCGGCAAGCGCGTGGCCACCCCACTCCTCGCGGTGGTCGCCGCGATCGAGGCCGCCGACCTGATCTTCGCCGTCGACAGCGTGCCCGCCGTCCTCGCCGTCAGCGACGACGCCTTCATCGTCTACACCAGCAACGCGTTCGCCATCCTGGGCCTGCGTGCCCTGTACTTCATGCTCGCGGGCCTGCTGGACCGCTTCCACTATCTGAACATGGGCCTCGCGATCATCCTGGCCTTCATCGGTGTCAAGCTCATTCTCCAGGCGTCCCACAAGGTGATCAGTCCCAGCATCCCGGAGATACCCTCACCGATCAGCTTGGCGGTCATCGTCGTTGTTCTGGCCGCTTCCGTCGTGTTCAGCCTGCGGCGGCCCGTCCCACCCAATCTGGCTCCGACAGCTCAGGACGAGAAGGCACCCTCCCTGTCAGACACGCCATCCGAGAACCCCGGACCCGGTGACGCACATGCTGAGCAGGACCAGCAGCCCGATGATCCACCCCGGCCGGCGCACTGAAGCAACGCGGCGGTGAGCAGCCTGTGGCCCATCCCCTTCTCCGGCCAGACCGCTTATTGTTAAAGAATGAGCAAAGCCGCGCATGAGACGAGTCCCCGAGGGACGCTTGTGTGCCCGGTCTGCAAGCAGCCCCTCGATATGACCATCAAGAGACGGCACAAGACTCTCGGAATCTTCGTGCCGGTGTGGGGCCCGGGCCCCTGTCACAACCCCGACTGCCCCGATCACCTGGAGCAGCCAGAGCACAGCAACCACCAGGACCACTGACCTCCAGGCAGGACGCCAGGCCCACGGCCGCCGATCGCGGCCGGGGGCCGGGACTCACGGTGGGCCTCCGAGTCCCGCGCTCGTCGCGGGCAGTGATCAACCTGACAGCCCCAGCAGTACGCGAGAAAGTGGGAGGCGAAGTGACAGAGCACCCAGGCCGGCGATTCCTCGGTTCTGGGGACGGCGACGCCCACTCGATCTCGGTCATGTGCAAACTCCGGGACTGGGTGAGTGCCCGGTCGCACGGCCGCTGTGCCCCGAGTGGGCAGCGCATTGCGCGTGATGTCCGCGCTATCGGCCACGATTGACAACCGTGCGGAGCCTTTGGTCTCGCCGGTCAATTCACACAACGAGTGGGACCCGCTGGAAGAGATCATCGCCGGACGCCTCGACGGCGCGACGATCCCCTCCAAGCATCCGGTCACGGCCCACGTACGCCTTCCCTTCCGCCGTCGCACCCACCGCCCCGGTACATCGGACGCGACGCCAGCAACGACCGGGCCTTAGCCCACCTGACCGCGAGGAGCCTGCCATGCTGCCGGTGCACCTCAACATCGCGGTCACGCTGACCGGCTACCCCCTCGTCATGGGCTATCAGGCCGTGGCCGGCGCCGGGCCGACCAGTTCGGACAGAACGTCCTCCATGGTCACGAAGCCAAGGACCGCTCCCCCTTCGCCGGTCACGGCGGCCAAGTGGCTGCCGTCGGCGCGCAGGGCGGTCAGGGTGTCGTCCAGCGGCGTGTCGATGCGGACCCGGGTGACGGGGTGCAGGGCACCGCGCGGGAACGGCTGGTCGCGGTCGGCGATGCCGAGGGTGTCCTTGATGTGCAGGTAGCCCAGCAAGGTGCCGTTCGGGCCGGTGACAGGGAAGCGCGAGTAGCCAACTGCGGCGGCCGTCCGCTCCAGTTCGGCCGGGGTGATGGAGTGGTCGACGGTGTGCATCCGCTGGGCGAGGACGAGGATTTCGCCGACCGGGCGGGTGCCCAGTTCCAGCGCGTCGCGCAGCCGTTCGCCGTCGGCGGGTGAGAGCAGTCCGGCCGCGCTGGAGTCGAGGACCATGCGGGCGAGTTGGTCATCGGTGAAGACCGACTCCACCTCGTCCTTCGGTTCCACACGTAGCAGCTTCAACAGGATGTTCGCGAAAGCGTTGATGCCGAACACGACCGGCCGCAGCGCTCGGGTGAGGGCCACCAGTGGCGGGCCGAGCAGCAGGGCCGTTTCGACCGGCGCTGCCAGCGCGATGTTCTTCGGAACCATCTCGCCGATCAGCATGTGCAGATACGTCGCCACGCTGAGCGCGATGACGAACGCGATCGGGTGCACCAGGCCGTGCGGGATGTGGGCCGTCTCGAAGGCGGGCTCCAGCAGGTGGGCGATGGCCGGTTCGGCGACCGCGCCCAGCACCAGCGAGGAAACGGTGATGCCGAGCTGGGCGGTGGCCATCATCGCGGAGAGGTGCTCCAGGGCCCACATGGTCATCCGGGCCCGCGCATGGCCCTGCTTTGCGCGGGGCTCGATCTGGCTGCGGCGCACGGAGATCAGGGCGAACTCGGCCCCGACGAAGAAGGCGTTGGTCAGCAGGGTCAGGGCGCCGATGGCGAGTTGCAGCACGGTCATCGGGACTCCTCCCCCGTCGCTCCCGCCTGGACCGGGATCTGGGCGGGCCCGGTGATACGGACACGGTCGGCGCGGTGGTGGTCGACGTCGAGGACATCCATGCGCCAGCCGTCGTCCAGTTCCAGGACGTCCCCCTTGGCGGGGATGCGCGCGAGGCGGGTGGCGACCAGACCGGCCACGGTCTCGTACGGGCCGTCCGGTGCCGTCAGTCCTATCGCGGCGAGCTGGTCGATGCGGACGGAGCCGTCCGCCTCCCATGCCGCGCGGCCGTCGGCTGCGGCCGGTGCGGTCTGCAGGTCCGGCACCTCGAAGGGGTCGTGCTCGTCGCGGACCTCGCCGACGACCTCCTCGACGATGTCCTCCATCGTCGCCACGCCCGCCGTGCCGCCGTACTCGTCGATGACCACGGCCATGGTGCGGGTGGAGCGCAACCGCTCCAGCAGCCGGTCGGCGGTGAGGCTGTCGGGAACCAGCAGGGGCTCAGTGGCCAGTTCGGTGACCGGGGTGACCGCGCGCTTCTCCGGGGCCAGCGCGAGCACGTCCCGGATGTGGACGGTGCCGATGACCTCGTCCAGGCTGTCGCGGTAGACCGGGAAGCGGGACAGGCCGGTGGCGTGGGTGAGGTTCGCCGCGTCCGCGGCCGTGGCGTGCGCTTCGAGGGCCTTGACGTCGACCCGCGGGGTCATCACGTTCTCGGCGGTCAGCTCGCCCAGGTGCAGCGTGCGTACAAAAAGTTCGGCGGAGTCGGCCTCCAGCGCGCCTTCGGCGGCGGAGTGCTGGGCGAGCGCGACCAGTTCCTCGGCGCTGCGGGCGGAGGCCAGTTCCTCGGCGGGCTCCAGGCCGAAGCGGCGTACGAAACGGTTGGCGGTGTTGTTCAGGTGTCGGATGAACGGGCCGAAGGCGGCCGTGAAGCCGCGCTGCGGGCCGGCCACCACCTTGGCGACGGCGAGCGGGCGGGAGATCGCCCAGTTCTTCGGCACCAGCTCGCCGACCACCATCAGCACCACGGTCGACACGGCCACACCCAGCACGGTCGCGACGGAGGATGCCGCGCCGCCGAGGCCGACCGCATCCAGCGGCCCGCGTAGCAGCGCCGCGAGCGATGGCTCGGCGAGCATGCCGATCACCAGCGAGGTGACGGTGATGCCGAGCTGGGCGCCGGACAGCTGAACGGTCAGATGGCGTACGGCCTTCAGCGCGCCTTCGGCTCCGCGTTCGCCCGCCGCGGCGGCCCGCTCCAGGTCACCGCGCTCGACGGTGGTCAGGGAAAACTCGGCGGCGACGAAGAGTGCGCAGGCCAGTGTGAGAAGGAGGGCCAGCAGGAGCAGCAGGACCTCGGTCACCGTGCCACCCCCGTTCCCTCAAGTCTGTGACCTGGGCAGGGCATGGCACGGCCGGTACTGGGAGGCTCACCCATTGCGGGACTCTGGCTCCTTTTCGGGACGAAGTCTTCGGTAGACGGGTCGGTTCGGTGCGACAGGTCGGGAGGGTGTCAGCCCTCTCTCCCTCATGGTAAAGGTCAAGCAAAGTCTGCCGGTCAAGTCCTTGGCGGCCGCGAGTTTGCGGCGGTTTTCGGACTTTCCCGCATCCGGGGTCGTGACGCCGCCTTCGGCGGGTCCGTCCACCCTATGCTTCTACTCGCGTGTAGAGAACGTCCGGGCCTGCCGGGTTGTTCCACGCGACAGACGCGCATGACGGACGCATGTAAAGGAGTGGACGCCGCGATGGTGTTCAAACGGCTGCTTGGTTCGCTCGGCGTGGGCGGGCCCACGGTGGACACAGTCCTCACGCCGGGCCCGACCCGGCCGGGCGGCAGTCTGTCGGGGGAGGTCCGCCTCAAGGGCGGCGACGCCGACTTCGGCATCGAGCAGATCACCCTGGAACTGGTGGCTCGGGTGGAGGCCGAGCACGACGACGGGGAGAGCGAGGGTGTCGTTATCTTCGACCGGTTCACCGTGGGCGGGGGCTTCCGGCTCGCGGCAGGTGAGGAGCGCGGCATGGCGTTCGCGGTGACGCTGCCGTGGGAGACCCCGGTCACCGAGCTGTACGGCCAGCCGCTGGGCATCGTACTCGGCGTGCGCACCGAGCTGGCGGTGGCCGGCGCGAAGGACAAGGGCGACCTCGACCAGCTGACCGTGGGCCCGCTGCCCGTGCAGGAGGCGATCCTGGAGGCCCTCGGACAGCTCGGGTTCGGCTTCCGTTCCGCCGACCTGGAGTACGGCCGCATCAGCGGCACCGGGCAACAGCTGCCCTTCTACCAGGAGATCGAACTCACCCCGTCCCCGCAGTACGCGCACCAGGTCAACGAGATCGAACTGACCTTCCTCTCGAACCCCGCCGGCGTCGAGGTGATCCTGGAGGCCGACAAGCGTGGCGGCTTCTTCACCGGAGGGCACGACGCACTGACCCGCTTCACGGTCGGACACCACGACGTACGGGACTGGAACACCGAAGTCGACGGCTGGATCCGGCACCTGGTCGAGCACCGGGCGTCGTACGGCTCTCACCCCGCGTACGGCCGCGGCGGGCACAACGGGCACGATGACCACGACCACAACGGGCACCGCTCTGGACCTGGCATGGGCACCGCCGTCGCAGCGGGTGCGGCCGGGCTCGCGATCGGCGTCGTCGGCGGCATGGTGGCTGCCGAAGTCGTCGACGAGGTCGGGGACTTCTTCGAGGGCGACGAGGAAGAAGAGAGCTGATGCCCCCCGACAGCACCCGGTAAAGGATGCGCGGCAGGGTGCGGAGCGGCTCTCCGCTTCGCACCCTGCTGGTAGCTTCTACGTTGCTGTAGAAGAAATGCTGTCCGGAGCGCCTCCGTCCGGGCGTCCTTCCGACACGTACGGAGTTCTCATGGCCCTGTGGGACCGCCTCAAGGAGTCCGCATCGCAGATGCAGACCCAGCTCACTGCGAAGAAGAACGACCTCAAGAGCGGCGCCTTCCGCGACGCGAGCATGGCCATGTGCGCGCTCGTCGCCGCCGCCGACGGCACCGTCGACCCCTCCGAACGGCAGCGGGTGGCGCAGCTGATCGCCTCCAACGAGGTGCTGCAGAACTTCGACGCCATGGACCTGCAGCGGCGCTTCGAGGACAACCTCAACAAGCTCACCACCGACTTCGACTTCGGCAAGGTCAGCGTCCTTCAGGAGATCGCCAAGGCGAAGAAGAAGCCCGCCGAGGCGCGTGCCGTCATCCAGATCGGCATCGTCATCGGCGGCGCCGACGGCGACTTCGACAAGGACGAGCAGGCTGTGGTCCGAGAAGCGTGCTTCACTCTCGACCTGCCGCCGCACGAGTTCGATCTCTGACCAACAAACGGCACATGTGCCGGGCCGGCACCCAGGGGCCGCCGCCCGGCACACTGCCCGTCCGCACGGCCGCGATCCCGGCCAGCGCCGGACGCTGGCCAGCATCGTGCTCTCGGCCCCCTGCAGGAGCCGATCCCCCCTCCCGGTCGCGGCGGGCCACCACGAGGACCGGCGTCGCCCCCTGGAGCTTCTCCCCCAGGGAGGCGTTCCATTCAGCCTCGGCCGCCTCCGGGCCGTGTGCCGGAGCGGATGGGGAGCCGAGGCGCCGACAGCGGTTCCCCCACGTCCACGCCGGCCGCGAAGAGCCGATCGGCCACATTCTCGTCAGCCGCGCACTCCTGGACCGCACTGTCCGGCCTCCGGCTCCGGCGCGACCAATGCCTCAGCCAGCTCCGCCTGCTCGAACTCCTCGGCGTCGACATCAGACGAATCCGCTGGGGCAGAACTGAAATCGGCAACCTGCCAAGTAAGGGGCGAGACGGGACGGAGACGGGCCCGGACTCGCCTGGCCAGCATTCTGACCGACTGTCTGGTGCTGTTCGTCCGTCTTCGGGCGTCGCCCCATGGAAAGGCTCGTCACCAGACTCTCGATGCTTCGGGCCTACGCCTGACCGAACAGCCCCTGCGGGTCAGAGGGGCGTCGCCGCATGCAGGATGAGGACCATCGTCACGGCGGAGTTCGCTGACGACATTGCCGATACAGCGGTTCCCGCGGCCGCACCCCACGCGGCAAGGCCCACCGACGTGAACACCGACGGCCAGCTGCGCACCACCGGAGCGGGCCCGAGCAGGGCCGCCACCCGGCGCGGCACCGGCCCGGGTGCCGCGAGCCCCGCGAATGTGGGCACCGGCGTCCCGCGCGACACGAGGGCCGCCTTGCCGATCGCGCACGCAACGGCCCGCCGACTGCCGACCGCCCGGGCCGCTTCCTCGTCCGCCCATCGCTCCGCGGTGTACGCCACGGCGGTACGCAGTGGTCGCAGGAACGGGTTAGCGCGCGCGGCCAGTTGAACGGTGAGCAGGAAGCGATGGTGCCGGGCGGTCAGATGCGCCCGCTCATGGGCGAACAGCGCCCTGCGCTCATCCGGTTCCAGGCAGTCCAGCAGGGCCGTGGTCACCACCACCCGGTCCCGTCGGCCGCCCGGCAGCGCGTACGCGTACGGGACGCCATCGGGTAGGACGGCCACTTCCGTACCCGGCAGCCCTGCCAGCGCGTGGTGGGCGCGCCGTCGCACCCGGCCGTGCCGCCACAAGGTCCGGCCGCAGGCCACGATCACCGCGACGAGCGCGGGGATGGCCGCCTTGCCCGCGACCTCGTCGTACGGGACCGCCGCGCGCACCTCGGGGTCCGACCAGCCGTCCGGCAGAGGGTTGCCGGGCAGCTGGGCGGTGCCGACCACCATGACCAGCCCCAGGCACACCGTGCTGCACGTGCCCATCACCGCGGCCACTCCGGTCAGCAGCCGCGTCGCGGTCCTTGGATGCAGACGCTGCTCGGCGAGGCGCGCGATCGGCCACGCCGTTAACGGCAGGACCAGCGGCAGAAAGACGAAGACCCCCATGAGATGTCAGTCTTCCCCTTCGCTCAGCGGCTGACCCAGCAGTTCGCGCAGCAGCCGCTCGTCGTCCGGGCCGAGGCCGGTGACGAAGCTGGCCAGCACCGCTTCCCGGTCGTTCTCGGCGTCCAGCACCCGGCGCATCTTCCCGGCGGCCAGGCCCGCCTGGTCCGACGTGGGCGTCCAGGCGAAGGAACGGCCCGCCCGCTCCCGTGTGACCGCCCCCTTGGCCAGCAGCCGGGTCAGGATCGTGATCACCGTCGTATAGGCAAGATCCCCGCCCAGACGCTCCTGCACCCAGCCCGCGGTCGCCGGACCGTCCGCCTCGCCGAGCGCCGACAGGACCTGTGCCTCCAGTTCGCCCTGCCCCCGCCGCCGGGGACGCTGCCGGTGATCCGTCACACCCTGCCTCCCTTCCGCCATCATCCCGTTTCCCGGGCGGACATCGTATAGACGCCCGGAGCAACTCCGTGCCTCCCAAGGAGTCCGCACCAGCCCACCACCAAATCCTCTACATAATTGTAGAAGCTACGGTGCTCGGCACCGCCCGCCAGAAGCCAGGACAGTCGGGCAGGCCGAAGGGAACAAGAAAAACGGGTGTCATCGCATGGCTGATTCCGGGCCTTCCCGCCGGCGCGATCGTCAGGGCCCGCCTGCCCGGGATCCGCGGGGCTGTATCGGCACGACGGTCATCGGCATCGCCGGCGCCTTCGCGGGCGGCTGGCTGTCGCCGGAGCCCCTCGACTGGAGGTGCAGCGGGAGTTCTTCGACGCCGCGCGCCGGGGCTCGGCCATCGCCGGTGCACTCGCGCTGCTGATCGGCTACCGCCTGCCGTTCGGCAACTCACAGGACTGACAGACCGCTTCGGGGCCAGTGCCCCGCAGATGGGTCACGCTCGCTGCGTCTGCCACCCGGCCCCGCCATCCTTTCACTTTCTCTACAGTGCTGTAGATTCTTGATCCGGGTCCGCGCCGCGGACCGTGACCGCACCTGCCGAGAAGGAGTACGTCGTGGGAGTTTCCCTGTCCAAGGGTGGCAATGTCTCGCTCAGCAAGGAGGCACCGGGCCTGACCGCCGTCCTGGTCGGTCTGGGCTGGGACGTGCGCACGACCACAGGCACCGACTACGACCTCGACGCCTCCGCGCTGCTCCTCGACGCCTCCGGGAAGGTCCCGTCGGACCAGCACTTCGTCTTCTTCAACAACCTGAAGAGCCCGGACGGTTCGGTCGAGCACACCGGGGACAACCTCACCGGTGAGGGCGAGGGTGACGACGAGGTCGTCAAGGTGAACCTCGCGGCCGTACCGGCCGAGGTCGACCGGATCGTCTTCCCGGTGTCCATCCACGACGCCGAGAACCGCGGCCACAGCTTCGGCCAGGTCCGAGGGGCCTTCATCCGCGTCGTCAACCAGGCCGGCGGCGCCGAGATCGCCCGCTACGACCTGTCCGAGGACGCCGCCACCGAGACCGCCATGGTCTTCGGCGAGCTCTACCGCAACGGCCCGGAGTGGAAGTTCCGCGCCGTCGGCCAGGGATACGCCTCCGGCCTGGCCGGCATCGCCTCCGACTTCGGCGTCAACGTCTGACAGGGACAGGCATGGCACCACCGGACCTGTCGCTCAGGAACAGGTCCGGTGGTCGCGCCGTCGAAGCAGTCCCACACCGCGCCTCCCTCTGCGACCGCCTCAGCAACCGACGAGGAGACCCACGTGGCCGGCCCGCACCGCCTCCGCCCGGAGGACCGCGCGGACTTCGAAGCGGTACTGCATCTCGCACTGAGCACCGCGGACATCCGCGCAGCCCTTCTCGCCGACCCCACCGGCCAGGCGGCCAGGCATCTCCGCACCCACGCCCTCGAAGCCGCCGACGAGATCACGGCGGAGTCGGGCGATTCCTACGACGCCTACCGCGCCGTACGATCGTCCGCCCCGCACGGTCCGGAGCACCCGCCGAGCAAAGCCACCCTGCTGTCGGCGCTCAGCGTGCTCACGCCGCTGGTGGCCGCCACGTCCGCGGCTATCCTGCTCCTGCTCGGCTACGTTCTCCAACTCGCCGAGATATCGGGCAGCTTGCCCGCCTCACTCGTCACCGCGGGCTGGGTGCTCGCGCTCATCGCGGCGGTGAGCACCCTGACCGCCCTGACCGCCCTCCTGCGCACTGCCCTACAGCAACGAGGCGGTGTCCCCTCAGCCGACCGCCTGGAACAGGCACGGATCACCTGGCAACAGGCGCTACTCGACCGCGGAATGCTGCCCCACCTGAGACGCCGCATCAGCGAGGACCCACTCCTTCGCGCCGCGCTCCCGAAGCCCTCACCCGCTGGCCCCGACGACACCGTCCGGCACATCCCCTGACGCCACCCGCCGCCTCAACGCGCGACAGAGCCCTACACAAGAGCCGTACACACCCGAAGGAGCACCCCCATGTCGGTCGATCTGAGCAAGGGCGAGCAGATCAGCCTCACCAAATCCGACGGCAGCAGCCTGACCTCCGTACGCATGGGCCTCGGCTGGCAGGCCGCACCACGCAAAGGCTTCCTGGCCAAGCTCACTGGAGGCAGTGAGATCGACCTGGACGCCTCCGCCGTACTGTTCACTTCCGGGCAGATCGCTGACGTCATCTTCTTCCAGCACCTGACCAGCGACGACGGTTCGGTCCGGCACACCGGAGACAACCTCACCGGCGGCGCCGGCGCCGGAGGCGACGACGAGGCCATCCTCGTAGACCTGGCCAAGGTCCCCGCCCACATCGACCAGATCGTCTTCACCGTGAACTCCTTCACCGGCCAGACGTTCACCCAAGTGCAGAACGCCTTCTGCCGCCTCGTCGACGAGACCACGGGAACCGAGCTGGCCCGCTACACCCTCACCGGCGGCGGCGACCACACGGCCCAGATCATGGCGAAGGTCCACCGCAGCGGCAGCGGCTGGCAGATGAAGGCCATCGGCGAACCCGCGGTGGGCCGCACGTTCCAGGACCTGTTGCCGTCGATCTCTCCCCACCTGTAATCGCGGCCCCAGCCGTATGCGCGGCTTGCGCAGCCTCCCAGCCGCTCCGGCTCACGGTGGCCGACACCAAACCCGGACAGCGACACCGTCGTCCCCCCGCCGCTCGATATGCTCGCGCCGCGCCCGGCCCGGGCCCTGAAAGAGAAAGCCAGGACCTGCATGTTCGGACTGAGCGAACTCGCCGTCATCCTCATCGTCGTCATAGCCGTCCTCGCGGCCAAGAAGCTCCCCGAACTCGCCCGCTCCGCAGGCAAGTCGGCCCGCATCCTCAAAGCCGAGGCCCGTGCCATGAAGGAGGAGCGCGCCAGTACCGGGGAACAGACCGAGGCCGGAGAAGGGGCGGCACCCCGCGTCATCCCGGGCGAGGCTCTGGCTCCCTCCAATGACACAGCCCCGCCCACGCCCCCACAGTCCCCTCAACCCGGGCACCCGGCGTCCGAGCCGCCCCAGGCCAGAGACTGAGGCCGCTACGGCAAGGCCGCATACCGCAGCATCAGCCGGCAGGCACCAGGCCGTCGGGAGGATCTGGTGCGAAAACGCGCAGCAGCATCGGCAGCGAGCGGTGCAGCTCCCGTTCTCCGTAGGCCGGGTGATGGGTCCCGGTATGGAAGTGACTGATCGCCGGGAGTCGAGGCGCCGTGGCCGGGCGTCCAGGGACCGTTCGTCGTGGCCGGCCGGAACAGACCGCTCACGGCACACCGCTTCATGCGCGCCTGCGCGAGATCAGCCATGCCGCACCGGTTACTGCGGCACCGAAGGCAATGGCCACACCTAGCTGATGGATGGGCAGGTCTGCACTCCGCCCATCGGTGTTGCTGCTGGCCTTCATGGTCGCCACGAACAGGTAAGTGCTCGCGGGGGGATCAGGAGCGACTGCCGGTCGCGAGCCAGGAGGGGGAAGGCCGGCAGGTCGGCGGCGCGCCGCGGCGGGTCGTCGCCCGTGGCGTCTGTCGCCGCCGCTTCGCGTCACGGCGGTCCTTGCGACAGCCCGAGGGTGGGCTCAATCTCCGGACGTCTGCGCCCGGCGCGGTACCTGGGGCGACATTGCGGCCGCTGCCTCCGCCTTGGCGTCGCTCACTGCGGCGGCGGCCTCCTTCTCGGCCTCGTCAGCAGCCGCCGCGGCGTCGAGCGAAGCCGCCGAGCCGGTATCGAGCTCTGGAACCCGGCTTTCGTGCGACGTGTCGTCGGCGTCGGCGGTGGCTGCTTCCTCGCGTTGCGCGGGTGTGTGCGAACCCGCCGTCGGCTGGTCACCGAACGCCCGGGTGACGGTCCGCACCGCCTCGGTCAGCTCCCCCGGGATAACCCAGAAGGTGTTGTTGTCGCTGCTCGCCAAGTGCGGGAGCGTCTCCAGGTACTTGTAGGCCAGGATCTTCGGGTCGGCGTTGTTGCGATGAACGGCCTGGAAGACGAGCTCCACCGCCTTCGCCTCGCCGTCCGCCCGCAAGATCATGGCTTGCTGCGTGCCCTGTGCCTCCAGGATGTCCTTCTGCTTCGTGCCTTCCGCGGTCAGGATCTTGGCCTGCCTCTCCCCTTCGGCGTGCAGGATGGCCGCGCGCTTGTCACGCTCGGCCCGCATCTGCTTCTCCATCGCTTCCTTGATGGTGTGCGGTGGATCGATGGCCTTGATCTCGACGCGGTTGACCCGGATGCCCCACTTGCCGGTGGCATCGTCGAGGACGGCACGGAGCCGGGAGTTGATCTCCTCACGCGAGGTGAGCGTCTCCTCCAGGTCCATGCTGCCGATGACGTTACGCAGCGTGGTCACGGTGAGCTGATCGATCGCCTGCAGGTAGTCAGCGACCTCGTAGGCCGCGGCCCGTGGGTCCGTGATCTGGTAGTAGAGAACGGTGTCGATGTTCACTACGAGGTTGTCCTCGGTGATCACCGGCCTGGGGTCGGAGGAATAGACCTGCTCGCGCACGTCGAGTTTGGTGTTGATGCGGTCCGCCACCGGCACGACGAAGTTCAGGCCGGGCTGCAGCGTCCGGCGATATCGGCCGAACCGCTCGATGTTGTAGCGACGTGCCTGCGGGACGATCCGCACGGTGGAGGCCACGACGAAGACAACGACAATGGCCGCCACAAGAATGGGAATGACAACTGGATCCACAGTGCCTCCGTTGCTTTGTGCTCAGCCGTTCACGGAAGGAGTTCGCGGGGGTAGACGATGGCTGTGGCGCCTTCGATCTCCATCACATCCACCAGTGCTCCCACCGGGATCACAAGGCTCTCGTCGAGGGCGCGGGCGGACCACTCCTCGCCGGAGAGTTTGATCAGGCCGTGGGTTGCGGTGACCTCCTGCATGACCTCGGCCCGCTTGCCGATCAGCGCATCACTGCCCTCGCGTGTGAGGGGCTGCTGTGCCATATGCCGCAGCGCGACCGGACGGACGATGACGAGGCCCGCTCCCGCTGCTATCGCGAAGGCAACGAGCTGGCCGAGAACGCCGATGCCCACACCAGCGACTACGGCGGCCACCAGCGCAGCGCCCGCCAGCAACCCGAAAACGAGTGTCAGGGTGAAGAACTCCGCAGCACCCAGCACCCCGGCGGCGAGCAGCCACAGGAACCACGGCATCAAACCGCCCTCCTTACAGGGGCCTTCTCCACCAAGCTACCTTCTGTAGCGCCGGGCGGAACAGACACGGAGCCGTGGTACTTGCTCACCAAGGGGTTTGCCCTGACCGGCGGGGGTCCATGCGGACAGCTGAAGGCCGCGCCAGCGGTGCCGGACCAGCGGGCGCCGGGTACGTCAGGACACTGCGCGGTCGCAGCACGTCGGCCGCGGTGCGTACTTGCGGTAGGCGACGCCGTCCAGGACGGGAGCGGTGACGATGGCCATGGGACGCATCGCCGCAGAGCGGGCCACCAGCGCCAAGGCCAGGCCACGCCGTCGCCGGAATTCGCACGGCCGGCGCGGGCGCCCTGGCTCCTCCTACCGGAGAACAGACGCATAAGGGTCCATGACACTGTCACACACAGCCTTGCGGCATCACCATCGGGCCCAGTACCCATTTCCGCCGGTACCCGACACCCACTACCGGCCGGCACCTGGGCGCCGACGGTGCTTCTCACCCGGCCGCTCCAGTTCCGAGTCGCGCAGGGCAAGCGCCTACGCGGAATCCTCCAGGCGTGGGCAAACACGGGACTCGCCAGGTCGGCGCTTACGTCAGATCTCGTGAATTGCCGAGGGGGATTTCCGGCACACCCCTTGCCGACTGTGCTGGCGACGCCTTCGTCGGTCAGACGCTGGCCTTGGAGGGTCTGTGGGTCACAGGGGTCTGGTCGGCCAGTCGAGCAGGCGGGCGCCGATGACCGCGGTCTGCAGGGTGTAGCGGTGTGCGGGGTCGGTGGGGTCGGTGCCGGTCAGAGTGTGGACGCGTTCCAGGCGGTAGGTCAGTGCCCGCACGCTCAGTGACAGTCGGCGGGCGGTTTCGGCGGCCACGCAGCCGGTGTCGGCACGCATCGGTGACAGCCGGTAATCGCGAGTCTGCGGGCTGTGCCGCCCCGCCCCAGAGCCGCCGACGGCGCTCGCTCAAGACTGCACATCAGCTGGCGCAATCAGGCGCCGGCCTCTGCACCATCGAGGTAGCCACTGTGTCACTCGACTCCATGACCGACTCCGTCGACAAAGCTGTCAGCGAGTTTTTCGAGCCCATAGCCGAGCGGCTCGGGGAAGTTGTCTTCTACACCGTTCCGGTCGGCGGAACGGACCTTCCTCTCATCGTCGCCTGGCTCGTCGTCGCCGGTCTGGTCTTCACCGGCTGGTTCGGATTCGTGCAGGTCCGCAAGTTCAGACTTGCGGTCGACGTGGTGCGCGGGAAGTACGACGAGAAGGGGTCGGTCGGTGAGGTCAACCACTTCCAGGCGCTGACCGCCGCCGTCTCCGGCACCGTCGGCCTGGGCAACATCGCCGGCGTGGCCGTTGCCGTCTCCATCGGTGGCCCCGGTGCCACGTTCTGGATGATCCTGTGCGGCCTGCTCGGCATGGCCACCAAGTTCGTCGAGGTCACCCTCGGTGTGAAGTACCGCGAGGTGCATGCGGACGGCACCGTCTCCGGTGGCCCGATGCACTACCTGCCCAAGGGCCTCAAGGAGCGCTTCGGCAGCGGCGGCGCCAAGCTCGGCAAGGTGCTCGCCGTCCTCGCCTCGATCATGGTCCTCTTCTTCGGCCTGTTCGGCGGCAACCTGTTCCAGACCAATCAGAGCTACGCGCAGGTCGCCTCGACCTTCGGCGGCGAGGACGGCTTCCTGGCCTCCTCCGCCGGTGCCGTCCTCTTCGGCCTGGTCGTCGCCGCGCTGGTCGGCCTCGTGCTGCTCGGCGGCATCCGGTCCGTCGCCTCGGTCACCAGTCGGCTGGTGCCCGCGATGGCCGGCATCTACATCGTGGCCTGCCTGGTCGTCATCCTGGTCAACGTCACCCACGTGCCGGACGCCTTCCAGACCATCCTGCAGGGCGCCTTCGAGGCCGACGGCGTCGCGGGCGGTGTGATCGGTGCCCTGATCATCGGCTTCCAGCGCGCCGCGTTCTCCAACGAGGCCGGTCTCGGCTCCGCCCCGATCGCCCACTCCGCGGTCAAGACCAAGCACCCCGCGAGCGAGGGTCTGGTCGCCCTGCTGGAGCCGTTCATCGACACGGTCGTCATCTGCACCATGACCGCGCTGACCATCGTCATCGCCAACCCGGCCAGCTGGGCCGAGGCCCGCGCCGGCGAGAGCATCGGCGGCGTCACCATCACCTCCGACGCCTTCGAGACCGTGCTGCCCTGGTTCCCGGCCGTGCTCACCGTCGCGGTGCTGCTGTTCGCCTTCTCCACGATCCTGACCTGGGGCTACTACGGTCTCAAGGCCTGGTCGTACCTGTTCGGCAAGAGCAAGGCCAGCGAGACCGTCTTCAAGGTCGTCTGGAGCCTGTTCGTGGTGCTGGGCGCCCTGATGTCCCTCGACTCGCTGATCAGCCTCGCCGACTCCGCGCTCTTCCTGCTGTCGGTCTTCAACATCATCGGTCTGTACCTCCTCGCCCCGGTCGTCAAGCGCGAACTCAACTCCTTCCTGGAGTTCGTCCGCGCCCGCAACGCGGGTGAGATCACCGACGGCGACGAAGACCAGGAGTCGGTGAAGACCACCGTCTGACCGCCCCCGCGGCCCGGCTCCTGAGCGGGTTCGTGCACACCTCGCGCCTTGGTGTGTACGAACCCGCTCGTTGTGCATTGCGGCAGGTGAAAGGCCATCTGGTGTGATCACGTGCAGGCGGTTAGGGTGTTAGGAACGCGTTAGCGGCCCGCCCGGAGCGGGCGCCGCACGCGGGGTGTGCCGGGAAGTCTGGTCGGCGTCGAAGGGGCGTATGCCCTCATGCCGATGCCCCGGAGGCCTTTTCTGATGGCTGCTGCCCCGCGCGAGCGTTCCACCTTCCTCGGTCTTCTGCCGTGGCCGGAGCGGACGGCAGTGGCCCAGGCCCTGCGGACGGAGACGGTCGGCGGGCTGGTCCTGCTGGCGGCGGCCGTAGTGGCGCTGGTGTGGGCGAACACCCCGTGGAGCGGCGCCTACGAGGCGATCCGAGACTTCCACTTCGGCATACCCGCACTCGGCCTCGACCTGTCGGTGGAGCACTGGACCGCCGACGGACTGCTGGCCATCTTCTTCCTGGTCGCAGGTATTGAGCTGAAACGCGAGCTGGTCGTGGGCTCGCTGCGTACGCCCGCCACGGCCGCGCTGCCGGTTGTCGCCGCGCTGTGCGGCATGGTGGTGCCTGCTGCCGTATACGCCGCCACCGCCACCGTCGGTGGCGGCAGCCTGGAGGGCTGGGCGGTCCCGATGGCCACCGACATCGCCTTCGCCCTCGCGGTCCTGGCCGTACTCAGCACCCACCTTCCCTCCGCCCTCCGCGCCTTCCTGCTCACCCTCGCCGTCGTCGACGACCTCGGCGCGATCCTCATCATCGCGATCTTCTTCACCAGTGATCTGAACTTCCTTGCCCTGGGCGGAGCCGTCGCCGGGCTGGTCATCTTCTACGTACTCCAGCGGTATCGGGTGCGCGGCTGGTGGTGGTACGTACCGCTCGGCATCACCATCTGGGCGCTGATGTACAACGCAGGCGTCCACGCCACCGTGGCCGGGGTGGCGATGGGCCTGATCCTGCGCACCACCCGCGACAAGGGCGAGGACGCCTCCCCTGCCGAGCGGACCTCCCATCTGCTGCACCCGGTCTCAGCAGGAGTGGCCGTACCACTCTTCGCTCTCTTCGCCGCAGGCGTCGCAGTCTCCGCAGCGTCGCTGGGCGAGGTGTTCACCCAGCCGGAGCCGCTGGGGGTGGTGCTGGGCCTGGTCGCCGGCAAGACCCTGGGCATATTCGTCGGCACCTACCTCGCCGCGCGCTTCACCCGGGCCCGCCTCAACCCCGACCTGGCCTGGGCCGATGTGTTCGCCCTGGCGGTACTCGCCGGGATCGGCTTCACCGTGGCCCTGCTGATCGGCGAACTCGCCTTCCCCGACCCGACCGATGCCGAGCACATCAAGGCCGCCGTGCTCCTCGGCTCCCTGATCGCCGCGGCCCTTGCGGCGCTGCTGATCAAGCGTCGCAACGGGATCTACCGCCGCCTGTGGGAGGAAGAGACGCGGGACGAGGACGCCGACGGCATCCCCGACATCTACCAGCGGTCCAGCCCCGGACGCGGCAGCGCTACGGGCGACGGCTGAGGCGGACGCTCATGCGCGCACGGGATCTCGCCGAGCCCTACCCTTCGTGACCACGGACGACGACGCCATCGACGCGGCCAGCATGCTGACGGGACAGTCGCTGCCGGCCCTGCTCGTCCTCGACCCCGACGGGCAGCCCCACGCCATCGTTCCCGGCTCCCAGCTCATCCAGCAGCTCCTCCCCGCCTACATCGCCGAGGACCCGCTGCTCGCCGGTGTCGTCGACGAACGAAACGACGCCGACCTCGCGGAACATCTGACCGGCCTCACCGTCGCCGAGTGGGCACCGCGTCATCTGTATCCCCCGCCCATGGTGGGGCCGGATGCGCGTCCGATGGAGGTCGCGGCACTGATGACCCGGACCCATAGCCCCCTGGTCGCCGTCATCGAGCGCGACGGCCCCCAGGTGACGCTGCTCGGTACGGTCACCGCCGCCCGCCTCATGCAGCACTTCATCGGCGCCCCGTGAACGGCGCCGGGTCTCTGCTGCCCGTGGTCATCGTGGTCGCCGCGCTGGTGATCAACCGCGATCGGTGAGCTACGCCGACCGGGCAGCACCCGGGAGCAGTGGGCGTTCGCGACCAGGGGCCGCGCCCTGGCCGCCGGGGTGGCGGCGGCCGTGGCCGTCGCCGTGATGGGCTGGCCACAGGCCGGGGCAGCAGCATTGGCGTGGGCAGTGCTGGTCGGCACGCTCATCGCCTTCCTCATGGGCCGACCCACGAACAGGCCCTGACACGCCTCACCCCGCCAGCCCTCCAGACACCGGGGCTCCAACAGCTCGTGCGGCTGACTGAATTAATGTACGACAGGCGTCCGGAAAGTCCGCTCGTGACGAGTGACGTACTGAAGTCAGCCGGCTCGACATGGGTCGGCAGTGGATAGTTCTGTTGCCCTGGAGCCCGCCTAGACCGACGTACCTGCCATCGTCCAAGACACCCCACCCGGCATTGCCCGGGATCACCGGTGCGTCAGTGCGCCTCTCAGAAGGATCTTGCCGGCCAGTCCAGCAACCGGGCCCCGATCACCGCGGTCTGCAGCGTGTAGCGGTGCACCGGGTCCGACGGATCGGCGCCGGTGAGCTTGTGGATGCGCTCCAAGCGATAGGTGAAGGCCCGCACACTCAGCGACAGCCGCCGGGCCGCCTCCGCGGACACGCAGCCGGAATCGAAGTACGCGGTGAGGGTGTCCAGGAGCGGCTGGGCACCGCCGCGGGCCTGGCGCAGCGGGCCGAGTGCGCTCTGCACCAGGTCTGCCATGGCCTGCCGGTCGCGGGTGAGGACGGGGTAGACGAGGAGGTCGGCGGCGCGCAGCACGGGTTCGTCGAGTTCCAGGCGTTCGGCCAGGTCGAGGGCGTTCAGAGCCTCCTCGTACGAGTGGACGACGCCGGCCGCGCCGGGCTGCGGGCGGCCGATCGCCACCTGTCCTCCGCCGGTGGCGGCGAACGCCTGTTTGGCGAAGTATGCGAGGACCTCGTCCTGGTCGCCCGGGGCGATGCACACGAGCCGCCCGTCCTTCGTGGTGAGCAGGATGCTCCGGTCGCCGAACCGGCCGATCAACGCATGCTCCACCTCACGCAGAACTGGGTCTCCCTCGTCGTAGGCGGTCTTGCCGCGTGCCACGGCAACCGCGTGCTCGTAGGACAGGCGCAGTCCGTAGCGCTCCGCACGCTGGGCCAGCCGTCCCAGGTCACTGCGGCCGTAGAGCAGGTCGTCGATGAACTCCCGGCGGGCGGCTTCCTCCTGGCGTACGGCGAGCCGCTGGGCCCGCTCATAGCCCTCGGCGAAAGCGTCCACGGCCTGGGCCGCGGCGCCGAGCACGCCGTCCACGGAAACGCCGTTCCCGGTCGGCCAGTTCGCCCGAGTGGCGGCCATGTGGGCAGCGACCAGTGCGCGCAACCCGAGACCCGCCTCCGCGGCCTGCTCACCCAGGCCGCGGCGCGAGTCCAGTTCCTCCCGCGTCAGTCGGCGACCCGTCGCGGAGGCATCCGCGAGAAGGCCGGCATACCCGTCCAGGTACTCCGCGTACTCCTTGGACACGTCCTGCCCCGTCATATAGGTCCCCCGAATGAATGCGCCATTGACGCCTTTTTAACGCATGGCCCGGGGGCGGGGCCTGGCGGGGCGGAGGTTCGCTGCCTGGCTCCGGCAATCCACGGAGGTAACGAGGAGCCGACCACGAATGCCCGGCGTGGCCACCTGCGACCAGCAGCAGATGAACGCGTGCGGCAGGCGCTTGTGTCGTTACGTCGATACAGTGCTACGTAGGTGTGCCGGGAAGCCTGGTCGGCGGACATGTCCGGCTGCCCTGGGGGCTCTGATGCACCTTTTCCGTTTCCGTCATCATCGGCGGTCCCGGCCTCAACCCCCACCTGGGCATGAAGTGGTCCGGCTGCACGGCGACCTCGGGCTCCGTAACGCCGACGCGACGGGTCGGCGCCTTGTGCAGGTGATCGACAGAGGTCCGGATGTCCTGGAGGTGGACCTGACGGACCTGAAATACCTGAGCCCAGACGGTTGCGGAGCGTTCTTCACAGCTCTTCGGGCTGCCCGGGCACGCGGTGTGCGGCTGGTCATCACACACGCCAACGAAAGGGCACAGGCAGTTCTGCGGCAGATGGGACTGACCCGCGCTCTGACGGACGGAGACGCGGGGGCCCGGTAGAGCACGTAGCCCAGCGCACGATGCCTGATTCCGGCAATGTCGCGGATGACAGAGTGCATGCCAAGAACCTGTCAATGCCGCGTAAAGAACGTGTAGGGTTCCCAACGGTGTGCCGGGAAGCCTGGTCGGCGATTTGAGGACAAGTCTCTTCGCTGATCGGGGGTTCTGGTCATGGTGCTCATCGTGGTCTTCGGGGTGGCGCTGCTTGTCGCGGTGCTGCTGTCGGGGCTTGCCGCCCGGACCGTCCTGTCCACCTCGTTCCTCTTCCTGGTCGGCGGGGCCCTGGTCAGTGACGGCTTCCTCGGGCTGATTCACATCACGCCGGACAGCGAGATTGTGTCCGTCACGGCCGACCTGGCGCTGTTCGCGGTGCTCTTCACCGACGGCATGCACGTCTCCTTCCCCAAGCTGCGCGCCAACTGGCGCAACCCGGCACGCGCGCTCGGGCTCGGCATGCCGCTCGCCTTCGTCGGCATGGCACTGATCACGCACTACCTGGTGGGCCTGGACTGGACGACATCCTTCCTGGTCGGCGCCGTACTCGCGCCGACCGACCCAGTGTTCGCCTCGGCGATCGTCGGGCGCAAGGAAGTCCCGGCGAAGCTGCGGCAGTTGCTGAACGTGGAGAGCGGCATCAACGACGGGCTCGCCCTGCCGGTCGTCCTCATCCTGATCGCCGCTGCCGGCCCAACCTCCGGGCACGCGGAGGCGTCCCTGGGGAAGATCGCGCTGGAGCTGGTCCTGGGCCTGGTCTTCGGTGTCGTGCTGCCGATCGCGGTGATCGGCCTCGTACGGTTCCGGCTGCTGGGCGCGGAGCCGAAGCTCCAGCCACTGCTGCCGCTGGCGATCGGCGTGATCCTCTACGCGACCTGCCACCTCACGCACGCCAACCCCTACCTCGCCGCGTTCTCCGCGGGTGCCGTACTCACCGCCCGCTCCATCGAGGCCAAAGAGGCGTTCGAGCCGCTCGGTGAGGCGCTGGCGGAGCTGGCCAAGTTCGCGGCGCTGCTGGTGTTCGGCGCGCTGCTGACGCCACAGCTGTTCGGTGACCTGTCCTTCGGCGGCTACGTCGCCGTCGTCCTGGCCATCGTGCTCATCCGTCCGGCCTCGCTGCTGCTGTCGCTGCTCGGTACCCGCTTCACCCGGCAGGAGAAGCTGGTCGCCGCCTGGTTCGGCCCGAAGGGCTTCGCCTCGGTGGTGTACGGGCTGCTGGTGCTGCAGGCCGGGATCCCGCAGGGCGAGGAGGCGTTCACGCTCATTGCCGTGTGCATCGCCTTCTCGATCATCGCTCACAGCTCCACCGACGTACCGATCGCACACATGTTCCACGTCGACGACCTCGCCGGAATCCCGGCCGGACGCGAGGACAGCGACGCACAGTCCAAGGAGGCTCCAGCGGAGGTACGTGCGTGAACGCCTGCCGACGCTGACTGGTCCTCAACCGAGGCGAGTGCGGCCCGAAGTCGCAGACGACGCACGGGCATGGCATGTCTCTTTGCCCGCTCCGCTGGCGCAGCACTTTCACGCCGCCTCTGGCCACGGCGCAGCCCTCAGGACAGGCGGCTGAGGGAGCCGGGAGACGTGGCCGGGAGGCATTGGGAGCATGACACCGGAGCCTGGCCAAGCCTGCGCAGCGGGCGGAGACAGCGGGAGGGCTACCCACGATGAGGTGGTTCTGGAACATCGGCGGCCCTAACTATGAACCGGTACGGCTGAGCTACAGCGCCACCTCCGCTTCGGGCGGTCCGACCGAACTCGTCCTGCTCGACCGATGCAACCGCGTCATCGGGCGACTTCGTTTCAGGGCCTGCCAAACGTGCCGGACCGGGCGCATCCTGGACATCTGGATCTGCGACACGTGGCAGCGCCAAGGGATGGGGCAAGAACTCGTGTGCTCCCTGCTCGCCCACCGCCCGGGCTACCGGTGGAGCACCACGCTGCAGAGCAGCGCGGGGCGGGGATTCTTCTTGGCGATGACACGGGAAACCACGGTGCCCCTGCCCCAAGGTGGCCCGTTGTGTTCCCATCTCATGGGCTGGTTCCGGCGGACCTGGCGCCGCCTGCTGGACGCCTGCTGTTGACGGCTGCGCTCAGCACCGTCGGTCCGTCCCAGCCACCGCCAGGCGACCCCGGCGCCTGGCACCGCGGTCTGCAGCCAGGGCGTTGCCCGATCCTTGAAAGCAACCGGTAGTCGGACCGCAGTGAGCACTGCCCGGAAACGGCGGTGCGCCCGCTCCGGCCGCACGGGCAGGATGAGTGGCGGGGAGCACCGGGGATGGTCCCGGTGCCGTGCACCGTCCTGGCGCGCCGCACCGGGGGCCGAAGGGTTCGTGGCTCCGTTGCGGTCCTATCGTCCGGGCACGGGCTGGTGGCGAGCCCTGATCGGTTGGCGTCATGCACCTCGCCCCGATGCACACTGGAAGAGAGCTGCCGGTGCTCACGAGGGGGTGTCGCGATGGCTGCGGCACGGTGTGCCAGGGTGCGTCTGTGGCGGTGGCGGCGGAATCCGCTCCGGCGGCGCAGCGACGTCATCGAAGCCTGGGTCGTGCTCGCTGGGTGGTTGCTGGCCCTGGTAGGTGGCCTGTTTGCAGGGCTGACGGCGGCGGACGCGATCGGGCAGTCCACCGATCGGCAGCGGGCGGAGCGCCGCGAGGTATCGGCTGTCCTAGTCGAAGACGCGGAGGACAGGGTGCGCACCAGGGCAGTGGGCGACCCAAGGGTGTGGGCGATGGTCCGCTGGACCGCGCCGGACGGTTCGACACGCACCGACGAGGCCAGAGTCTCGGCCTTGAGTCCGGCCGGGAACCGGGTCACGGTATGGATCGACGAGGACGGTCGCCTCACTGCCGAGCCTCTGACCGCCGGGGAGGCGCGGTTCCATGCGGTCTCTGGAGGGGTGCTGGCCGGAGCGGGCGTGAGCGGCATCGCGCTGGGCGCTGTCTGGGTGACACGCCTGTACTTGAGCCGACGGCGTTTGATGCAGTGGGCTGCGGAGTGGGAGCGGATCGACACGCGGTGGGGGAAGAAAGCCGGCTGACCAGACCGGTCGAGGGTGGTGCCACAGAAACAGGTCTACGGTGTGGCGGGGTCGGCCGGTCGGGGGTGGCGGCCGAGGAGTTCGGCGAGGCCCTGGCGGGTGGCGGCCAGCACTACCCGGTCCTCGGGCCGTAGAACGTACCCGGGGTGTAGCTCCCAGACGAGCCCGGGAGGCCGGTCGTCGCCGTCGGCCGGATGGGCCGCCGCGAGATCGGGACGGCGGTCGGCGGGGGCTGCGGCGTCCAGGGCCAGGACACGCCAGGCCCCGGGGCGGAAGGCTTCGGCGACCGTTCGGCCATCCAGTTGCGGGTGCCCTGCGACGACGAGGGCGGCGAAGAGGAGCACCTTGCGTTCGACGGGTATTGCTCCGAGGATCTGGCGGCCCATCATCGCGCCGGCGAAGGCGGGGGCTGCGAGGCTGGAGACGCTGCGGCTGCGGGTGAGGGCGTGCGGGTGGGCGGAGCGCAGGGTGCGGTAGACGGCGGTGGCGAAGTCGTCGTCGTACAGGCGCAGCGCGACACGCAGGTCGGGCTTGACGGAGCGGGCGTACAGGGCGGCTTCGAGATTGGTGGTGTCGGAGCTGGTCAGGGCGAGCAGGGCATGCGCACGGTGGATCTTGGCGGACTCCAGGACGCCCTCCTCGGTGACGTCACCGATCACGGCGGGAATGCGCAGGCGACGGGCCAGCGGGATACCACGTGCCTCGGGGTCCGACTCCACGCAGACAACGGGGATGTCGAGTTCCTTCAGCCGGGCCAGGACCCGGGTTCCGATCTTGCCGAGGCCGAGCAGGACGACATGCCCGGACAGGCCACGCGGCGGGCGGCGCAGGGCGGAGGCGCTGCGGAAAGTACCCAGGCCCTCCAGCACGGCAGCGGTCATCACCGGGAGCAGTAACAACCCTGCCAGCCCGGAAAGGAGTTGGATGATCTGACGGCTCAGCGGCTCGCCGATCGCCGGGTCGTCGATGGCGAACAGGTCGAGCAGGGTGAGATAGGTGGCGTGCACGAGGTCGTCGTCGGTGATCAGCCAGGAGGCGACGGCGAGGCCGAGGACGCAGGCGAGCAGGCCGGCCAGTGACCAGCGCAGCCGACGCGAGAACAACTGGGAGAGCGGGGCTCCCCGGCCGGCCAGCCTGCCGGTGGGCAGTACCGGCCCGCTGTACGAGACGGCTTCCAGCACCACCGTGCCGTGTCCGGTGCCTGCGGTCACCGCGTTCTCGTCCGGCAGGAGTTGGGGCGCCTCCGGGCCGCTTCTGTCCGAACCCTCTGCCCCCGCAGGATCGTTGGCGGTCGCCGACAACAGGGCCAGGGTGCACAGACCGGGGTCGACGACCTCACCGCGGCGAGGCGGAGTACGCTCCACAGCCCGCAGCAGCAGTCCATCCGCCTGAACGACCTTGCTGGTACCCGCAACGGCGGTGGCGGCCAGTGCCGGGGCGGCGGTGTCCGCGTCGGACATGACAGTGGTGGAGGCGTCCAGAGCCACCGGATCCAGCCCTGGTGTGGCGACGATGGCGGCCTGGTCCAGGAGTTCTTCCAGCTGCTGGCCGAGCTTGCGGTTGTACAGCCGGATCACCAGCCGCACCTGTGGGTTGAGGCGCCGGGCGATCAGGGCCGTGCGGATGTTCACCTCATCGTCCTCATACACCAGCGCGAGCGCGGCGGCCCGTGCCACCCCGGCCGCGGCCAGCACCTCGTCGGTTACCTCCGATGCCTCCAGCACCTGTCCGTCATCGGCGGCACCCGGTGCGGTGCCCGCAACCCTGGTCATCACCGTGGACACCCGGCCGAAGAGCGCCGCCGCCCGGTCCCGGCCGGCCGGCGACGTACCCGCCGCGACGCCGCTTCGGCCGGGGGCCACGAGCGTGACGCGCTCGCGGTAGACCTCGCGCAGTTCGTCGGACAGCCGGTAAGCCAGCCCGTCATCACCGCAGACGATCATGTGTCCGCTGCGGGGCGGTACTTGGCGCGGGAGAGACGACATGGAAGATCACTTTGCCGCAGTCCGACAGTTGTTTCCATGCCCACGGGACGGAGAACAGCAGAGCGGCACGGCGCGACGGAAGACCGCCCCTCGGCGGGCATGTGTCCGCCTCGATCGCGCCTAGACCCCTACCCGCACTCCGTAGGGTGTCTGGTGCACCGCAGGGCTTCCTCGGTCTCCACGGAGCTGGTGTTGGCGTCGTTCGCGGTCTTCTGTTGTAGGTCGTTCACCGTCTTGGAGTCGATGCCGTCACCGCGTGCGGTGGCCCAGATGTCGATGATCCGGACGCTGTCGTCCTGGAGGAATTGGGCCTGGTCCGCGTCGACCCGCTCGACGACCGCCTGTTGCCAGCTGCCCGCGATGTGCCGTGCGTGGTTCACCTTCCACGGCGGAGGACTGTCGGCGGTGTTCTTGAGACGCCGCAGTACATCCGAGCGCCATTGCTCGGCCTGCGACTCGGGGATGTCGTCCGCGATGCCGTCGTAGTAGCCGAGGCCGGCGGCGCAGCTGCGCGATGGGCCGGTGTAGAACGGGCCGGTGGCGTCGGCAGGGACCTCCGCGAGACGTGTGGCGCACTGGCGGACATGTGCGGCTCGAAGGTCGGCGTACGCAGTGGAGTCCTGGGACACTGCGCGCAATACGTTGACGAGGTCGTCGAGGTGGGCCGACATCCGGACGGTCTTGCCGTCCTGCCACGGAGCACTGCCTTCTCGGTGCGTGTACTCGCCGTTGACGCCGCTGAGTATCTCCTGGGTGTCCTGGGCGTAGTCCACCAGAGCCGCAGCGAGCGGGGCGTGCAGGTCCGGGGCGATGGCAGGCTCCCGGCGTCGCTCGATGTCCTCGCTGATCGCAGTGAGGGTGGCCTGCATGGCACGGGCTTGAGCGAGCGTATGCCGTCCGGGAGTCGAGCCGGTCGCGGCGTCCCGCATCGCCGTGCCGAGGGTGCCGCAACCCATGTCCGCGCGGTAAGAGTCGCCGAGGGAACGTTGGAGGGCGGTATCGGACAGCAGGCTGTCACAGTCCGGATTGCCCTCGCCCGCGACGAGGGTCCAGCCGACCGCTCCGCCGCCGATCAGGACGAGGGCGGCCGCCGCCGCAGCGAAGAACCGTGTGCGGCGTGGGCGTGCCGTCTGGGGTGGCGTGTTGTCGTTCATCGGCCGATCGCGTCGTTGGCCAGCTTCTCGCCGGTGGTGTGGTCATTGCGCATGTCGAATTGCAGGTCGTTGACGGACGGGTCGTCCATACCCGGCATGCCGCGCCCATTGGCCCACTCGTCGACGAGGAACTGCATCTCTCGCTGGGACTTGAGGCTTCGGTCGGCGACTTCGGCGGCAGCCGCGTCGTTGTTGTAGCCCTTTTCCTGATTGGAGATGTCGTAGGTCCAGGCGTCGAGCATGCGCTGTGCGGCGTCGCCGATGCCGGGGACCATGGTCACTGGAGTGCCGGCCACGTGGTAGATGGTCTTGGCTTTCCAGTCTTCCTGGGCGTTGGCATTGTCTCGCTTGTCGTAGATGACGTCCTCGCGCACGGCGTCGTAGGCGCCGAGGGCGGAGCCACCCTTGCGGACAGGATCCCGGACGGAGTCGGCGGTGTTGCCGCCGGTGTCCTCCATCTGCTTGGCGATGTACGCCGTTTCGGCCTTGTGCATGGTGCCGTAGGCCTCGGGATCCTCGGAGATGCCGCGCATCATGCGGATCAGCTTGTCCGAGTTGGGTGCCATGTGGGCATCGTTGTTGTTGCCGAACAGGCCGTCGCCGCCTCCCCCGTTTTCCTGGGGGGCCTCGTGCGTGTAAGAACCCTGGACTCCCGAGAGGATCTCGTGGGTGTCGTTGGTGTAGTCGGCCAGGCAGTTCGCCAGTGGCTGACGCAGGTTGGGCTTGATCTCCTCGTGGCCCGGTGCGGTGTCCATCAGCTCGACGGTGTCCCGCATGATGCGCGCCTGGCCGGCCGTGTGCGGCGGGCCAGCCTCCTCGCCGGTGGTCGCGGCTTCAAGGATGCTGCCGAGGCCGACGCGGGTGTTGGAAGCGTCGATGTGGTCGATGTTCCCGGTCGGTTCCTGCCCACGGGTAACCTCCCGGACTTCCAGGTCGGGCCAGTCGCGCTTGTTGAGCAGGTACTCCAGACGCTTGTTGCCTCCGTCGTCGCCGGGGTCGAGGTACGCGGTGGCCGTGTTCGGGTCGTCGCTCATGATGCCGAGCATGTCGTCCACCGGGTCCGTGACGGGAACGGCGTCGACGTCGGCACCGGCCTGCGCCTGGTCGTACTCGTTCCACAGGTCCGGGTGCTTCTTCTCCGCCGCGATGATGTCGTCGGTCAGGCCCGTGGTGAGTCGTGGGGGATAGTCGGCGGTGTCACCGTGCTTCAGCAGGGTGGTCAGGGTCTGGTAGCCGTAGGGCTGAGAGCCGTCGTCGCCTGTTCGCTTGACGCCGAGCGCGCGCATGTCCTCACGCCACTGGTCGGAGAACTCCTTGTCCTGGTTGGCGGTGGCGATGTTGTTGGCGAGGGCGTGCTGGATGTTGTTGTACTTGTCCTTGTTCGGGCCGTCACCGGCCCGTTCGTGCTCCAGGTCCTCAGCCAGGCGCAGGGTGCCCTCGGGGCCGAGGTCCCTGAGGAGCATGCGACTGAACTCAGGGTCCTTCTGGTTGTGGCTCATCAGCCGGTCGAGCTCGTTGAGTTCGGCGGGGGTGAGCTTCTCGCCCTTCTCGTACTTCTGCAGGAGCTTCGAGGCGCGCTGGGACTCGTCCTGGTCGATGGACTTGACCGTCTTGTCGTTGAAGCCCTCGTCGCCGCCGTTGCCGGTGTTCCGCTTCAGCGCGATGGCGGCGGACTGGTCCGCGTTCGCGGCGGCCGTGAGGATGATGCCGATCCGGGCCTGCCAGAACAGGACCTTCTCCTCGTTCTGCGAGGGAAGCAGGCCTCCCGGGCCGCGACGCTGGTTGCCGTCCTCGTCCGGCTCGATCAGGCTCACTTCGCCCGTGCCGCTGATCCGCACACCGTCGCCCTTGGCATCGGCGGCCAGCTCGTGCAGGTCGGCCTTGTACTTCCTCAACTCCTCGTAGGCGTCCTCCAGTACGGCGCGAATGCCCTTTGCCTCGACAACTGCGTCGTCGAACTCCTTTTCCGCGCCCGCGACTTGGGCGCGGGCGACCACCGCGGTCCCGTCGATGCTGGTCCAGCCGGCCTGGTCGAAAGGTTTGACGACGCCGTCGCCGAACCCCCGGCCCCACTGCTGGTAGCGGCGAGCGGCGTCGCTCCACTGGTCAGCGGCGGTTTTCAGCGCGCCGACGTCGAGGTGGTAGAGCTGTTCGTAGGCAATGCTACTCATGGGCGAAACGTTCCTGTCAGTCGAAGTCGGGAAGCGAGGCGCGGACGGCGTTCATCTCGGATTCGTTCGCCGACTCCGTACGGGTGTGGTTGTGCGCGGTCGTGATGCACTTCTCACCGATGTCGCCGCAGGTGCGGGCCAGGCTCCGCGCCTGCTTGTCCCAGGTCTCCAGCGTGTTCATCAGAGCCACACCGAGATCGCCGCCCCACAGGTCACCGCTGAGCGACCCCACGGCCATCATCATGTCCCCGTCATCGCCTACATCCCCAGTGGAGTGCACCAGGCTGGCCAGCTGATTGGAGTTCACACCGGCGCGGTTCAGCGCCGCCGGATCGTCGACCCCGCTGAAGCCAGTGGTCTGCACACCACCGCTGCCGCCGCTCGACATGACCTGGATTCCACCGCCCACCGGTCCCGAGGAGGGCGTGCTGGGTGCCGGGTCGAGGTCGCGTACGTTGACAGGCTGGTCGGGCCCGGCCACGGGCGAACTCGAAGAGCCGGGGCCGGGGCCCGAAGTGCCACCCGCGGGCGCCGGCATGGGCCGTATGCCACCGGTGTAGAGGCCACCCGGATCGGGAGTGGTGCCGGGAGCGGGGTCCATGTCCCGCACGTCCCTGCTCGTATGCGGCTCGGGCAGTTGGTATGCGGTGCGCGGATCCAGGCCCGCGTTCGGTGCCGATATAGGACGTACGTCACCCGTCTCAGAACTCATCGCTTCCCCCGTACAAGTAACGCGCCACCACCAAGGACTGCACGTCAACAAAGCCATGACAGATTCACTGGCAGTGTAATGACCTTCGCACCCCGTCGACCGTGAAGATCCGGTGACACTGACAGGACCTCGCCACTGCCGCCGGGATGCGCCTCTTCAAGGTGGTCAGCGACGACCGGAGTGATCGGTGTCGTCGACCCGCGTCGCCAGCACGGTCAATGGCTGCGCCGCGCTCACTACGGGGGCGGCCGCCAGAGGCAGCTACCTTGGCTGGTCGGACGGGTGGTGCGGCGGCGCGAGTAGGCCGGACAGCCGGGATAGTCGGCCAGCATGATCGCGGCCTTCAGGCGCTTGCCCACCGGTTCCCGGCGTGCCTCGAAGCTACGGCAGACCGCCATCGCGATCTCCAGACCGTGCTGCCCGACCCGGCACGGATCGGCAGGACAGGCCGTCGGCAAGTTCGGATCGGTGTCCCATACGCCGATTTCCGCGGCACCGCCGTTGACCTCCAGGCCAGCAGGCACGGGCCGGGTGCGTATTTGTGGGCGTTGGTGACCAGCTCGCTGACCACCAGCTCGACCATGCCCATCGCACGGTCCGACACCGGGATCCCTTGAACGGCCTGCACGTCGGTCATGAAATTGCGGGCAGCATGCCGGGCCTCAACGATCGGCTCGCTGCCGTCGAAGGCCATGGCGGACAGGATCGGGCGGCTGGCCAACGGCTCACCTGCCCGCGATCCGGCGGGCTACGGAACCTCAAGAGCTCAAAGCGGCGGCCTCCGCCCTGATCAGGGCGATCGGTGACGCGACCGTGGCGCTGACCGAGGGCTACGAATCCGCTCTCCGCGCAGCCAAGCGTTCGGCCCGCTCGGCGAGCCGGCCGAGGTCGGTGCGGCCTTCGAGAAGGTCGCCGACGAATTCCCGCCGCGTCGCCTCTTCGCCGCGGATCGCCGAATACGTCGATTCCGTCTCCCGCGCCTGGACCGAGGGCAGAGACCGCGCAGCCATCACCGACCTGGTGGCCACCGTTCTCGGCGGCCTCGAAGGAGCACGCGGCGGGCCCAGGCCACTCCTGGACACCCTGACCGCGTACTTCGCCAGCGGCTGCCTGAACACCACCACGGCGCGTCGTCTCGGGGTGAGCGTGCGCACGGTCACCTACCGGCTCACCCGTATCCGGCAACTCACCGGCCACGACCCCACCGATCCCGACCAGCGCTACATCCTGCAGACCGCCGCGCTTGGCGCCCGTCTCCTCGACTGGCCGTCGCACTCCCTGCAACCCGCCGAGTGATCCGCTCCGCCCCCGGGGCGAGTGGTCGCCACCGCATCCCTTCCCGTGGACCGCTGCGCAGGGCTGCCGAGTGATTCGAGTTACGGACGTGGAAGACGTACGAAGGCTGCCGGAAGAGGGCAATGTCTGTCCGCCGGCCTCTGTGCAAGCCTCCCCCCGCGCTGGAGTTGCGGGCGGGAGACCACGGAGGAGTGGCATTGGACGAAGTTTCGCGGTGCACGCAGGTGCAGCACTCGTACGGAGTGTCGCTCAACTGTCCGCCGCCGCTCTCACTCTGCTGCCGGGGCCCTCGGTATTCGGGGCCGGAAAGCTCGCGGTCGGCCTCTCCATGCTGGCGCTCTTCCCTATCTTCATCACCGCCCTCGTCCGCGGCATCCTCCTCGAAACCCATGGGATTCGTCTGGGTCGGACCCCGTCGCTGCAGTGGCTCGCCCTCCGTTGCCTTCCGCGTTCTGTGCAGGCGTGTCTCCTCGCCGTCTTCGCCGCAGGAATCGCAATGGTCGTCAGCAGCACCGGAGACAACCGGCAAGCCCTCGCCCCCCCCACCACCGGGACGGCCGCTACTACGCCCTTTACACCGGCGTCCCGCGCCAGGAGGTCGAGATCTCCCGAACCGAGTACGAGGCACTGATCAAGATCGATCAGCGCACCTTGTTCGCCGTTACGGGGCTGCTGAGCGCCGGGGGCAGCACCACTCGTGCTGGTCACAGGGCAGCTCCGGGTGGCGCCCGGCGTTGAGCGCGCATAGAGAGGAGCACACCGACTCCGGCCACAAGCCGCGTGATCCACTCACTGGCCCCCGTCGTCCCCGCCAATGCAACAAGTTCGTCGGCGAGAAGATCGTCTTCACTCCGGTCCATTTGCCCCTCTCTCAACGTCAATCCTCCCCCGGCTTCGAGGTCGGACGAGCCGCGTGCCGGGCAACGGGATTGGCCATCAGGTGGCGTGGGTCGGCGGCGCGGTTGATTGCCGTCTCCACGGCCGCGACCCGGTCGGCGAGCAGCCCGAGGATGGCGACCGCGCGGGTCAAGGGGTCGTCGTCCGGGCCGCCCAGCGTCTGGGTACGGGCATACGCGGCTTTCAGATCGGCCCAGCGCAGCGCCTGTGCGTCCGTCAGTGTGCCGCGCAGTTCCGCCAACTTCAGGAGGTTGGCCTCGGCGCCGGTGGTGAGGGTCTGGGCCTCGGCCGTGTAGTGATCGTCGATCAATGCCGTCAACTCGGTGTCGTTCATGACCGGCTGGATGCGCTGGGCGATCTTGTTCATGTTGCGGTAGGAGCCCTGGAGTTGGAAGGGCGGTTCGGTGCGGGTGGCATCGGACTGGCCCGCGGAGGCGATGTAGGCGGCGTTGACCGCCAGGACCGTCGCGCGGGCCGCGAGCAGGTGCCGCAGGACGGCCAGGATCCGCTCCAGTTCGGCGGGTTCGTACGGGTGGGTCAGTCGGTCGGCGCGGGCTGTGGTGTCACCCTCGGCAAGGCGGATCAGCAGGTCGAGGTCGGTGCGGTCGCGGCTGGCGAGCGGGGCGAGGACCGGGTTCGCGGTGAGTGCGTTCTCGATGAAGCTGAGCGCGAAGGCTTGCTCCTTGCCGGTGAGGACGTCGCCGAGGTTCCACACGTCGGCGCGGTTGGCGAGCATGTCGGGTACGCGGAAGCGGCTGCCGGACTCGGTGTAGGGATTGCCGGCCATGCAGACGGCGAACCGCTTGCCGCGCAGGTCGTAGGTGCGCGGTTCACCGGCACGTACGCCCTCGATGCGGCGGGTGGCGTCGCACAGGGGGATGAACTTCTGCAGCAGCTCGGGCGAGGTGTGCTGGATGTCGTCCAGGTAGAGGAGGGTGTTGTTGCCCGCCTCCAGCGCGAAGTTGATCTTCTCGATCTCCTGGCGTGCGGTCGCGTTCGGAGCCTCGGCCGGGTCGAGGGAGGTCACGACGTGGCCCAGTGCCGGGCCGTTGACCTTCACCAGGATCAGGCCGAGCCGATCGGCGACGTACTCCATGAGGGTCGTCTTGCCGTAGCCGGGCGGGGAGATGAGCAGGAGCAGACCGCCGGTGTCGGTGCGCTTGGTGTCGCCCGTCGTGCCGAGCTGCTTGGCGAGGCTGTCGCCGACCAGGGGGAGGTAGACCTCGTCGATGAGCTTGCTGCGCACGAAGGCCGACATCACCCGCGGCCGGTACTCGTCCAGGCGGAGGCGGCTGCGCTCGGCGGCCACCAACACGGTCCGGCGGCGCTGGTACGCCCGATGGGCGCGGACCTCGCTGACGCGGAACTCCCTGGTGCGGGCGAGGATTTCGTCGATGCGGACGGTGAGCGTGCGGCCAGTGATGCGTGGGTGGGTGCCGAGCAGTCCCTCGACTGTTTCGGCCAGCGGTGCGTGGGACTCGTAGCGGGGCAGGTCCGGGCAGAGCTCGGCGGCGACCGCCTCGGCCAGGTCGCCGATAGTGATGTCCGTGCCCGTCGCGGTGGTGTACGACGTCAGCCACGCCTCGACGAGCTGCCGGCGGGCGGCCAGGTCGGCGAGGGCTGCGAGGTCGTCGTCGTAGGCGGACGTGCCCACCGTACGGCGGAACTTGTCGAGCAGGGTGCGAGTGCCGGCGCTGATGACGAAGCCCTCGGGGCCGCTCGTCAGCTCCTCGAAGAGGTAGGCGGCCGCCGCAGCGGTGCCGAGCTCCTCCGCCAGCTCGGCCTCCAGGTCGGCGATCGCGGGCGCCAGCCCGAACGTGTCGCGGGCGCGGGCCATGGACACCGCCCGCCGGGCCCAGCTGTCGCGCTCCTCGGCCGTCGTGCCGTACGCCCAGAACAGGTGGGCGGCGGCGCGGGCAGCGGGTTCGTGGCGGAGCAGGCCCACCGAGTCGTGCAGCCGCAGCAGCGCGGTGAGGATCAAGGTCGCGTCGTGGTCGTGGACGCCGCGCTCGTAGCCCTCGTCGTACGCCGCCTCCGCGGCCTGCCGGACCAGTACGGGCAGGTCGGCCGCCGCGAGCACGTCCGGGCCGTGCTCGTCCAGCAGCCGGGCGGCGAGGTGCTCGGCGCGGTAGACCTCCGGCGACTCCGACGGCAGCGGGCGGTCCCAGTACGGGCGGGTCGCGGCGAAGTCGGGGTCCGTGACCGGCGAGCGGTAGTCGGTGCCGGTCAGCGCGAACGCCAGGCCCTCGCCGTGCGGGACCAGGGTCAGGTCAAGAGGCTGGGTGTTGACGGCGAAGCGGTGGGTGCCGAGGCGGAGGGTGCGGCCGTCGTCGGCGTAGAGGTCGGTGCGGTCGCGCAAGGCGCGCAGTGCCTCCTGGCGGGCTGACTTCAGGCGGCCGTCCAGCTCTTCCGCCCTGACCTGGTCGTCGAGTTCGCGGAGTTCGGCGGCGATGCGGCGGACCTTGGCCGGCATCGGGTCGGAGGAGAAGTACGTGGCGACGGCGTCCGCGTCGGCGAGCGCGGCCGCCCGCCGGGTCACCGTCTGCAGCACGCGGGACGCCGAGTCGGCCAGGCGCTCGGCGCGGCGGGCACGGGCGTCGGCGAGGGTCTGCTTGCGGGTGGAGAACGCCTCGTGCACCTCGTCGCGCTTGTCGGCGAGTTCACCGAGGAAGTCGTCGAACTCGGCGAACCGGGACTCCAGGTTCTCCATCTGCACGAGCATGCGGGCGAGTTGCTCGCCGCACGTCTCAGGGCTGTCGGCGGCCGCGAGGGAGCCGGTGACGGCCTGACCGAGCAGCGCGAAATCGGCGGCGAATTCGGCGCGTCCCTCACTGTCGAGGAGTGCGCGGCGGCGGCCGTCGAGGGTGGCTCGGGCGCGGTTGACGCCGCCGAGGACCTCGGCGATCCGTTCCAGGATGGCGGTACGGATCGTGGCGTCGCCGATGTCGAGTCCGGCGACGACCTCGGTCACTGTGTGCAAGCCGTCGGCGAGTTCGTCGAGGTGGGTGGTGACGGGTGCGGCCTCGGCGACGGTGGCGATCGCCTCGGCATCCGTGACGAGCTGCTCGATGCCGGCCTGGTGGTCGGCGAAGGCGTCCTCACGTGCGAGGTGGGTGACGGCCCGCTATCCGAAGGTGGCGAGGTCGGCCTCGACGTCGGCGGCGAGTTGGTCGATGCGGGCAGTGTCCGCGTAGCGCATGTCCTTGAGGGTGAGCAGGTGTCCCTGGGCGTGTCGGAGTTCCGTCAACCCTGACACCCAGGCGGCGGCACCGCGGGGAGCCTCGCCGCGCAGGCGTCGTACGACCGTGGCGACGTGCGCTGCGGCCTCGGTGAGCGCGTCGGCGGCTTGACGGGTAAGGGCTTGGACGGTTTCGAACTCGACCAGGACCTGCTCGGCGGTCGCCCTGACCTGTGTGAGCGGCTCGTGCAGCGCGCCGAGGTCGGGCTCGCCGAGCCAGTGGTAGGAGTCGGCGGCCCGGACGCACGCGGCGGCCAGTGCCTCGTAGATCTCGCTGGTCGGGGTGGTCTCGGCGACGGCGCGCGTGATGGACAGGCAGTCGGAGATGCCGCGCACGAGGTCGGCGTTGCCGACGCGGGCGAGCGGGCCGGTGCCGACGGGCTGGGCGGCGGCGTGAGTGTCGGAGACGTACGGGGAGTTCCACAGCTGGAGCGGGTGGACGCGCTGCGGCTCATCGCTGTCCGCACGCAGGACCACGAGTGTGCCGTCGTCGAAGAGGGCCCAGCCGTGGCAGGACAGCGGGGTGGCTGCCTCCTTGCGGATCATGTTGTAGGGCAGGAGCAGGCTGCGTCCCTCCACGCGCGCGTGGAACGCGTACAGGACGTCCTCGCCGTTGGGTGAGCGGACCACCCGCTCGAATTCCAGGTCAGCGGTGTCGATGCCGTCGAACGTCTTGTGCGCCCCCGTCGCCAGGCAGTAGCCGCCGGGGAAGACGATCCCCTGGTCCTCGGGCAGTGTTCGGCAGGCCCGGCCGATGCCGTCGAGGCGGACGACACTCTTGGTGAGTGTGTTGAAGACCAGGTAGCGGTGGACGTCCTCCTTGTAGGGGAGGACGTCCAACAGGATGAGGGCGCCCACGCGCGCGTACGCGATGTCCGCGTCGGCGAGGGACTGCAGCGGCTCGGCGACCGGCTCGGCGTAAATGCCCTCGCCCGTCTCGGTGTTGTCCTCGACCTTGACGGTGAGAGTGCCGCCGACGGTCTCGACGAAGACCTCGCCGCCGATGGAGACGTGCGGGTGGCGGCCGAGGACGTGGTCCTCGCGCGTCGTCCGGGTCCACTCGAAGTCGTGGGAGGGCGGGAAGACGTGGTCGCGGTCGCCGCGGGCGTCCAGGAAGGCGGCCCGGCCGTCGTCGGTCAGCGCCCAGCGCAGGACGCGGATGTCGCCGGCCTTCTCGCCGGTCTGGAAGACGGCCAGCAACTTGCTGTCGATCGTGCGGAGTTGCAGGAGGTGGGCCTGACGGTAGTAGCGGTAGAGAGCCGCGAACTCCCGTACGAAGGCCGGGTCGTCGAGCAGGCCCGGCACGGCGTCCTCGGGCAGCCGGTTCAGGTCTCGGTCGTACAGCGCGAAGACGTCGCCCACCGTCGTCTCGGGCTTCAGGCCGAGGAAGACGTTGTGACCGAAGAGCAGGGTGTCGCCCACGGAGACGATGTCGCGGGGCACGCAGTTGTGCTCGGTGCGCAGCCGCTCGGTGCTCGTCAGCTCCAGCCGGACGGAGCCGAACTCCTTGGTGCGGCGGGCGTTGAGCGCTTCGGCGCGGCGGGTGAGTACGGCGGCCTGTGCGGTGAGGCGGTCGCGCAGCACCTCGTATGTGCCGGTGTCCAGACCGGTGGTCATGGGTTCCCTCTCAGGAAGTCGAAGAAGGCGTGGTCCGGAACTGCCGTCCCCTGTGCGGCAGCTCCGGACCACGGGCCAGGTCGGGCCGTGGCGGCGCAGGTGAGGTCCTGGCGTGCCGGTCAGGCCCCGCGGCTCGGGTCAGGCCCTGACGCTGCCGTTGAGCGCGGCCAGTGACGTGTCGGCGAGGCCCAGCTCGCCTGCCTTGTCCAGGAGCTGCTGGAACTGTCCGGCGTTCGCGCCGCCGTTGTTCATGAGCTTCATCAGCAGGGCGGAGACGGTCAGGTTCTGCACGTCGGCCGTGGAGACCGAGCCGAGGACGCGGCTGATGTCGTTGGTGAAGCTCGACGTGCCGTCGAGCCAGGGCTTCGCCAGCGCCTGGGCGGTGTCGGAGTGCTGGATGAATCCGTCGACGCCCTTGCCGAGGGCGATCGAGGACACCAGCCGGTCGAGGAAGACCGAGTCGCCGCCGACGATGTTGATGTCGGCGTTCTCCAGCCCGGTGGCGAGCACCGTGGCCTGCGCCTCGGCGACCTGCCGCTGCACGTCCAGCCCGGCGAGCCGGATGTCCTTCTCGGCCTCCAGACGCAGCCGGTACTCCTCGTGACCGCGGGAGGCGTCGTCCAGGGCCGCCATCGCGGCCGCCTTCTCGGTCAGGCCGGCCGCCTCGGCCTTCAGCTTCCCGCTGATGCCCTCCGCCTCTGCCAGCGCCTTGGCCCGCGCGCCGTCGGCTTCGGCACGCAGCCGGGCCTGAGTCGCCTCGGCCTCCGCACGGCCGGCCTTCTCGATGACCTCGGCCTCCTTGTCGCGGACCTGGACGGCGGCCAGGCCCTCGGCGGCGGACTCGGCCTGGATGCCCTCGGCGAGCCGCAGCTTGGCCTGGGCGTCGAGGTCGGCGCTCTTCAACCGGGCCTCGGCCAGGGTGAGTTCCTCGGCGGCGCGGTGCACGGCGGCCTGCTCTGCGGCCTCCGCGGCCTTGATGTCCTTGACCAGCTGCTCCTGCGCCTCGGCCTCGGCCGCGATGATCACGGCCTGCCGGCCGCGTTCGGCCTCCTCCACGGCGCGCAGCTTCTTGATGGCCTCCTCCTGCTCGGCGACCGTACGGTCCACGGCCACCCGCTCGCGGACGACCTCGGCGATCTCCCGCTTCTCCCCTTCGACCTCCTTGTCGGCGGCGATCCGGGTCAGCTGGGTCTCCCGGTCGCGGGCGATGACTTCGAGGAGGCGGTCCTTCTCGATGCGCTCGTTCTCGATGGCGATGACCCGCTCGCGGTTCTTCTGCGCGACGGCGACCTCGCGGGCCTGGTTCTCGCGCTGCACCCCGAGTTGTTCCTCGGTCTTCAGGAACGCGGACTGCGCCCGCAGCCGCTCCTCCTCGACCACCCGCGCGGTCTCGGCCTCTTCCCGGGCCCGTACGGTGTCGATCTCCCGACGCTGCTTGATCTCGGCGTCGGCCTGACGGCGCTCCAGCTCCAGGATCGCCTCGCGGGCGTCGACGTTCTGCCGGGTGATCTCCTTCTCCTCGGTGCGCTGGGCCTCGTTGGTGCGCACGTGCTCCACGGCCGTCAGCTCGGTGATCTTCCGGATGCCCTGGGCGTCAAGGACGTTGGCCGGGTCGAGCTGGGTCAGCGGCGTCTGCTCCAGATAGTCGATCGCCGCGTCCTCCAGGTGGTAACCGTTGAGGTCGACGCCGATGACCTCGATGATCCGGTACCGCAGCTCCTCGCGCTTGGTGTACAGGTCGGTGAAGTCCAGCTGCTTGCCGACCGTCTTCAGCGCCTCGGAGAACTTCGCGTGGAACAGCTCCTGCAGCGTGTTCCGGTCACTCGCCCGCGCCGTACCGACGGCCTGGGCGACCTTGATGACGTCCTCGACGGTCTTGTTGACCTTGACGAAGAACGAGATCCGGATGTCCGCGCGGATGTTGTCCCGGCAGATCAGGCCCTCCTTGCCGGCCCGCGTGATCTCTATGGTCTTCACCGAGATGTCCATCACCTCGGCTTTGTGCAGCACCGGCAGCACGACCTGTCCGGTGAAGGTCACGTCGACCTTGCGCATCTTGGAGACGATCAGCGCCTTGCCCTGCTCGACCTTGCGGAACAAGCGGGCGACGACGAGTACGACGAGCAGGCAGACGGCGACGAGCACGCCGATGCCCACGATCATGGCAACCATGGCATACGTCCTTCAGGCATAAAGGGATTGAGCGAGAAGATGGAGAGGCCGGAGGCGAAATCCCGCGCCAGCGCCGCTCAGGCGGCGCGGTTCCGCGAATGGAGCGCGGCGTCGCGCGCCACGCCTCCGTCGGCATCACGGCTGCGGGCATGCGGCAGCGCGGCAGTGGCGCCCGCGCGAGCCTCGCTCAGCACGGACAGTCCCGGTTCATCCGGGTAGAGGCGGTGCAACGGCCGCACGATCAAGCAGGTCGCGGCCCAGGCGACGATCAGCGCCCCCACGGGCACGACCAGGCGCAGCACCCCGGCGACCAGTCCTGCGCGCACGAACACGGCCAGAAGAACCGCCGCTCCGACACTCAGGGACCAGGCGAGCACCGTCAGCAGCGAGAGGGCGACCGTCACAGGTACCCCGCTCATGCGCCACGCCCGTAGGTCCACGTCCGTGTCGAAGCTGTCGGCGTCTGCGACGCCCACGGCGGCGAGGAGCCAGAAGCAGACGACCACGACGAGGGCAGTGGTCAGCAGGATCGTGGGCAGGCCCGTGGCCGCTGCCAGAAATGTCCGCATCTCCCCGCCCCCCTTTCCACCCTCGGCACGCACACCCGCGCCGACGCCAGCCGGTCCGGCGACGCACGGCTCCTGCGGCCCCAGTGCGGACACCTGCCGGTGTCGGGCAATGGAACCAACGGCCGTGGCCCCTGCGAGCCATACTGCCCCACCGAATTCCGCCCGCGCATTGCCGGTTTCCGGCAGTGTTCATCAATGCCTGCATGCCGGTGACCGCTAAGAAACCGTTACCAGCGCGTCAAGAAGCCGGGGACGGCGTGACGGACCGGGACATCCCCCAGCAGTATTTCGACGGCTACGCCCGCATCCTGACGGACGCTTCGGTACCGGCCGACGCCTCACCCGCGACGAGATCGCTTCCCCAGCGGGCCCTGGAAGAACGGATCGCGGAAGGCCGGCCATGGCTTGCGCGTCCCGGGCAACGCGTACCTGGCACCGCCCACACGGCCTGGGCCGACACCCCCGGCTCGGACGACAGAACGCTCGCCGCCGTAGCCGGTCGTCGACGCCCTCACCGAAGGTCACAAAGCGCCCAACGCCTGGCCGTACGCCAAGAAGAGGCCGCCCGCCCTGAGTTCATCGACGAGCTCCTCTACAGCCGCAGCGACCTCGGCCGCCTCGCCGAACGCGCCGAGCGCTACGGCCTGCGCCTGTCCCACGCGCACGCGGTCGCCGTCGCGCAGGGCCCCACCACCTCCGCCGAGGGCGATCCGACACCCGTCAGGTGCAACGGGCGCTGATCCCCCGCTTCGGCGGCCGCAACGTCCTACCCACAGGACGGCCGGGTGCTGTGCATCGCCTCCGGCCGCCAGGCCGAGGTACTCGCCTACCTCGCCAAGCAGGCACGCGCCGCCACTGACGACGGTCGGGCCCAGCCCGGCCCCAGCGGCGTCGTCCAGTCCTAAGAGGCAGCCCTCAATGCCCTCCAGCCGGCCGAGCGCCTCGACCTCGGCGACCCGGTGCTGCGCGCCGCCGACCTGCTGGTCTACCCCGTTCTCTCCCGCGACCGCCAGGCCAGGGCCGACTTCATCCTCGACACCCTCACCGCCCACTTCGAATCCGACTGCGTCGCCGCCGAGGCGGTTCGACGGAGCGTCTGTCCCCCTGGCCTGCACACCATTACCCGGGCGGTCCGATCTGTTCGTGCACGGGACACCGGTAGGCCAGTACTTCAGTACCCCCGAGGAACGCACCGGCCAGCCGCAGGGACCAGCCGCACAAGGCTTCAACAGGGTGACCGAGAACCATACTTGACCATGCGGGGCCCATCCGTCCCCTGATGACTCTCGAAACGGAAGAGGCGGTAATCCGGTGAGCAGCGACAACCAGGGAGTGAGGAAGGCCGAGGTGCGGCTCAAGTGGGACCCGAGTCCCTGGGATCAGCCACCTCATCATCTCGACATCATCGCCGCCACTTACTCGGCGGACGCCCCCTACGGGCGACCGGTGTACGTCGTCCACTTCGACAGCCGCTCACCGGACGGCACCATCAACATGAGCCGGCACAGCCAGACCGGTCAGGGCTTCGGCTATGTCGAAGTGATGACGCTGGAGCTTGATCGCCTCGCCTCTTCCTTCGCACGGGTGGTTGTGGGCGTGGCCATCCACCAGAACAGCGGCCCCAAGACCTTCGGTGACATATCGAATGCCGGTGTGCTGGTGGTCGAGGAGTACAAGGAGCTGCTGACGGACGAGTTCGCGCAGGTCGCCGGATTCGCCGCCGCGACCGTCGCGGAGTTCGCCCGGGATGCCGCCGGAGCGTGGGAGTTTCACGAGATGATCCGGGGGTTCGACAGCGACCCCACGGTCTTCGCTGCAGAGATGGGCAGCGCCCCATAGAACTCGTAACACGATCATGGCGAGACACCGTCTAGCCTTGCCGGGTGTCGGTCGCGCGAGCAGGCGATGCGGAAACCGACTACGCCCGCCTGCTGGATGCCGCACACCAGCAGCTCGGCGGCACCATTGTCTTGGTCTGGGACAATTTGAACACGCACGTCAGCCACACGATGCGACGGCTGATCGCCGCGCGATTATGGCTGACCGTCTACCAGCTGCCGCCGTACGCTCCGGAGTTCAACCCGGTCGAGGGCGTGTGGTCGCACCTGAAGAGGTCGCTGGCCAATCTCACCAAACACAGCCTCGACCAGCTCACCGCACTGGTGAAGACCGTCAACCGCATGCCTCCAGTATCCCGCCCCTGAGAGTGGGCCTGCCCCGGGACCACTTGTCGAGACCGCTTTCCGTCCTACGGTCTGACGCATGCCCGAAACAGGAGCTTCCGCACTCCCCCCGACGCCCTCGACGCACTCCCCGCTCTTCCGCGCCGAGCAGTTCGTCTGGCTCAGCGCGCGCGTGCTCGAGCAGCGTCTCTTCGCGTACCACTTCCTGAACGGTTCCGCCGACCCGGTGGAGACCGCGCTGGACGCCTATCGCAACGAGGACGGCGGATACGGCCACGCGCTGGAGCCCGATCTGCGCGGCCCGGTCAGCCAGCCGCTGCACACCGGTCACGCCCTGCACATCCTGGACGCCGTCGAGCGCTGCGGCGGACAGCGCGTGGATCGCGTCTGCCGCTACCTCACCTCGGTCTCCACGCCGGACGGCGCCCTCCCGGCGATCCATCCCAGCCAGCGCGGCTACCCGGCGGCTCCCTTCATGCCGATCGTGGACGACGCTCCCAGCTCGCTCCTGGCCACTGGACCGGTCGTCGGACTGCTGCACCGCAACGAGGTGTGGCACGCCTGGCTGTTCCGGGCCACGGACTTCTGCTGGCAGGCGGTCGAATCCCTGGAGAAGTCCCATCCGTACGAGATCGAGGCTGCTGTGGCCTTCCTGGACTCCGTACCCGACCGCCCGCGCGCGGAGGCGGCCGCCGACCGCTTGGGCCGCCTCGTGCGCGACCAGCGCCTGGTGGTGCTGGAGCCGGACAGTCTCGACGCGTACCCGCCCTCCCCCGACCACGCCCCCGGCGAGCACCACTTCCCGCACGACTACGCGCGGACACCGCGCTCCTTCGCGCGCGCGTGGTTCACCGACGACGAGATGAGCCGCTCCCTCGACCACCTCGCCGGCGAGCAGCAGGAGGACGGCGGCTGGCCGGTCCGCCGGCGTCAGTGGGCGCCCAGCATCGCCTCCGAGGCCCGCCCCATGGTGACGCTGGAGGCACTGCGCACGCTCAGGGCATACGGCCGCCACATCGGCTGACGAACTCACCCACCCATGGCGCGCACCCCTGCCGTCACCAGCACGGCCGCCGCGACGACAAGCAGGAACGGAGCCCGCAGGACGAGCGCCACAGCAGCCGCTGCGACTCCGGCCACCCTCGCGTCCAGTACCAGCGCCTGCCCGTCACCGAACGTCTGCTGAGCCGTGAGGGCAGCAAGGAGGGCGACGGGCAACAGGGCGGCAAGACGCCGTACGAGAGGCCTCTCCAGAGCACCCGCCGGCACGAGCAGCCCGACGAGCTTGACGCCGTAGCAGCCGAGGGCGGTGACGCCGATCGCAATCCAGGTGTTCACAGCTCCCCCTCCCGCACATCTCCCCGACGCCGCCCCTGCGCCCACACCACGACCGGCGCCGCAAGGGCGGCAACCAGCACGGGCACGCCTGCAGGCAGAACAGGCAACAACCCGAGTCCCAGCACCACAGCCAGGCCGGCGACAGCCCGCTCGGTCGCGGACTTCAGCATCGGGGCGAGCAACGCCAGAAAGACGGCAGGTCCGGCCGCATCCAGCCCCCAGGCATCGGTGTCCCCCATGGCCTCCGCCCCGAGCGCACCGAGCAGCGTGGTGAGGTTCCAGAGCACGTACAGACTGAGCCCTGTCACCACGAACCCGATCCGCGCACTGCGCCGAGTCGGCTGCGCCAGCGCTACTGCCGCCGTCTCGTCGATCACCCACTGCGCCGCGAACGGCCGCACCGCGCGCGTGAGGCTCAGCAACTGCGACAACCGCAGCCCATAAAAGGCATTACGCACGCCAAGAAAGAACGCACCGGCCGCCGCGGTCCACGGACCGCCCCCGGCAGCCAGCGCCCCGACCAGCGCGAACTGCGACGCCCCCGTGAACACCAGCAGGCTGAGCGCACAGGTCTGCAAGAGCGTGAGCCCACCACCGGCCGACGTCACCCCAAAGGCGAACCCGGACAACCCAACGGCGACTCCGACGCCCAGGGCGTCCCGTACAACAACCCTGTCGGGCTTGCCTCCGTCGACACGGAGGTCTTCAAGAGCTTTCTGTTCTGACACACCCGCGACGCTAGGACAGCCACTCAGCCACGTCTTGTACGTTCTTGCGCTCCCGCTGATAGGCCCCCGGCGGAACGCCGACGATCCGGCTGAAGTGCCGATTCAGATGCGGCTGATCGGTGAACCCCACAGCAACGGCCGCCTCCGCCGGCGAGACCCCCGCATCCAGCATCCGCCGGGCCCGCCGCACGCGCGCATCGGTCAGCCACGTATGCGGCGGCATCCCGTACAGATCCCGAAACGCCCGCAGCAAGGCAAACGGACCGGTACCGAGATCGACAGCCAGCCTCTCCAGACTGGGCGGCCCAGCCATCCGCCCCTCCAGCACCTCACGCGCGCGTACGGCGACCCGAGCCCCGGCCGTCCGCACCTCCCGCTGCGGCAGCGCCCCACCGTTCAATCGCAGCAGCCTGGTCACGGCCACCCGAAGCAACGTGTCGGCGGCCAGCGCATTCCCCTCATCCGCAGCCCGCAACACCTGATGCACCAGCCCCACGGCATACGCATCATCGAGCACCGGCCTCACGAACCCCGGCGTCCCCCGAATAGCAGTGGTCTCCCTCGCGATCTCGGCGACCACCTCGGGCGACGGATAGACGGCCCCGTACTGCCACCCCTCAGGAACCCCGGCCCGCCCGGTATGCGGCGTCTCCGGATTGACCAACGCAAGCGCACCGGCCCCGGCGTACTGATCAGCACCCCGACAGTGAAAGACCTCCACACCATCGGCGATGGCGGCGATCACGAAGTTCTCATGGGTATGCCGCACAAACGTCTTCTGCACATACCTGGCCCGCAGCAGATCAACACCGGGCAAGTCGGCGTACTGCCAGTGCCGCGCCCGCTCACCCGAACCTGCCATGCCTCCATTCTCCGCGACGGCGAGACACGACCGCCCGGCGCACCTCCGCGGCGCAGGACCCGCGTACGGCGGCAAGGGGACGTGCCGGGGGGTGTCCGCCCGCAGCGGCGGGCGTCAACAAACAGCACCTCTCAAGGCACAGCAACCGCCCGACCGAGGACGGACACCCCCCGGCACGGCCCCGATCCACAAACGCACCGAGGCGCTACGCGCACCCCCACCGAACCCGCACAGGCCGCCGCAGGCATCACGCCCAACCGCCGGAGGCAGGACGCACCGCCGCCCCGACCACATTTCCCCAGCTCAGCCACGTTGTCAGTCCCCGGGTGCAGGATGGACGCATGGTCAGCAACCCGCACCAAGCCCTAGCCGGCTTCTCCCCCGCCACCCGAGGCTGGTTCACGGGCGCATTCTCCGCGCCCACCGCAGCCCAGGCAGGCGCGTGGCAGGCCATCCACGAGGGCTCGGACGTGCTGGTCGTAGCCCCCACCGGCTCCGGCAAAACCCTGGCCGCCTTCCTCGCCGCCCTGGACCAGCTGGCCGCCACACCCCCACCGGCAGACCCCAAGAAGCGCTGCCGAGTCCTCTACGTCTCCCCCCTCAAGGCCCTGGCGGTCGACGTCGAGCGCAACCTCCGCAGCCCCCTGACCGGCATCCGCCAGGAATCCGTACGCCTGGGCCTCCCCGAGCCCGAGGTAAAGGTCGGCATCCGCTCCGGCGACACTCCCGCCGCAGAGCGCCGAGCCCTGTCGACCCGCCCCCCGGACATCCTCATCACGACCCCCGAGTCCCTCTTCCTGATGCTGACGTCAGCGACACGCGACGCCCTGACCGGCATCGAGACGGTGATCCTGGACGAGGTCCATGCGGTGGCGGGCACCAAGCGCGGCGCCCACCTGGCGCTCACCCTGGAGCGCCTGGACGAGCTGCTCCCGAAGCCGGCCCGCCGCATCGGCCTCTCCGCGACCGTCCGCCCGGTCGAAGAGATCGCCCGCTACCTCTCCCCCCGCCGCAAGGTGGAGATCGTCCAGCCGAAGTCGGGCAAGGAGTTCGACCTCTCGGTCGTGGTCCCCGTCGAGGACCTCGGCGAGCTGGGCGGCTCCCCGGTCGCCGAGGGCTCCGAAGGCGCGGAACGCCCCTCGATCTGGCCCCACGTGGAGGAGCGGATCACCGACCTGGTCCAGGCGCACCGCTCCACCATCGTCTTCGCCAACTCCCGCCGCCTGGCGGAGCGCCTGTGCAACCGCCTCAACGAGATCGCCTACGAGCGGGCCACCGGCGAACCCCTGGACGAGCACCACGCCCCGGCCGAGCTCATGGGCGGCTCGGGCGCAGCCCAGGGCGCGCCCCCGGTCATCGCCCGTGCCCACCACGGCTCGGTCTCCAAGGAGCAGCGCGCCCTGGTCGAGGAGGACCTCAAAGCAGGCCGCCTTCCCGCCGTCGTGGCCACTTCCAGCCTCGAACTGGGCATCGACATGGGCGCCGTCGACCTCGTCGTCCAGGTCGAGTCACCGCCCTCCGTGGCCTCAGGCCTCCAGCGCGTGGGCCGCGCAGGTCACCAGGTGGGCGCCGTCTCCACCGGCGTGGTCTTCCCGAAGTACCGCGGCGACCTCGTCCAGGCAGCCGTGGTCACCGAGAGGATGCGCACCGGGTCCATCGAGTCCCTGAAGGTCCCGGCCAATCCCCTGGATGTCCTCGCCCAGCAACTCGTCGCCATGACGGCGATGGACACCTGGCAGGTCGACGACCTCCTCACCATGGTCCGCCGAGCCGCCCCCTTCGCGTCGCTCCCCGAATCCGCGTTCACCGCGGTCCTCGACATGCTCGCCGGCCGCTACCCGTCGGACGCGTTCGCCGAGCTCCGCCCGCGCGTGGTCTGGGACCGGGTCGCCGGCACGATCACCGGCCGCCCTGGCGCACAGCGCCTGGCCGTCACCTCCGGAGGCACCATCCCGGACCGCGGCCTGTTCGGTGTCTTCCTCGCCGGGGCGGACCCCAAGAAGGGCGGTGGCCGGGTCGGCGAGCTCGACGAGGAGATGGTCTACGAGTCCCGCGTCGGGGACGTCTTCACGCTCGGCACCAGTTCCTGGCGCATCGAGGACATCACCCGCGACCGCGTCCTGGTCTCCCCCGCACCGGGCGTACCGGGCCGCCTCCCCTTCTGGAAGGGCGACCAGCTGGGCCGCCCCCTCGAACTGGGCCGTGCGGTGGGCGCGTTCCTGCGCGAGGTCGGCTCGCTGCCCAAGGAGGACGCCCGCCTGCGCCTCCTCACGGCAGGCCTGGACGCCTGGGCGGCCGACAACGTCCTGTCCTACCTGGACGAGCAGCGCGAGGCCTGCGGCCACATCCCGGACGACCGCACGATCGTCGTCGAACGCTTCCGTGACGAACTCGGCGACTGGCGCGTCGTCGTGCACTCCCCCTTCGGCGCCCAGGTCCACGCCCCCTGGGCACTCGCCCTGGGCGCGAAGCTCTCCGAGCGGTACGGCATGGACGCGCAGGTCATGCACGCCGACGACGGCATCGTGCTGCGCCTGCCCGACGCCGACCTCATGGGCCTGGACCTGCTCGACCAGGAGCCGCGAAAGGCAGGCACGGAGTACGACGCCGACCAGGCGCCCGTCGGCGCGGCGGACGTCGTCTTCGACAAGGGCGACGTCGACCAGATCGTCACCGACCAGGTAGGCGGCTCGGCCCTGTTCGCGTCCCGCTTCCGCGAGTGCGCCGCCCGCGCGCTGCTGCTGCCGCGCCGCAACCCCGGCAAGCGCACCCCGCTGTGGCAACAGCGCCAGCGCGCCGCCCAACTGCTTCAGGTCGCCGGCGAGTTCGGCTCGTTCCCGATCGTGCTGGAGGCGGTCCGCGAATGCCTCCAGGACGTCTTCGACGTTCCCGGCCTGACCGAGCTGATGGGCGACCTCGAGGCCCGCAAGGTACGCCTCGTCGAGGTCACCACCCCCGAGCCGTCCCCGTTCGCGCGCTCCCTCCTCTTCGGGTATGTCGCCCAGTTCCTGTACGAGGGAGACTCCCCGCTCGCCGAGCGCCGCGCCGCCGCCCTGTCGCTGGACTCGCGTCTGCTGGCCGAGCTGCTGGGCCAGGCGGAGCTGCGGGAACTGCTCGACGCCGAGGTGCTGACCGAGCTGGAGCAAGAGCTCCAGTGGCTCACCGAGGACCGCCGCGTCAAGGACGTCGAAGGCGTCGCGGACGTCCTTCGCCTCCTCGGCCCGCTCACGGACGCCGAGCTGGTCGAGCGCGGCGCCGAGCCGCAGTGGGCCCAGGAGTTGGCCGGCGCCCGCCGCGCCATCAAGGTCCGCATCGCCGGCACGGACCACTGGGCGGCGATCGAGGACTCGGGCCGCCTGCGCGACGCGCTCGGCACGGCACTGCCGGTCGGCGTCCCCGAGGCCTTCACCGAACCGGTCAAGGACCCGCTCGGCGACCTCCTCGCGCGCTATGCCCGCACCCACGGCCCGTTCACGTCGGCCACAGCGGCGGCCCGCTTCGGCCTGGGCGCCGCGATCACCGACGGCGCCCTCCAGCGGCTGGCGGCGAGCGGACGGGTCGTACAAGGCGAGTTCCACCCGGCCGGCATCGGCCAGGAGTGGTGCGACGCCACGGTCCTGCGTCGCCTGCGCCGCCGCTCCCTCGCTGCCCTGCGTCATGAGCTGGAGCCGGTGCCACCGGCCGCGCTCGCGCAGTTCCTGCCGCAGTGGCAGCACATCGGCAAGGGCCATGGGCTGCGCGGCATCGATGGACTGGTCCGCGCCATCGAGCAGTTGCAGGGCGCGTCCGTGCCCGCGTCCGCCCTGGAGAAACTCGTCCTGCCGTCCCGCGTCGCGAACTACACCCCCGCGATGCTCGACGAACTCACCGCCGCCGGCGAGGTCGTCTGGGCCGGAGCGGGCTCACTGCCCGGCAAGGACGGGTGGGTGTCCCTCTACATGGCGGACGCGGCCCCCCTGCTCCTGGCGCAGCCCCACCCCCTGGAGCTGACGGCACTGCACCAGTCCGTCCTGGACGCCCTGTCCGGCGGCTACGGCCTGTTCTTCCGCCAGATCACCGACCAGGTCCGCGCCACCACGCACCCCGACGTCACCGACCCCCAACTCGCCGACGTCCTCTGGGAGCTGGCCTGGTCCGGCCGCCTCACGAACGACACGCTCGCACCCATGCGCTCCCTGCTGGGCTCGGGCCGCACCGCGGGCTCCACGGCCCACCGCGCCAAGCGCACCGTCCCACGCGGGCGCTACGGCTCGCTCACGTCCTCCGCCCGCCCCCCGTCCCGCACCGGCCCCCCAACCGCCGCCGGCCGCTGGTCCCTGCTCCCGGCCCACGAGCCGGACCCCACAGTGCGGGCCCATGCCCTGGCCCGCGCGCTCCTCGACCGGCACGGCGTGGTGACCCGGGGAGCGGTCGCCGCCGAGGGCGTCGAGGGCGGCTTCTCGGCGATGTACCGCATCCTGTCCGCCTTCGAGGAGAGCGGACAGGCGCGTCGCGGCTATGTGGTCGAGGGACTCGGCGCCGCGCAGTTCGCCATGGACGGCGCGGTGGACCGCCTGCGCGCCGTCGCCAACGCCCGCGAACGCGGCGAAGCCCTGCCCGGCCCCAGCACTCCCGACAGCGACGGCGCCCCCATCGGCTACGGCGGACCTGACACGCACGGCCCCCTCGACGGCTTCGGCACTCCCGGCGCCGACCAGGGCAACACCCCAGCGTGGGACAACGCCGCGTGGGACAACCCCGACGGCACGCCCGCGTACGACATCCCCGACCTCGACCACGACTTCCTGGACGCCCACCTCGGTCCGGGCGACTACGTCTCGCCCCGCGATCTCGCCTCCCCGGGCGACCGACGCACCCCACAGGGCCCCGCGTGGCGCAACGGCGGCCCCCGATTCGGCCCAGGCCCCGGCCCCGGCCCCGGCCGCCCAGGCTCCGGTGCCCGCCACTCCCGCCCCGCCGCCGACACCCGGGCCGTCGTCCTCGCCGCCGCCGACCCGGCCAACGCGTACGGCGCCGCCCTCGCCTGGCCCGAGCCCCCGACCGGCGCCGGACACAAGCCGGGCCGCAAGGCGGGCTCCCTCGTCGTACTCGTCGACGGCGAGCTGACCCTCTACATGGAGCGCGGCGGCAAGACCCTGCTGGCCTGGCCCTCGGCCCCGGACACCGAGCCCACCGACGACCCCCGCCTGCACACGGCAGCAGAGGCCCTCGCCGCAGCCGCCCGCGCGGGCTCCCTCGGCACCGTCACGGTGGAGCGCGTGAACGGCGCCGCGGCCCTGACGTCCCCCATAGGCACTCTCCTGGAAGGCGCGGGCTTCATCGCAACACCCCGAGGCCTACGCCTACGCGCCTGACCCGAGCTATCAGACGAGGCAGCCCGGCCGCTCAACCCGGCCGTACCCAAGCCCGTAACCCGGCCCAACCCGAGCCCGTACGACCAGCTCACGCCCGTACCACCAGCCCGAGCCCCAGCCTCCCCCACGAGCCCCACCGACCCTGCGATCCGACCCACCCCACACCCCCACCCCACACAGCCGCACCCCACACCCCGCCCCCCATGCCACCCTTGACCCATGCCCGAAGGAGACACGGTCTGGCAGACAGCGAAGCGGCTGCACACGGCCCTCGCGGGCGAGATGCTGACCGTCAGCGACTTCCGGGTACCGAGGTACGCCACGGTCGACCTCACGGGCCGCACCGTCCTGGACGTCACGCCGCGAGGCAAACACCTCCTCACCCGCATCGAGGGCGGCCTGACGGTCCACACGCACCTCGGGATGGAAGGTTCCTGGAAGGTGTTCGCCGACCAGGAGCGCTGGACGGGCGGCCCCGCCCACCAGATCCGTGTGGTCCTCGCCGCCGCCGACGCCCGCCCCGGCCGCACAGCCGTCGGGTACCGCCTCCCCGTCCTCGACCTCCTGCGCACCACCGAGGAACACCGCGCAGTGGGCCACCTCGGCCCCGACCTCCTGGGCCCGGACTGGGCACCTGACCGCGCCCTCGCCAACCTCCTGGCCGACCCCGCCCGCCCGCTCGGCGAGGCCCTGCTGGACCAGCGCAACCTCGCCGGCATCGGCAATGTCTACAAGAGCGAGCTCTGCTTCCTGCTCCGAGTCACCCCCTGGCTCCCCGTCGGCGCACTCCCGGTCGAGCACGCAGCGCAACTGCCCGTACTCGCCAAGAAACTCCTGGAAGCCAACCGCGACCGCCCGATCCGCAGTACGACGGGCCGCCGCGGCCAGGACCTCTTCGTGTACGGCCGTGCGAAGCGTCCCTGTCTGCGCTGCGGCACCGCCATCCGCGCGGCCGACCAGGGCGACGGTTCCCGCGAGCGCCCCACCTACTGGTGCCCGAACTGCCAGGCGGGCCCGGCCCCGAGCGCAACCGCTTCGCGCAGGGCTCCACGCACCGCCCGAGGGCCCCGCTCGCCGGAGCGGGGCAGCACTCCACCTCGTACCACTAATTGACGACCCGTCAGAACTCCTCGTACCGTCCTTTCATGGCCGTCAAGGCGTACGACCTCACCGGACGCACCGCATTCGTCACCGGCGCCGCCAGCGGCATCGGCCGTGCCTCGGCCGCCCTCCTCGCCGAGGCCGGCGCAACCGTGCACTGCGCCGACCGCGACGCACAGGGCCTCCACGACACGGCGACCCTGATCAAAACGAACGGCGGCGCCGCCCACACCCATCACCTCGACGTGACCGACCGCGAGCAGCTCCGTCAGGCCGTCGCGTCCTGCGACCGACTCGACGTGATGGCCGCGGTCGCCGGGATCATGCACAGCAGCCCGGTCCTGGAGACCCGCGACGAGGACCTCGACCGGGTACTGAACGTCAACTTCAAGGGAGTGCTGTACGCCTGCCAGGAGGCGGCCCGCGCGATGCGCGCCCAAGACATCAGAGGCAGCATCGTCACCATGGCCTCCGGCGCCGTGGACACCGGCGGCCCGGGCCTGCTCTGCTACGGGGCAGCCAAGGCGGCCGTCGTGCAGCTGACCAAGACACTGGCGACGGAGATGGGCCCGCACGGCATCCGCGTCAACGCGGTCGCCCCGGGCTGGATCCGCACCCCCATGACCGACCGCCACGACGGCGCGGCCCAGACACACACCGAGGCACTCATGGCCCGTATGTCGCCGCTGGGTCGGGTCGGTGAAGCGGAGGACATCGCGCACGCGGTGCTGCACCTGGCGTCCGACGCCTCGTCCTTCACTACGGGGCAGATCCTGCGTCCGAACGGTGGTGCGGCGATGCCGTGGTAACCCGCCCCGCCTGCCAGGCCTGAGCCCACCGCCGTGAGTCGACGGCTCCCGCGGCTCGCCCCTTCGGCACACAGTGCACCGGCAACAGACTCAGCCCCCACCCTCCCGCGGCGACGGCGCCCTCCAGCACCCCCGCGCCGGGCGCCAGGGCGAGCCGCAGCACGGCCCACCACCACAGCGCCCCGAACCCGAGGGTCACCCCCCAGCGCGCTATCGGCCGTGCCATCCGCTCACCTCCAGCCCGAGGCTAGGCCGCCCGTTCACCCGCCGGGAGGGCGCACCGGCGGCACACGGATGCAGCGCGGGCCAACGTCATCACAGCGCGTCATGCGCCGATCACACCCTCCACCATGACCGCCGGGCCCCACACCGGCAAACGGACGCCGCAAGGCGCCACGAGGCCGTGCCAGGTGCCGCCGCGCAGCACAAAAGTCCCCCAGACAGCACGAAACCCCGACCGCACTCCCCCAGATCTCCCTGGAGAAGGCCCGGCCGGGGCCCCCACACACATCTCAGCGCACGGTCAAACCACGCGCGCGACGATCACTGTCAGGCGGCGACCACGTCGACCGCCTCGGAAGGCGCCTTGATGGTCACCCGTTCCGGTGGCACACCGGCCACCGACACGGAACCCAGCATCGGGCGGACCGACCTGGGTACAGGTTCGCTCGGGGTGGCCGCAGCAGACTGGGCCAGCTCGGCGAGGGCGAGCTCGTCGCTCACTTCCCGCATGAGCTCGGACATCCGTACGTCAAGCGCGTCGCAGATCGCGGAAAGCAGCTCGGAGGAAGCCTCCTTCTGCCCCCGCTCCACCTCGGAGAGATAGCCGAGCGAGACTCGGGCGGACGAGGAGACTTCGCGCAGAGTACGGCCCTGGCGCTGGCGCTGCCGACGCAGCACGTCACCCAGCAGGCGACGGAGCAGAATCATCGGTGGCTCCCTCCTCGGACCGCGTAGCCGCATCCTTCACGCCCCACCGTACCGCCTTGCGCCGCGGCCGTGCGGGGAGCGATGTCGTGTTCACTCAGGGCTGCAAACATCAAAACCCCCCGTTCTGTTCCGTATCCTGTGCCCGCTCATTCCCACTGTGTTCGCTCGCAAGCTCCTTCAGGAGGAGCGCGAGTACGCTCCGTACACTCTCCATACGAATTTCCGCGCGGTCGCCGTTCAACCGCAGTGCCTCCACTTTTCCGCCACCGGCGGAACCGGAACCGTGGTCGGCGGGTCCGTCCACGGCGACGAAGACGGTCCCCACGGGCTGTCCGTCCTGCTCCTCGGGTCCCGCTACGCCGGTCGTGGCAATGCCCCAGTCGGCTCCCAGCGCCTTCCGCACACCGGCTGCCATCTGGGCCGCGACCTGCGGATTCACGGCTCCATGCCGTGCCAGCAAAGTGGCGTCGACGCCGAGCAGCTCATGCTTCAGTTCGGTGGCGTAGGCGGTGACCGATCCCCGGAAGGCCTTGGAGGCCCCGGGGGCGGCTGTGATTTCCGCCGCAACCAGTCCGCCGGTCAGCGACTCGGCGACAGCGAGCGTCTTGCCTTTCACTGTGAGTAGTCGCACTACGTCGGCGGCCGGAGACCTCACGCTTCCGTCTCCTCCAACGCGGCCTTGCGCTCTGCGATTCCTTGCCTGCGCAGCACAATGGCTTGTCTCACATAGTCGAGCCCGGTCACCACGGTCAGGATGACCGCCGCGGCCATCACCCACCACCGCAGGGTGGCCAGCCACCCCGTCAGCGCCAGGATGTACATCCCGACAGCCACGCCCTGCGTCAGGGTCTTGAGCTTGCCGCCGCGGCTCGCCGGAATCACGCCGTACCGGATGACGATGAAACGAAGCAGCGTGATCCCGAGTTCCCGGCCGAGGATGATGCCCGTCACCCACCACGGCAGATCGCCGAGCGCGGACAGACAGATCAGCGCCGCCCCCATGATCGCCTTGTCGGCGATGGGATCGGCGATCTTCCCGAAGTCGGTGACGAGGTTGTACGCGCGCGCCAGGTGACCGTCGAAGAGGTCGGTGATCATGGCGATGGCGAAGGCCGCCCAGGCCAGCGAGCGCCACGCCGGGTCGTATCCGCCGTCGGCCAGCATCAGCGCCACGAACGCGGGCACGAGGACCAGCCGGAGCATGGTCAGGAGGTTGGCGACGTTCCAGACGCTTGCCTGATTGACGGCCGCGGCCGCGATCTTCCCGCCGCGCGCGGGCTTCGTACCGCCGGGGACGCCCCCTTCGGCGCCGCCCGTCATCGAGCCGCCGGCCGCCTTCGAACCGGTCGCCTTCGAACCGCCCGCCTTCGGGCCCCCGGCCTTGGACGAACCCACCGCACTCGCTCTGCCTGCCGCACCCGCCGGGGAGGAGCCACCCGCGGCGGACGCCGGAACTCCGGTCATCTGCCAGCCTCCTCACTACACGCGAGCGTGCCCTGCAGCGGCTCGGCCACGAGGTCGACACCTTCCGTACCGACCACCTTCGCCTCGACCATACGACCGATGCTCAGTCCCTCGCCGCTCGTGAGCAGCACCTGGCCGTCCGTCTCCGGTGCCTGATGGGCCGCACGGCCGTACGCACCCTCCGCGTCCTCGGCGTCGACCGACTCGACGAGCACGTGCAGCGTCTCCCCGAGGCGCTCCTCGGCCCGCTGCGAGACGAGTTCCTCCGCGAGCCGGGAGACACGTGCCAGCCGCTCGGCGACGACGTCCTCGTCGAGCTTGTTCTCGTAGGTGGCGGCCTCGGTGCCGTCCTCGTCGGAGTAGCCGAAGACGCCGATGGCGTCCAGACGCGCGCCGTTCAGGAAGCGCTCCAGCTCGGCGAGGTCGGCCTCGGTCTCGCCGGGGAAGCCGACGATGAAGTTGGAGCGCACACCGGCCTGCGGTGCCTTGCCGCGGATGGTGTCGAGCAACTCCAGGAAGCGGTCGGTGTCCCCGAAGCGGCGCATCGAGCGCAGTACGTCGGGAGCGGAGTGCTGGAAGGACAGGTCGAAGTACGGGGCGATCTTCGGCGTCGAGGTCAGCACGTCGATGAGGCCGGGCCGCATCTCGGCCGGCTGGAGGTAGCTGACGCGGACACGCTCGATGCCGTCGACCTCGGCGAGCTCCGGCAGGAGGGACTCCAGCAGGCGGATGTCGCCCAGGTCCTTGCCGTACGAGGTGTTGTTCTCGGAGACCAGCATGATCTCCTTCACACCCTGTTCGGCCAGCCACCGGGTCTCGTTCAGCACGTCGCTGGGGCGGCGGGAGATGAAGGAGCCGCGGAAGGACGGGATGGCGCAGAAGGAGCAGCGCCGGTCGCAGCCGGAGGCGAGCTTCACCGAGGCGACCGGGGCGCCGTCGAGGCGGCGGCGCAGGGGCGCGCGGGGACCGGAGGCCGGGGCGAGCCCGTCCGGGAGGTCGACGGGCGCGTGCCCGGGGAGCGCGACGTCGGCTGCGGACTCCTGCCGCTCGGCCGGGCTGATCGGCAACAGCTTGCGGCGGTCGCGCGGGGTGTGTGCGGCGTGGATGCCGCCGTTCAGGATGGTCTGCAGGCGGTCCGAGATGTTGGAGTAGTCGTCGAAGCCGAGCACGCCGTCGGCCTCGGGGAGGGCCTCGGCGAGCTCCTTGCCGTACCGCTCGGCCATACAGCCCACCGCCACGACGGCCTGGGTTCTCCCATGCCCCTTGAGGTCGTTGGCCTCCAGGAGGGCGTCGACGGAGTCCTTCTTGGCGGCGTCGACGAAGCCACACGTGTTGACGACGGCGACATCCGCGTCCCCGGCGTCCTCCACGAGGTCCCAGCCGTCCGCCTCCAAGCGGCCTGCGAGCTCCTCCGAGTCCACCTCGTTACGGGCGCAGCCAAGAGTGACGAGTGCGACGGTACGGCGTTCAGGCATGGGCTCAAGACTACTTTGTCTCACTGACAGCCCACGTCGACGGGGTTGGCCGATCTTGGCCAACCCCGTCCACAACCAAACCCTTGAGCCAGACTTATCCGGCCTGCGGGTCGCCCTTCGTGTACGTGAGGCGCTCCACGGCGCCCGGCTGCCAGTCGTCCTCGATCTTCTTGCCGTTGACGTAGAGGTCGATCGCGCCGGCGTCACCGAGGACGAGGTTGATCTTCTCACTGTCCTGGAACGTCTTGGAGTCGCCCTGCTTGAGGAGGCCGTCGAAGAGGAGCCGGCCGTTGTGGTCCTTGATGGCGACCCAGCTCCTTCCGTCGGCGGCGCTGACCTGGACGGTCACCTTGTCCTGGGGGACGGCGGCGATGGCGCTGTCCGACGGCTTCGGGTCCTTGGGCTTGTCGGTCTTCGGCGTGGCTGTGGTCTTGTCCGCCGTCGGCGTCGAGCCGCCTTCGGCGACCGCCGACTTGCCACCCTCGTCCTCGCCCTTGAACGCGGTGAACCCGACGAACCCGATCACGGCGACGATCGCGGCGACCATGGCCGCGGTCCAGTTGGGCCCGCGCCGCTCGGGGCGGATGCGCTCCGCCTCGAACAGGGGGGCAGCCGGGGTCGGCGCCGGTCGTCCGCCGTGCGAGTCGTCGTACTGGGCGAGCAGCGGGGCAGGATCGAGGTGGACGGCTTTGGCCAGGGTCCGGATGTGGCCACGGGCGTACACGTCACCGCCGCAGGCGGCGAAGTTGTCCGCTTCGATGGCATGCACGATGGCGATACGGACCCGGGTGGCGTTGGTGACGTCGTCGACAGTCAGCCCGGCATCGATACGGGCCTGCTGGAGGGCACGGCCGATCGAGGGGCGGGCTTCCTCGGACACGTCTTCGAACGGACGCTCGTCTTCAGGGGAGTTGCCGATGGACACGGGGGCGCCTTTCGAGCGTTTAAGCCACCTGTGCTGCAGGTTCAGTCTAGGGGGAGTACGAAAGGGTGGGGCAACCGGGCGGTAGGACTTTGTACGCCATCGGAATGGCCGGACACGCCGATGGTGGGAGTACGAGATTGTCGCGCTTCCCTCAACTTGACGTACGCCGAAGGGGAACGGTTGCTCAATGATCCCTTACGGGTGAGTCACGATCGGACATCGACTCATCACCCACCCGTCGTAGGCCATCACTGTGTCGCTTTTCCGCCCCGGACTCTTTTAAGCCTCCCCGCGGATCAGGGCGAGCACTCCGTCCAGCTCATCAGGTTTCACAAGAACGTCACGAGCCTTGGAGCCCTCGCTCGGTCCGACGATGTTGCGGGACTCCATGAGGTCCATCAGCCGCCCCGCCTTGGCGAAACCGACCCGCAGCTTGCGCTGGAGCATCGACGTCGAACCGAACTGCGTGGAGACCACGAGCTCGGCCGCCTGGCACAGCAGATCGAGGTCGTCACCGATGTCCTCGTCGATCTCCTTCTTCTGCTTCGTCCCCACGACGACGTCGTCCCGGAAGACCGGAGCCATCTGGTCCTTGCAGTGCTGGACGACGACCGCGACCTCTTCCTCGGTCACGAACGCGCCCTGCATACGTGTGGGCTTGTTGGCACCCATCGGCAGGAACAGCCCGTCGCCCTTGCCGATCAGCTTCTCCGCGCCGGGCTGATCGAGGATGACGCGCGAGTCCGCGAGCGAGGACGTGGCGAATGCGAGCCGTGAGGGGACGTTCGCCTTGATGAGACCGGTGACGACGTCGACCGACGGCCGCTGCGTGGCGAGCACCAGGTGGATGCCGGCCGCGCGCGCGAGCTGCGTGATCCGCACGATCGCGTCCTCGACGTCGCGCGGCGCGACCATCATCAGGTCGGCGAGCTCATCCACGATGACCAGCAGGTACGGGTACGGCTGAAGCTCGCGCTCACTGCCCTCGGGCGATTTCACCTTGCCGTTGCGAACGGCTTCGTTGAAGTCGTCGATGTGCCGGTAGCCGTACGCAGCCAGGTCGTCGTACCGGAGGTCCATCTCCCGTACGACCCACTGGAGCGCCTCGGCGGCCCGCTTCGGGTTGGTGATGATCGGCGTGATCAGGTGCGGGATGCCCTCGTACGCGGTCAGCTCGACGCGCTTGGGGTCGACCAGGACCATGCGGACGTCCTCCGGGGTCGCCCGCATCATCACCGAAGTGATCAAGCAGTTAATGCAGGACGACTTACCGGAACCGGTCGCACCGGCGACCAGCACATGCGGCATTTTCGCGATATTGGCCATCACGTAGCCGCCCTCGACGTCCTTGCCGAGCGCGACCAGCATCGGGTGGTCGTCCTCGGCGGCGGCCGCGAGGCGCAGCACGTCACCGAGGTTGACCATCTCGCGGTCGGTGTTGGGGATCTCGATGCCGACCGCGGACTTGCCGGGGATCGGGCTGATGATCCGCACGTCCGGGCTGGCGACCGCGTACGCGATGTTCTTCGTCAGCGCGGTGATCCGCTCGACCTTCACGGCCGGCCCGAGCTCGACCTCGTAGCGCGTGACCGTCGGCCCGCGCGTGAAGCCGGTGACGCGGGCGTCGACCTTGAACTCGGTGAAGACGGTGGTGAGCGACTCGACGATGGCGTCGTTGGCGGCGCTGCGCGACTTGCCGGGGCCGCCGCGCTCGAGCAGGTCGAGCGACGGGAGCGAGTACGTGATGTCGCCGGACAGCTGGAGCTGTTCGGCGCGCGAGGGCAGGTCGCGCATCTGCTCGGGTGCGGCCTTGGTGAGGTCCGGAACCTCGGCCTTGCTGAGGTTCGTCACCTCGGACTTGGGGAGCTTCTCCTGCTTGGGCCGCGCAGCCGGGACCGGCGTCGGCACCGGGGTGGTCTCCGCGCGGTCGCCCACGCTCACGCCCTGGGTGAGGTCGGCGACGATCGGCGAGGGCGGCATCCCGTGCAGGACGGCGCCGTCGAGCGCGGCAGCGGCGGCCGCGGCGACGTCCACAGCGTCCATGGGACGTTCCATCTCGGGCTGCGGCACCGCGGAGCGCCTCGGACGGCCGCGACGCCGCGAGAGGGCCTCCTGCTCGGCGCTGTCGGGGTCGTACGCCTCGGGGGCCGGACGGCGCTTGCGACCACGCGCCGCGGGCAGCGATTCGCGCCACTGGTCGTCGTAGCGCTCGTCGTCGGTGTACTCGTCGTCCTCTGCGGGGTCGGGCAGGATCCCGAGCTTCACACCGAGCAGTCGCAGCCGCTGCGGGATGGCGTTGACCGGGGTGGCCGTGACGACCAGCAGACCGAAGATCGTGAGCAGCACGAGCAGCGGTACGGCGAGGACCTCGCCCATGGTGTACGTCAGCGGAGTCGCCGCGCCCCAGCCGATCAGCCCGCCGGCGTCCCTTATGGCCTGCATGCCGTCGCTGCGGGCGGGCGAGCCGACGGCGACGTGGACCTGGCCGAGTACGCCGATGACGAGCGCGGACAGGCCGATGACGATTCGGCCGTTGGCCTCGGGCTGCTCGGGGTGCCGGATGAACCGTACGGCGATGACCGCGAGCAGTATCGGCACCAGCAGGTCGAGCCGGCCGAAGGCGCCGGTCACGATGATCTCGACGAGGTCGCCGACGGGGCCGCGCAGGTTGGACCAGGTGCCGGCGGCGACGATCAGCGCGAGCCCGAGGAGCAACAGCGCGATGCCGTCCTTGCGATGGGCGGGGTCGAGGTTCTTCGCGCCCTGCCCTATGCCGCGGAAGACCGCGCCGACCGCGTGTGCGAGCCCGAGCCAGACGGCGCGTACGAGGCGGTAGATGCCCCCGGTGGGATTGGGCGCCGGCTTGGGCGCGGGCGCGACTTTCTTCGCCCCGCCCTTCTTTGCCGGCGCCTTCTTCGCGGGGGCTTTCTTGGCGGCGGCCTTCTTCGCCGGAGCCTTCGCCGAAGCGGCCGCCTTCTTTGCGGGCGGCTTCTTGGCTGCGGAGGGACGTGAGGCCATGGGTGTGAGGTTACCGGTGGAGAAGACAGCGGACACGTGTGCCCACTGCTTCACCCGTTCGTGTCGCCCTTGCGGGGGCGGTGAACTGACGCCGGTTCACGAGCCGGTCACGCGCCGGACGGCCCGGATACGTGCGCGCGTCAACACGCGCCACCGCGACGTCAGTTCTGCGAGGGAACCGACGACGCACTCCCGGTGCCCGGCTCCAGCGCGTCGAGCGCCCGCCGCAACCCCGTGAGTTTGCGTTCGAGATGAGCCGCCGTGGCCACCGCGGCCGCATCCGCCGAGTCGTCGTCAAGCTGCTTGGACAGCGCCTCGGCCTGCTCCTCGACCGCAGCCAGCCGCGCCGACAGCTCGGCCAGCAGCCCCGCCGGCTCCTTCTGGTCGGCACCCGAGGCCTTGCCGCCGCCCTCCAACTGGAGCCGCAGCAGCGCCGCCTGCTCACGCAGCTGGCAGTTCTTCATGTAGAGCTCGACGAACACCGAGACCTTCGCCCGCAGCACCCACGGGTCGAACGGCTTGGAGATGTAGTCCACCGCTCCCGCCGCATAGCCGCGGAAGGTGTGATGCGGGCCGTGATTGATCGCGGTGAGGAAGATGATCGGGATGTCGCGGGTCCGTTCTCGGCGCTTGATGTGCGCCGCGGTTTCGAAACCGTCCATTCCCGGCATCTGGACGTCCAGCAGAATGACCGCGAAGTCGTCCGTCAGCAGTGCTTTGAGCGCTTCCTCCCCGGACGATGCCCGCACCAGGGTCTGATCGAGCGCAGAGAGGATCGCCTCCAGCGCCAGCAGATTCTCCGGCCGGTCATCGACCAGGAGGATCTTGGCCTTCTGCACCATGGCCCGCCCTCCTCGCCCCGGCAGTGCACCGGGCTCCGCCCCAGGGGACGACTCCGTTACGCCGCCCGCCCTCGTGCCGGTCATGGTAGCCGCACCCCGCCTGTCGCCACACCCTGTCACCGCGATGTCACTGTGCACGTAGCAGAAACGTAGCGGGAGACCAGAAGGTTCCCCGAATCCCGCACTTCTACACGGCTTCGAGCACACTGAGTCAGCAACTCCGCGTGAACACTGTCGGCTGCCGTCACTGCTCGGTCATCCACTGATCCATCACCGCCAGCAGATGATCGGGGTCGACCGGCTTCGTCACGTAGTCGGACGCGCCCGACTCGATCGCCTTCTCCCGGTCGCCCTTCATGGCCTTGGCGGTCAGCGCGATGATCGGTAGTCCGGCGAACTGCGGCATCCTACGGATCGCCGTGGTCGTCGCGTATCCGTCCATCTCCGGCATCATGATGTCCATCAGGACGACCGCCACGTCGTCGTGCTGCTCCAGGACCTCGATGCCCTCACGGCCGTTCTCCGCGTACAGCACGGACAGGCCGTGCTGCTCCAGGACGCTGGTCAGCGCGAAGACGTTGCGGATGTCGTCGTCGACGATCAGCACCTTCTCGCCACCGAAGCGGATGCCCCGGAGCGACTGCGTTGACCTGGCCTGCTCAGGCGCCGACCACTGCTCCTGCTGCGCCGGCCTCTGCTCCAGCTCGCTGGCGGCCCTGCGGCGGCGCCTGAAGAGCGCCGCGGCGCCGTTCTGCGTCTCCCGGTACGACCGCACCTCGGCCGGCGTCTCGATCTCCGCGTCGGCCAGCTCCGCCAGTTCGGCCGCCGAGGCCACCAGATCGCCCGCGTCGAGAGACGGCAACTGCTGCTGGTAGCCGTGCGGGGGCAGTTCGCTCGGGTGCAGCGGCAAATACAGCGTGAACGTCGAGCCGCGTCCCGGCTCGCTCTGCGCGTGGATCTCACCACCGAGCAGCTGCGCGATCTCCCGCGAGATCGACAGCCCCAGCCCCGTACCGCCGTACTTGCGGCTGGTCGTGCCGTCCGCCTGCTTGAACGCCTCGAAGATCACCCGCATCTTGCTCGCCGCGATCCCGATACCGGTGTCGGTCACCGAGAACGCGATCAGTGGCGCGTCCGCCTCTGTCAGCGAACCGGCCTCCAGCAGCTGCTCCCGGATCTTCTGGGGCACGTCGATCCCGGCGGGCCGGATGACCAGCTCGACCGACCCGGAGTCGGTGAACTTCACCGCGTTGGACAGCAGGTTGCGCAGCACCTGCAGCAGCCGCTGCTCGTCGGTGTGCAGGGTGGCGGGCAGCTCCGGCGAGACCCGTACGGACAGGTCCAGGCCCTTCTCCGCGGTCAGCGGCCGGAAGGTGGCCTCCACGTAGTCGACGAGCTGCACGAGCGCGATACGCGTCGGGGAGACGTCCATCTTGCCCGCCTCGACCTTCGACAGGTCCAGGATGTCGTTGATCAGCTGAAGCAGGTCGGAGCCGGCACCGTGAATGGTCTCGGCGAACTCGACCTGCTTCGGCGAGAGGTTGCCCTCCGCGTTGTCGGCGAGCAGCTTGGCCAGGATCAGCAGCGAGTTGAGCGGCGTACGCAGCTCGTGCGACATGTTGGCGAGGAACTCGCTCTTGTAGCGCATGGAGACCGCGAGCTGCTCGGCGCGCTCCTCCAGGACCTGCCGCGCCTCCTCGATCTCGGTGTTCTTCACCTCGATGTCGCGGTTCTGCTGGGCCAGCAGCTCGGCCTTCTCCTCCAGTTCGGCGTTGGACGCCTGAAGGGCCTTCTGCCGGTTCTCCAGCTCTTCCGACCGCTCACGGAGCTGCTCGGTCAGCTCCTGCGACTGCTTCAGCAGCACCTCGGTCTTGGTGTTGACGGAGATGGTGTTGACGCTGGTCGCGATCATCTCGGCGATCTGGTTGAGGAAGTCCTTCTGGATCTGCGTGAACGGCGTGAAGGAGGCCAGCTCGATCACGCCGAGCACCTTGCCCTCGAACAGCACCGGAAGGACGATCACCTGCGCGGGCGGCGCCTCGCCGAGCCCGGAGGAGATCTTCAGATAGCCGCTGGGCGCGTTCTCCACCAGGATCGTGCGCTTCTCCTCGGCTGCCGTCCCGATGAGCGCCTCACCCGGCCGGAAGGACGTCGGCATGGAACCCATCGAGTAGCCGTAGGACCCGAGCATCCGCAGCTCGTACTGGTCGTCGTTCTCGGCTGCCAGGTCCTTGCCGTCGAGCAGCGGCATGGCGACGAAGAAGGCACCGTGCTGCGCAGTCACCACCGGCGTCAGCTCGCTCATGATCAGCGAGGCGACGTCCGCCAGATCGCGGCGGCCCTGCATCAGTGCCGAGATCCGGGCGAGGTTGCCCTTGAGCCAGTCCTGCTCCTTGTTGGCGATCGTGGTGTCGCGCAGGTTGGCGATCATCTTGTTGATGTAGTCCTGCAGTTCCTGGATCTCGCCGGACGCGTCGACGTCGATCTTCAGGTTCAGGTCACCGCGGGTCACCGCGGTCGCCACGCGCGCGATGGCACGTACCTGCCGAGTAAGGTTTCCCGCCATTTCGTTCACGGACTCGGTGAGGTCCCGCCAGGTGCCGTCGACGTCACGCACGCGTGCCTGGCCGCCGAGCTGTCCTTCGGTGCCCACCTCGCGGGCGACTCGGGTGACCTCTTCGGCGAAGGACGACAGCTGGTCGACCATCGTGTTGATGGTCGTCTTGAGTTCGAGGATCTCGCCTCGGGCGTCAATGTCGATCTTCTTGGTCAGGTCACCCTTGGCGATGGCGGTCGTGACCATGGCGATGTTGCGCACCTGCCCGGTCAGGTTGGACGCCATCTGGTTCACGGACTCGGTGAGGTCCTTCCAGGTACCGGCCACACCCGGCACATGCGCCTGACCACCGAGGATGCCGTCCGTGCCCACCTCACGGGCCACCTTGGTGACCTGGTCGGCGAACGAACTCAGCGTCTTCACCATGGTGTTGAAGGTGTCCGCGAGCTGTGCGACCTCACCGCGCGCCTCGATGGTCACCGTCCGCGTCAGGTCACCGTTGGCGACAGCCGCCGCGACCTGCGAGATGTTCCGCACCTGGACGGTCAGGTTGTTGGCCATCAGGTTGACGTTGTTGCTGAGGTCCTTCCAGATGCCCGTGGCGCCCGGCACGTGCGCCTGGCCACCGAGGATGCCGTCCGTGCCCACCTCACGGGCGACTCGGGTCACCTGCTCGGCGAAGGACGACAGCTGGTCCACCATCGTGTTCACGGTGGTGACGAGCTCGAGGATCTCGCCCTTGGCATCGACGGTGATCTTCTTCGACAGGTCACCCTTGGCGACCGCGGTCGTGACCTCGGCGATGTTGCGCACCTGGATCGTCAGGTTGTTCGCCATGAAGTTCACGGACTGCGTGAGGTCCTTCCAGGTGCCGGAGACACCCTGCACCTCGGCCTGACCTCCGAGGATGCCCTCCGTGCCCACCTCACGGGCCACACGCGTGACCTCTTCGGCGAAGGACGACAGCTGATCCACCATCGTGTTCAGGGTGTTCTTCAGCTCCAGGATCTCCCCGCGCGCGTCCACGGTGATCTTCTGGGACAGGTCACCCCGGGCCACCGCCGTGGCGACCTGCGCGATGTTGCGCACCTGGCCGGTCAGGTTGGAAGCCATGCCGTTCACGGAGTCCGTGAGGTCACGCCACACACCGGCGACGCCGGGCACCTGTGCCTGTCCGCCCAGGCGGCCCTCGGTACCCACCTCGCGCGCGACCAGGGTCACCTGGTCGGCGAAGGACGACAGCTGGTCCACCATCGTGTTGATGGTGTTCTTCAGCTCCAGGATCTCGCCGCGCGCGTCGACGTCGATCTTCTGGGAAAGGTCACCCCGGGCCACCGCCGTGGTCACCTGGGCGATGTTGCGCACCTGGGCGGTGAGGTTTCCTGCCATTCCGTTGACGGAGTCCGTGAGCTCCTTCCACGTACCGGCCACCCCCGGTACGACCGCCTGACCGCCCAGCCGGCCCTCGGTGCCCACGTCCCGGGCCATGCGCGTGACCTGGTCGGCGAAGGACGACAGCTGGTCCACCATCGTGTTCACGGTGTTCTTCAGCTGGAGCATCTCGCCGGAGACGTCCACGGTGACCTTCTGCGACAGGTCACCGTTGGCCACAGCCGTGGTCACCTGGGCGATGTTCCTCACCTGTCCGGTGAGGTTGCGGAACGCCGTGTTGACGGAGTCCGTCAGGTCCTTCCACGTCCCCGCGGCCCCTGGCACCTGCGCCTGACCGCCGAGCTCACCCTCCACGCCGACTTCACGCGCGACACGTGTGACCTCGGAACCGAACGACGACAGCTGGTCGACCATGCCGTTGACGGTGTTCTTCAGCTCGAGCATCTCGCCGGCCACGTCGACCGTGACCTTCTGCGACAGGTCGCCGTTGGCCACAGCCGTGGTGACCGCCGCGATGTCCCTCACCTGAATGGTCAGATTCCGGAACACGGTGTTGACGGAGTCCGTGAGGTCCTTCCAGGTGCCCGCGGCACCCGGCACGTTCGCCTGGCCGCCCAGCCGGCCCTCGGCGCCGACCTCGTTCGCCACGCGCGTGACCTCGTCCGCGAAGATCCGCAGCGTCTCAGTCATCTGGTTGATCGTGTCAGCGAGCTGCGCGACCTCGCCGCGTGCCGACACGGTCACCTTCTGCGACAGATCACCGTTGGCGACCGCCGTCGTCACCTGTGCGATTCCTCGCACCTGCGCCGTCAGGTTGCCGGCCATGAGGTTCACCGAATCGGTGAGGTCCTTCCACACGCCGGCCACACCGGGCACCTGCGCCTGACCGCCCAGCTCACCCTCGGTGCCCACCTCGCGCGCGACTCGCGTCACCTCGGAGGAGAACGACGACAGCTGGTCCACCATCGTGTTGACGGTGTTCTTCAGTTCGAGCATCTCGCCGGCCACGTGAACCGTGACCTTACGGGACAGATCACCCTTGGCGACCGCGGTGGTCACCAGCGCGATGTCCCTCACCTGGGCCGTCAGCCGGTACGCCATGGTGTTGACGGAGTCCGTGAGGTCCTTCCACGAACCCGACATGCCACGCACGCGCGCCTGCCCGCCGAGCTTGCCCTCGGTCCCCACCTCGCTGGCCACGCGCGTGACCTCGTCGGTGAACGTCGACAGCTGATCGACAAGGTTGTTTACAGTCCGTCCGACCTTGAGGAACTCACCCCGCAGGGGGTGCCCGGTCCCGTCCTGGGCCTGCGTCCGCAGCTCCATACGCGGCGACAGATCACCGTCGGCCACCGCGGACAGCACCCGCCCGACCTCGGAGACGGGCCGTACGAGGTCGTCGACCAGGGCGTTGGAGTTGTCGACGGCGGCCGCCCAGGAGCCCTCACAGGCGCCCGTCTCCAGCCGTTCCGTGAGCTTGCCCTCGCGGCCGACCATGCGCCGCACCCGCGCCAACTCACCCGTCAGATGAAGATTGCGATCGGCCACCTCGTTGAAGACGGCCGCAATCTCCGACATCACGCCGTCCCCGGACACCGTGAGCCGCTTTCGGAAGTTCCCGTCGCGCATCGACACGAGGGCCGTCAGCAGCCGGTTCAGGGCAGCCGTGTCCACCGCAGTGGTCCCGCCTCGCGTTTTACGCTCGTTCCTCAGGGACTGTCCGCCTTTCGCGCGCGTCTTAGTGCCCCGCGTCGCTGCGCCAGACTCCACTGTGTCCCTCCCGCAGGGGTCGACCGTTACTGCTGTGCTCGGGTTCTGCTGTTCGGCGTTCTCGTTACTGCTGGGTACTCCTGCCGGATATACCAGGCCACACCACGTGCTGCTGCCCGCGATACGCGAACGACACTCGGCCTGCCCGGACCTTCACAAGAAGCTTGCCCAGTGTTTCACCCCCGCCGAACCCGGCCATAACAGTTCGGCAGCTTCGCACATCGTCCGCACACCCTCCGGACGGAAACACTGCAGACCGGCATCCGCATGGACGGCGAAGGTAAGTAACCTTGCATGCGGCTGTCCAGCCGCGCCGGTCCGTCCGGCCTGGGCGGTGGCAGGAGGAGCAACGAGCGGGCATCGGAGGGGCAGCCGGACATGACCACCGGACTGATCCCGGGGGGACAATCCCCGGAGCGGCCGACGGGCGCGCAGATGCCGCATCAGCGGCGCGAGCCGGCCGGCCACGGGGCCTTGCACGTCGACAACCGGACGAGGAGTTCTGTGATCACCGCGCGCGCGGCAGCCAGCTTCGACCCCGTCGGGCGATCGGTGGCGAGCGCCCGCTCCTTCGTCCGCGACACACTCCAGGGCTGGGGCTTCGCCGACATCGTCGACGACGCCGTAGTCCTCACCAGTGAATTGGTGACGAACGCCGTCGTCCACGCGGGCACGTCCGCGGACGTTCTGTGTCTGCGCAGTGACGACGGCGTACGCGTCGAGGTGGCCGACCGGTATCCGGAGCGCGAGATCCCCCTCCAGGGCTCGCCCGTCAACATGGGCAGCCCCGACCGCGAGGGTGGCCGCGGCCTCCAGCTGTGCGCGGCCCTGGCCGGCCGCTGGGGCGTCGAATACACGCCCACGCACAAGCAGGTCTGGTTCCAACTGGACCTCCCCGAGCGCCCGGTGGGCACCCGCGCGGCCGGCCCGTCCCTGCCCTCCGACCTCCTCCCCCTCGCCGACGGCCGCGTCCGGGTCGCGGTGGTCCAGATCGACCGTACGGGCGCCATCTCGTCCTGGAACGAGGACGCCGAGGACCTCTTCGGCTATGCGGCAGAGCAGGTCACCGGAAAGCCCCTCACCGACCTCGCCGCCTGGCCGCACACTCCGGGCACGAGCACCGGCATCGCCGAGGCACTCCAACTCTCCCGCTGGGAGGGCAGCTACGGCATAAGGGGCGCCAACGGCCGCGTCACGCCGGTGTACGCCTCCCACCTCCGTGTCCGCGACACGGGCGGCGAACCGTCAACGGTCTGCCTCCTCGTCCGGGACCACGAACGGGCTGTTCTGCAGACGCCGTTGCGCATCCCGGCCTCCGACACCGGCAACGACGCCCAGAGCACCGACCCGTTCGAGGTGTTCATCGGCTCACCCGCCCCGGACGACCTCGACGGCCTCCTCCAGCGCACGGTGGAACGCGCCCGCGACATGCTCGACGGCGACTCGGCGTTCCTGCTCCTGGCGACGGACGACGAAACGGAGCTGGAGGTCCGCGCCTCCACCGGCCTGCCCTCCGCCCGCCAGCGCTTCGCGCGCGTGCCCGTCGAGGCGGGCCCCGGCCGCTACGGCTCGGCCCGCATGCCGGCTGTCCACGAGGACCTCACGATGGTCCCCGGCGCCGTCCCGCTGCTCAGGGGCACCGGCATGCGCTCGGTCGTCACCGTGCCCCTGAAGGTCGAGGGCCGCCTCACCGGCTCCCTCGGCGTCGCCGCCGAGGCCCCCGCGAGATACTCCAACGAGGAGGCACTGCGCCTCCAGTTCGCCGCCGACCGCATCGCCCTGGCCGTGGAGTCGGCCCGGCTGGGCGAACTGGAACGCCTGCGCCGCGGCTCGCTCAGCTTCCTCGTCGAGGCCTCCGACCTGCTCGCCGGAACCCTGGACCGCGACCAGACACTGGCCCTGATGGCCCAGATGACAGTCCCCACCCTTGCCACCTGGTGCGCGGTCTACACGATCGCCGACCAGGCCTCGGATCCGTACCTGTCATACGTCCTGCATGAGGACGAGGAACTCATCGACGGCATTAAGTCACTGCTGTCGAAGATCTCCCCTCCCGACCCCGTCCCCACCCCCGGCGCCCGCGTCTGGTCGGCCCCTGCCCAGGCGGCCCACCAGGCGGCCCTGCGCACCTCCATGCGCAGCCTGGGCCTCGGCGAGCCCCCGCACCGGGTCAGCTCGGGCATCGGCATCGGCCCCACCCTGGCCACGGCCTCCGCGGTGGGCGGCGAGACGGTCGTACTGCCGCTGGTGGCCCGCAACCGGGTCATCGGCATGCTGACGCTCGGCAAGCCGACGGACGAACACTTCCGCCAGGAAATCCTGGAGTTGGCGGAGGACCTCTCGCGACGGGCCGCCCTGGCCCTGGACAACGCCCGCCTCTACTCCGAGCGCACCGCCATCAGCCAGTCCCTCCAGCGCAGCCTCCTGCCGCCCGAGCTGCCCGAGATCGACGGCGTCGAGGTCGAGGTCATCTACCGCGCGGCCGGCGAAGGCAACGAGGTCGGCGGCGACTTCTACGACCTCTTCCCGATCAGCGACGGCGCCTACGGCTTCGCCATCGGCGACGTCTGCGGTACGGGACCGAACGCGGCGGCGGTCACTGGACTCGCCCGGCACGCACTCCGGCTCCTCGCACGCGAGGGCCTCAGCGGCCCGGCGGTGCTGGAGCGCCTCAACTCCGCGATCCTCGACGAGGGCGCCCGCAGCCGCTTCCTGACGCTCCTCTACGGCGAGTTGAGGCCGCAGGAGGACGGCAGTGCCGAGCTGAAGGTGGTCTGCGCCGGCCACCCGCTCCCCCTCCGTCTGCGCCAGGACGGCACGGTCGAACCGGCGGCCGAACCCCAACCGCTCCTCGGTGTCATGGAAGACCTGGAGCTCTACGAGCAGACAGTCACCCTCGATCCCGGTGACGTCCTCCTGTGCGTCACGGACGGCGTCACCGAACGCCGCGAGGGCAGCCGCATGCTGGGCGACGACGGCCTCACCGACGTCCTCACCACGTGCACGGGCCTGACCGCGGGGGCGGTGGCGGCCCGCATCATGCGCGCGGTCGAACGCTTCGCCTCGGACGCCCCGTCCGACGACATGGCCATCCTTGCCATGCGCGTCCCTGGCCTTCACACGGACTAGGGACCGAGGAGGACACGGGGAGGACATGCAAAAGGCCCCGCCCAATTGGGCGGGGCCTTCAGTCTGGAGCCCCCAAACGGAATCGAACCGTTGACCTTCTCCTTACCATGGAGACGCTCTACCGACTGAGCTATAGGGGCCTGTCACCATTTGCGAAGTTTCCCTCGCGGCAACGGAATAGATCGTACCCCGAACACACCCGTGCTCCCAAACTCGCTCAGAAGGCGGGCTGGAGAAGTCCTCCGAGCGCATTGCAGGCGGACACGATCCGCTGCATGTCCCTCTTGGTCAGAGACGCGTCGACGGGCAGGGCCAACGTTTCGTCAGCAGCCCGCTCGGTCTCCGGCAGGGACACACACCGCCGGTACTCCGGCAGCCTGTGCACGGCCGTCTTCACCGGCACCCGGCACTCAACTCCCCTGGCCCGCACGGCCCGGGCGAATGCGTCGCGGTCCGGCCGCCCGTTCCCCGGCACACGCACGACGTACTGCTGATAGGTGTGTCCGTCACCGCCATCGGGCGTCTGAACGCCCTTCAACTTCGCGTCCAGGTAGGCGGCCCGCTGCCGACGCTGAGCGATCTCGTCGTACGGAACCTCGGACTCGCCCTGCTCCAACACCAGCAGCCCATGCCGCTGCCCGATCTCGTGCAGCCGCGCGATGTCGGCCCACCGGCCAAAACGATGTACGGCGATGACAGCAGCCGTCCGCGACGTGACGACCGCCTCGACAGCGCCGGCGTCCAGGCAGTACGTCACCGGATCTATGTCGGCGAACACCGGCAGCGCCCCGGCCAGGACCACGGCCTCGGCGACATCGACGTTCCCGAACGCCGGTACGACAACCTCGTCACCGACTCCGACGCCGGCAGCCCTGAGCATTGCAGCAGTACCCATGTGTGGGATGTTGGTTGCGAAACGTGAACTTCAGGTGACGCGCAACAAAAAAGGGTTGGACCCAGAACCGAAGTTCTGGATCCAACCCTATTAAAAGGAGTTCGGCGGCGTCCTACTCTCCCACAGGGTCCCCCCTGCAGTACCATCGGCGCTGTAAGGCTTAGCTTCCGGGTTCGGAATGTAACCGGGCGTTTCCCTCACGCTATAACCACCGAAACACTATGAAACTGTCAGCCGCACCGCATGTGGCCATACGGGGCTGTTCGTGGTTTCAGAACCAACACAGTGGACGCGAGCATCTATGGACAAGCCCTCGGCCTATTAGTACCGGTCACCTCCACACGTTACCGTGCTTCCAGATCCGGCCTATCAACCCAGTCGTCTACTGGGAGCCTTACCCCATCAAGTGGGTGGGAATACTCATCTCGAAGCAGGCTTCCCGCTTAGATGCTTTCAGCGGTTATCCCTCCCGAACGTAGCCAACCAGCCATGCCCTTGGCAGAACAACTGGCACACCAGAGGTTCGTCCGTCCCGGTCCTCTCGTACTAGGGACAGCCCTTCTCAATATTCCTACGCGCGCAGCGGATAGGGACCGAACTGTCTCACGACGTTCTAAACCCAGCTCGCGTACCGCTTTAATGGGCGAACAGCCCAACCCTTGGGACCGACTCCAGCCCCAGGATGCGACGAGCCGACATCGAGGTGCCAAACCATCCCGTCGATATGGACTCTTGGGGAAGATCAGCCTGTTATCCCCGGGGTACCTTTTATCCGTTGAGCGACGGCGCTTCCACAAGCCACCGCCGGATCACTAGTCCCGACTTTCGTCCCTGCTCGACCCGTCGGTCTCACAGTCAAGCTCCCTTGTGCACTTACACTCAACACCTGATTGCCAACCAGGCTGAGGGAACCTTTGGGCGCCTCCGTTACTCTTTAGGAGGCAACCGCCCCAGTTAAACTACCCATCAGACACTGTCCCTGATCCGGATCACGGACCCAGGTTAGACATCCAGCACGACCAGAGTGGTATTTCAACGACGACTCCCCCTGAACTGGCGTCCAGAGTTCACAGTCTCCCACCTATCCTACACAAGCCGAACCGAACACCAATATCAAACTGTAGTAAAGGTCCCGGGGTCTTTCCGTCCTGCTGCGCGAAACGAGCATCTTTACTCGTAGTGCAATTTCACCGGGCCTATGGTTGAGACAGTCGAGAAGTCGTTACGCCATTCGTGCAGGTCGGAACTTACCCGACAAGGAATTTCGCTACCTTAGGATGGTTATAGTTACCACCGCCGTTTACTGGCGCTTAAGTTCTCAGCTTCGCCACAACGAATTGTGACTAACCGGTCCCCTTAACGTTCCAGCACCGGGCAGGCGTCAGTCCGTATACATCGCCTTACGGCTTCGCACGGACCTGTGTTTTTAGTAAACAGTCGCTTCTCGCTGGTCTCTGCGGCCACCCCCAGCTCAGGAAGCACGTTCCCTCACCAGTGATGGCCCCCCTTCTCCCGAAGTTACGGGGGCATTTTGCCGAGTTCCTTAACCATAGTTCACCCGAACGCCTCGGTATTCTCTACCTGACCACCTGAGTCGGTTTAGGGTACGGGCCGCCATGAAACTCGCTAGAGGCTTTTCTCGACAGCATAGGATCATCCACTTCACCACAATCGGCTCGGCATCAGGTCTCAGCCTCATGTGATCCGGATTTACCTGGATCACGGCCTACACCCTTACCCCGGGACAACCACCGCCCGGGCTGGACTACCTTCCTGCGTCACCCCATCACTCACCTACTACAGGTCTGGTCCGTCGGCTCCACCACTCCCCTTTGCCCGAAGGCTCCAGGGCGGCTTCACGGACTTAGCATCGCCTGGTTCAATGTTTGACGCTTCACAGCGGGTACCGGAATATCAACCGGTTATCCATCGACTACGCCTGTCGGCCTCGCCTTAGGTCCCGACTTACCCTGGGCAGATCAGCTTGACCCAGGAACCCTTAGTCAATCGGCGCACACGTTTCTCACGTGTGAATCGCTACTCATGCCTGCATTCTCACTCGTGAACCGTCCACCACTGCCTTCCGGCGCGGCTTCACCCGGCACACGACGCTCCCCTACCCATCCATACACCCGTTGGGGCTGTTGTATGAATGACACGACTTCGGCGGTACGCTTGAGCCCCGCTACATTGTCGGCGCGGAATCACTAGACCAGTGAGCTATTACGCACTCTTTCAAGGGTGGCTGCTTCTAAGCCAACCTCCTGGTTGTCTCTGCGACTCCACATCCTTTCCCACTTAGCGTACGCTTAGGGGCCTTAGTCGATGCTCTGGGCTGTTTCCCTCTCGACCATGGAGCTTATCCCCCACAGTCTCACTGCCGCGCTCTCACTTACCGGCATTCGGAGTTTGGCTAAGGTCAGTAACCCGGTAGGGCCCATCGCCTATCCAGTGCTCTACCTCCGGCAAGAAACACACGACGCTGCACCTAAATGCATTTCGGGGAGAACCAGCTATCACGGAGTTTGATTGGCCTTTCACCCCTAACCACAGGTCATCCCCCAGGTTTTCAACCCTGGTGGGTTCGGTCCTCCACGAAGTCTTACCTCCGCTTCAACCTGCCCATGGCTAGATCACTCCGCTTCGGGTCTTGAGCGCGCTACTGAATCGCCCTATTCGGACTCGCTTTCGCTACGGCTTCCCCACACGGGTTAACCTCGCAACACACCGCAAACTCGCAGGCTCATTCTTCAAAAGGCACGCAGTCACGAGATACAGCAAGCTGTATCCGACGCTCCCACGGCTTGTAGGCACACGGTTTCAGGTACTATTTCACTCCCCTCCCGGGGTACTTTTCACCATTCCCTCACGGTACTATCCGCTATCGGTCACCAGGGAATATTTAGGCTTAGCGGGTGGTCCCGCCAGATTCACACGGGATTTCTCGGGCCCCGTGCTACTTGGGTGTCTCTCAAACGAGCCGCTGATGTTTCGACTACGGGGGTCTTACCCTCTACGCCGGACCTTTCGCATGTCCTTCGCCTACATCAACGGTTTCTGACTCGTCTCACAGCCGGCAGACTGTGAAAGAGAGATCCCACAACCCCGTATACGCAACCCCTGCCGGGTCTCACACGTATACGGTTTAGCCTCATCCGGTTTCGCTCGCCACTACTCCCGGAATCACGGTTGTTTTCTCTTCCTGCGGGTACTGAGATGTTTCACTTCCCCGCGTTCCCTCCACTTGCCCTATGTGTTCAGGCAAGGGTGACAGCCCATGACGACTGCCGGGTTTCCCCATTCGGAAACCCCCGGATCAAAGCCTGGTTGACGACTCCCCGGGGACTATCGTGGCCTCCCACGTCCTTCATCGGTTCCTGGTGCCAAGGCATCCACCGTGCGCCCTTAAAAACTTGGCCACAGATGCTCGCGTCCACTGTGCAGTTCTCAAACAACGACCAGTACACCGTCACACACCACCACTGTGGTGCTACACCGGCGCCGGCAACCGAAGCACAACCTTGCGGCCGTTACTTCAGACACCCAACAGCGTGCCCGACACACTCCCCGCTTCCCTCAACGTTCCACGCTCCGAAGAGCAGTACTAGAAGGAGAAGACGATCAAGTGTGCCGAATAATCAACGTTCCACCCATGAGCAACCACCGCAGAACGTTTGCCTGCGTAGTGGCCTCTGAACCGGGCAAGCCCGGCTTAGAAGTGCTCCTTAGAAAGGAGGTGATCCAGCCGCACCTTCCGGTACGGCTACCTTGTTACGACTTCGTCCCAATCGCCAGTCCCACCTTCGACAGCTCCCTCCCACAAGGGGTTGGGCCACCGGCTTCGGGTGTTACCGACTTTCGTGACGTGACGGGCGGTGTGTACAAGGCCCGGGAACGTATTCACCGCAGCAATGCTGATCTGCGATTACTAGCAACTCCGACTTCATGGGGTCGAGTTGCAGACCCCAATCCGAACTGAGACAGGCTTTTTGAGATTCGCTCCACCTCACGGTATCGCAGCTCATTGTACCTGCCATTGTAGCACGTGTGCAGCCCAAGACATAAGGGGCATGATGACTTGACGTCGTCCCCACCTTCCTCCGAGTTGACCCCGGCGGTCTCCTGTGAGTCCCCATCACCCCGAAGGGCATGCTGGCAACACAGAACAAGGGTTGCGCTCGTTGCGGGACTTAACCCAACATCTCACGACACGAGCTGACGACAGCCATGCACCACCTGTACACCGACCACAAGGGGGGCACTATCTCTAATGCTTTCCGGTGTATGTCAAGCCTTGGTAAGGTTCTTCGCGTTGCGTCGAATTAAGCCACATGCTCCGCTGCTTGTGCGGGCCCCCGTCAATTCCTTTGAGTTTTAGCCTTGCGGCCGTACTCCCCAGGCGGGGAACTTAATGCGTTAGCTGCGGCACCGACGACGTGGAATGTCGCCAACACCTAGTTCCCACCGTTTACGGCGTGGACTACCAGGGTATCTAATCCTGTTCGCTCCCCACGCTTTCGCTCCTCAGCGTCAGTAATGGCCCAGAGATCCGCCTTCGCCACCGGTGTTCCTCCTGATATCTGCGCATTTCACCGCTACACCAGGAATTCCGATCTCCCCTACCACACTCTAGCTAGCCCGTATCGAATGCAGACCCGGGGTTAAGCCCCGGGCTTTCACACCCGACGTGACAAGCCGCCTACGAGCTCTTTACGCCCAATAATTCCGGACAACGCTTGCGCCCTACGTATTACCGCGGCTGCTGGCACGTAGTTAGCCGGCGCTTCTTCTGCAGGTACCGTCACTTTCGCTTCTTCCCTGCTGAAAGAGGTTTACAACCCGAAGGCCGTCATCCCTCACGCGGCGTCGCTGCATCAGGCTTTCGCCCATTGTGCAATATTCCCCACTGCTGCCTCCCGTAGGAGTCTGGGCCGTGTCTCAGTCCCAGTGTGGCCGGTCGCCCTCTCAGGCCGGCTACCCGTCGTCGCCTTGGTGAGCCATTACCTCACCAACAAGCTGATAGGCCGCGGGCTCATCCTTCACCGCCGGAGCTTTCAACCTTCACAGATGCCAGTGAAGGTGGTATCCGGTATTAGACCCCGTTTCCAGGGCTTGTCCCAGAGTGAAGGGCAGATTGCCCACGTGTTACTCACCCGTTCGCCACTAATCCCCACCGAAGTGGTTCATCGTTCGACTTGCATGTGTTAAGCACGCCGCCAGCGTTCGTCCTGAGCCAGGATCAAACTCTCCGTGAATGTTTTCCCGTAATCGGGACGACACATCACGAGAGCGGAACAGCCAGGCGGAATAAGCCCGGCCGTTCACAGCGTCCTCGCTGTGTTTATTTCAAAGGAACCTCGCCACCGAGAACTAATGTTTCCGGCAGACGGGGTATCAACATATCTGGCGTTGATTTTTGGCACGCTGTTGAGTTCTCAAGGAACGGACGCTTCCTTTGTACTCACCCTCTCGGGCTTTCCTCCGGGCGCTTCCCTTCGGTCTTGCGTTTCCGACTCTATCAGACCTTTTCTCGATCCGATTTCCTCGGTGCTTTCCAGGTTTCCGCTCTCGCGTTTCCCTTCCGGCGAATCCGACTTTATCAGAAGTTCTGAGTCGGAATTCCCGCCCCCTCCGGGGACTGGTTCCGGCACACGAAGTGGCCGGGTTCCCGTTCGGGCGGAGCCGTAAACGTACTGGAGCGGGGCGCCCCGATGCAAATCGAGGCGCCCCGCTCCGGGTTCGCACGGTTCATCGTCCGACGGACCGTCAGACCTCCACGACGACAGGGAGGATCATCGGCCTGCGGCGGTAGGTGTCGGAGACCCACTTGCCCAGGGTGCGGCGCACGAGCTGCTGCAGCTGGTGGGGTTCGACCACTCCGTCCTGGGCCGACCGCTCCAGCGTCTCCGTGATCTTCGGGATGACCTCGCCGAAGGCGGAGTCCTCGATGCCGGAGCCGCGGGCCTGGATGTGCGGGCCGCCCGTGATCTTGCCGGTGGAGGAGTCCATCACCACGAAGACGGAGATGATGCCCTCGTCGCCCAGGATCTTGCGGTCCTTGAGCGCCGGCTCGCCCACGTCGCCGACCGAGAGGCCGTCGACGTACACGTACCCGGCCTGGACCTTGCCGGAGATCTTCGCCTTGCCCTCGATGAGGTCGACGACGACGCCGTCCTCGGCGATGACGATGCGGTCGTGCGGTACGCCGGTCAGGGCGCCCAGTTCGGCGTTGGCGCGCAGGTGGCGCCATTCGCCGTGCACCGGCATCAGGTTCTTCGGGCGGCAGATGTTGTAGAAGTACAGGAGCTCGCCGGCCGACGCGTGGCCCGAGACGTGCACCTTGGCGTTGCCCTTGTGGACGACGTTGGCGCCCCAGCGGGTCAGGCCGTTGATGACGCGGTAGACCGCGTTCTCGTTGCCGGGGATCAGGGAGGACGCCAGGATCACCGTGTCGCCCTGGACGATCCGGATCTGGTGGTCCCGGTTGGCCATGCGGGACAGGGCCGCCATCGGTTCGCCCTGGGAACCCGTGCAGACCAGCACGACCTCGTGGTCCGGGAGGTCGTCCAGTGTCTTGATGTCCACCACCAGGCCCGGGGGGACCTTCAGGTAGCCGAGGTCCCTCGCGATGCCCATGTTGCGGACCATCGAGCGGCCGACGAAGGCAACCCTGCGGCCGTACTCGTGGGCCGCGTCCAGGATCTGCTGGATGCGGTGGATGTGGCTGGCGAAGCTCGCCACGATGATCCGCTTGCGGGCGTTCGCGAAGACCTGGCGCAGGACGTTGGAGATGTCCCGCTCGGGCGGGACGAAGCCCGGGACCTCCGCGTTCGTGGAGTCGGAGAGGAGGAGGTCGATGCCTTCCTCGCTCAGCCGTGCGAACGCGTGCAGGTCGGTCAGACGGTTGTCCAGCGGGAGCTGGTCCATCTTGAAGTCGCCCGTGTGGACCACCATACCGGCGGGCGTGCGGATGGCCACCGCGAGCGCGTCCGGAATGGAGTGGTTGACCGCGACGAACTCGCAGTCGAAGGGGCCGATGCGCTCGCGGTTCCCCTCCGTCACCTCAAGGGTGTACGGGCGGATCCGGTGCTCCTGAAGCTTCGCCTCGATGAGAGCGAGAGTCAGCTTGGAGCCGATCAGCGGGATGTCCGGCTTCTCGCGGAGCAGGAACGGGACGGCACCGATGTGGTCCTCGTGGCCGTGCGTGAGGACGATGCCCTCGATGTCGTCGAGGCGGTCCCGGATGGACGAGAAGTCCGGCAGGATCAGGTCGATTCCGGGCTGCTCCTCCTCAGGGAAGAGCACTCCGCAGTCGACGATCAGTAGGCGGCCGCCGTATTCGAAGACCGTCATGTTTCGGCCGATTTCGCCGAGGCCGCCGAGTGGGGTGACGCGCAGGCCACCCTCGGGGAGCGGCGGGGGCGTGCCGAGTTCAGGATGCGGATGACTCAAAAGACTCTCCTCACCACGCGCGCCACGTACCGGTTGGGCACGTGGCGCGCGTGACGTTCGTGCAGAAGCAGTTGTCGTTGTGGGGTGCAGGCACCGGTGGCCTGCGTATTCAGTTGTGGAGTCTGTTGTGCGCGCCCGGCGCGCGAAGTCTGGTGTTAAAGCTGTACCCCGCCCGCGGCAAGATCGATCTTGAGCTGCTCGATCTCCTCGGGTGAGCACTCGGCCATCGGTGCGCGCAGCGGCCCCGCGGGCAGGCCCTGGAGGCTGAGCGCGGCCTTGGTGGTCATGACGCCCTGGGTGCGGAACATGCCGGTGTAGACCGGGAGCAGCTTCTGGTGGATCTCCGTGGCCTTCTGGACGTCGCCCGAGATGTACGCCTCCACGAGCGCGCGCAGGTCGGGGGTGACCACATGGCCGACGACCGACACGAAGCCGACGGCGCCCACGGAGAGCAGCGGCAGGTTCAGCATGTCGTCGCCGGAGTACCAGGCGAGGCCGGAGCGCGCGATGGCCCAGCTCGCGCGGCCGAGGTCACCCTTGGCGTCCTTGTTGGCGACGATCCGCGGATGCTCGGCGAGGCGGACGATCGTCTCGGTGCTGATCGGGACGCCGCTGCGGCCGGGGATGTCGTAGAGCATGACCGGCAGCTCGGTGACGTCGGCGATGGCCTTGAAGTGCCGGTACAGGCCCTCCTGCGGGGGCTTGTTGTAGTAGGGCGTGACGACCAGGAGGCCGTGTGCGCCCACCTTCTCCGCCGCTCGGGCCAGCTCGAGGCTGTGGCGGGTGTCGTTGGTGCCGACGCCGGCCACGACGTGGGCTCGGTCGCCGACAGCCTCCACCACCGCTCGTACCAGGTCCGATTTCTCCGCGTTGCCGGTGGTGGGCGACTCACCGGTGGTGCCGTTGATGATCAGGCCGTCGTTGCCTGCGTCCACCAGGTGCGTGGCGAGCCGCTGCGCGCCGTCGAGATCAAGTGCGCCGTCCGCCGTGAAGGGCGTGATCATGGCGGTGAGGACCCGCCCGAAGGGGGTCTGCGGAGTGGAGGTCGGAGCCATGGGTTACACGCTACTCGTTGCGCACGGCCTGGTCTGCCCTAGGGGGGTACGGGAAAGTCAGGACAAATAAGGAGCCCGGCACTGCCTGCTCGGGGGTTCAAGCAGTGCCGGGTCCGTTTGATCAGGCTAGATGAACTTCTCTAAATGCCGCAATACGGACAGTGCCTTACGGCGCCACACGGCCGTTCGCATTGAACGCCGCGTGGGTGAGCGGCATGAGCTCGGCCCACGCCGTCTCCATCTTCTCGCCGACCATCTCGATCTCCCGCTGCGGGAAGGACGGGACCTTGGCCAGCTCGTGCTGGGTGCGCAGGCCGAGGAAGTGCATCAGCGAGCGAGCGTTGCAGGTGGCGTACATCGAGGAGAACAGGCCGACCGGGAGGACCGCACGGGCGACCTCGCGGGCGACGCCCTGGGCGAGCATCTCCTGGTAGGTCCGGTACGCCTCGCGGTACGACTCCTCCATGGCGTGCTGCACGAAGTCGTGCTGCTCCGGGGTGCCCTCGACGAAGACGTACTTGCCCGGGCGGCCCTGCTGCACGAGCTTGCGCGAGGTGCCCGGCACGTAGAACACCGGCTGAAGCTCCCTGTAGCGGCCGGACTCCTCGTTGTACGACCACCCGACGCGGTGCCGCATGAACTCGCGGAAGACGAAGATCGGGGCGCTGATGAAGAACGTCATGGAGTTGTGCTCGAACGGGCTGCCGTGCCGGTCCCGCATGAGGTAGTTGATCAGGCCCTTCGAACGCTCCGGGTCCTTGTTCAACTCATCCAGGGACTGCTCCCCGACGGTCGACACCCGGGCCGCGAACAGCACGTCGGAGTCGGCCGCGCTGTGTTTGACCAGTTCGACGGTGACATCGCTGCGCAGATCGATCTTGAAATCGTCGTCGGGGGTGGGGGTCACGGTTCGGAGGGTCCTTCCCATCTCGTCTCTTGGCGACGCCACTCTACGTCCCATCAAACGGGGCGCTCACCGTCGTGACCGAAGGAAGGTCGTGATGGAAGGAAGTCGGTGAAACCGGGCACCTTTTGAGGCACTCGCTCGTCTGTGTTGATGAAAGTGATTCGTTCGATCCCGAAGGGGGACGCATCCTCCATGTTCCGTCGGCGTGAGCCCGTTCCGTTCGCCTTTCTCGCCGAGGCCGACAGGTTCCGCAGCAATGTCACTCCCCCACCCCGTGAGCGGGCGTCCATCGGCCAGATTGCCGGGCGATGGCTCCTGGGGCTCACCATCGTCGCCGGGCTCGCCGGCTCGCTGGTGGTGGGCACGCCCGCGCTGTCCACCGATACCGGGGCGCAGACTCAGCAGTCCCAGGCCTCCCAGGGGCGCTGACTCCATCGGACCCCCAAGGGTGGTGAGTGGGGACACAGGTCGATAGCCTCACCGGGCACAGCTCATGCATGGAACGAGTGAGGACCAGCCGTGCCCCTGCCCTTCCTGACGGCCGACCGCGCATTCGAGACAGCCGACGATGTCGCGCTGCCGTTCGACGACCTCGACCGCTGGCGGCGCCCCTACCGGCCCGGGCCGTGGCGCGTGGGCGTGGCCGCGCTGTGGCTGCTGCTCGCCTCGTACGTGCTGTTCGCCGCGGTCATCATCGCCCTGACGGGTACGGTGACCGGGGCCGCGGTCGTCTTCGGCATCGCGCTGGCCGTCATCGCGGGTGCCCTGAGGCTGCTGCGGATGGGCGTGTGGGTGAGCGCGAGCGGGCTGCGCCAGGTGAGGTTCTTCGCCACGCGTACGGTGCCCTGGCAGCAGGTCGTCGCCGTGCGGACGGTGCAGCAGCCGGTGCGCTGGCTGGGGCTGCCGCGCACGGTGCAGGGACAGGCACTGATGCTCGTACGGCGCGACCGGGCGGATGACATGCCGACGCTGATGACCACGCACAACGCGGACTTCATGGCCCGGGTCGCGGCCTTCAACCGGGCCACGGACGCCGTGGAGGCCTGGGCCGCGGAGAACACGCACGGCTGATCGAGCCGGGGTACGCGAAGGGGCCGGTCCGCGAGCAGTGCGGGCCGGCCCCTTCGGCTTACGGCAGAGCGGTCGTCGTAGGGCTCAGGCCTCGACGGTCCTGCCGTCGTGGAGGGCGATGGCGCGTTGCATCGCCTTGCGGGCGCGCGGGGTGTCGCGGGCGTCGTGGTAGGCCACGGCGAGGCGGAACCAACTGCGCCAGTCGTTGGGGGCGGCTTCCGTCTCGGCCCTGCGCCTGGCGAAGACCTCGTCGGCCGAGTCACGGTCGATACGGCCGCTGGGGGTGCGCTTCAGTTCGTCGACGGGCAGGGCGCCCTCGGCGTCGAGTTCGGCGGCCAGCGCGTTGGCCCGGCGGACGAACTGGGTGTTCTTCCACAGGAACCACAGGCCGATCACCGGCAGGATCAGCACCGCCACACCGAAGGTGACGGTGAGGACCGTGCCGGACTGGATGAGCAGCACGCCACGGCTGCCGACCAGGACGAAGTAGACGACCAGGACGGCGGCCGTTATGAGGTAGGAGATCTTCGCGCGCATCTGCGTGCCTCAGCCCAGGTCCAGGAAGTGCTCCAGGCCGAAAGTCAGGCCCGGAGTGGTCACCACGCGGCGGGCGCCGAGCAGGATGCCCGGCATGAAGCTGCTGTGGTGGAGGGAGTCGTGGCGGACGGTCAGGGTCTCGCCCTCGCCGCCGAGCAGGACCTCCTGGTGGGCCAGCAGGCCGCGCAGGCGGACCGCGTGCACCGGGATCCCGTCGACGCTGGCACCTCGCGCGCCGTCGAGGGCCGTCTCCGTGGCGTCCGGCGCGGGGGCCGTGCCGGCGGCGCGGCGGGCCTCGGCGATGAGCTGGGCCGTGCGCGTGGCCGTGCCGCTCGGGGCGTCGACCTTCTTCGGGTGGTGCAGCTCGACGACCTCGACCGACTCGAAGTAGGGCGCGGCGATCTGCGCGAACTTCATCGTCAGGACGGCCCCGATGGAGAAGTTCGGCGCGATGAGCACGCCGGTCTCCGGGGACTCGGCCAGCCAGGTCTTCAGCTGCGCGAGACGCTCGTCGGTCCAGCCCGTCGTACCGACGACGGCGTGGATCCCGTGCCGTACGCAGTAGTCGAGGTTGTCCATCACCGAGTCCGGCGTGGTCAGTTCGACGGCGACCTGGGCGCCGGTCTCCGCCAGCGCCTCCAGCTTGTCGCCCCGGCTCAGGGCGGCGACCAGCTCCATGTCCTCGGCGGCCTCGACCGCCCGTACCGCCTCGGAGCCGATGCGGCCCTTGGCACCGAGGACCGCCACGCGCAGCTTGCTCATCTTTCTTGCTTCCTTACGTCGGATGTTCCGCGTCGGATGTTCCGTGGGCGGACGGTCAGGCGACGGCGTCGTTCAGCCGGGTCGCCTGTTTGTCCTTCAGCGGGCCGATGACCGACAGCGAGGGCCGCTGTCCGAGGACCTCGCGGGCAACCGCGCGGACGTCGTCCGGCGTCACGGCCGCGATCCGGGACAGCATGTCGTCGACGGACATCTGCTCGCCCCAGCACAGCTCGCTCTTGCCGATGCGGTTCATCAGCGCACCGGTGTCCTCCAGGCCGAGGACGGTGGAGCCGCGGAGCTGGCCGATGGCGCGGTCGATCTCGTCGTCGGACAGGCCGTGTTCGGCGACCTGGTCGAGTTCGTCGCGGCAGATCTTCAGCACGTCGTGGACCTGCGAGGGCCGGCAGCCCGCGTACACGCCGAACAGGCCGCAGTCGGCGAAGCCCGAGGTGTACGAGTACACGCTGTAGGCCAGGCCGCGCTTCTCGCGGACCTCCTGGAACAGGCGGGACGACATCCCGCCGCCGAGGGCGGTGTTGAGGACGCCCAGCGCCCAGCGGCGCTCGTCCGTGCGGGCCAGGCCGGGCATACCGAGGACGACATGGGCCTGTTCGGTCTTGCGGCCGATCAGGCCGACCCGGCCCGCGGCGCGGATGGTGCGCCGTCCGTCACGCGGGCCGATGGGCGCGGCGTCGCCGTTCTTGAAGGCGCCGGCCTTCTCGAAGGCCGCGCGGACCTGTCGTACGACCTTGTTGTGGTCGATGTTGCCCGCGGCCGCCACGACCAGGTGGGTCGGGTCGTAGTGCTTCTTGTAGAAGCGGCGGATGCGGTCGGCGGTGAGGGCGTTGACCGTGTCGACCGTGCCGAGGACCGGGCGGCCGAGGGGGTTGTCGCCGAACATGGTGTGCGCGAACAGGTCGTGCACGCAGTCGCCCGGGTCGTCCTCGGTCATGGCGATCTCTTCGAGGATCGCGCCCCGCTCTACGTTGACGTCCTCTTCGACGATGAGCGAGCCCGTCAGCATGTCGCAGACGACGTCTATGGCGAGCGGCAGGTCGGTGTCGAGCACGCGCGCGTAGTAGCACGTGTACTCCTTCGCCGTGAAGGCGTTCATCTCGCCGCCGACGGCGTCGATGGCGGAGGAGATGTCCAGGGCCGACCTGCGGGTGGTGCCCTTGAAGAGCAGGTGCTCCAGGTAGTGCGTGGCGCCGTTCAGGGCCGGGGTCTCGTCGCGGGAGCCGACGTGCGCCCAGATGCCGAAGGTCGCCGAGCGGACCGAGGGCAGGGTCTCGGTGACGATGCGCAGCCCGCCCGGGAGGGTGGTCTTGCGGACCGTGCCGATGCCGTTGGTGCCCTTGATGAGGGTTTGGGTACGGGCGACGGCCCGCGCCTCCGAAGAGGTGCGGGCCGTCGCCGTGGAGCTACTCGACGTCACTGGTCGGTGTCGTCCTTCTTGTCCTCGTCGGAGGCCTCTTCGCCCTCGATGACCGGGACGAGCGACAGCTTGCCGCGGGAGTCGATCTCGGCGATCTCGACCTGGACCTTGGCGCCCACGCCGAGCACGTCTTCGACGTTCTCCACGCGCTTGCCGCCGGCCAGCTTGCGGATCTGCGAGATGTGCAGCAGACCGTCCTTGCCCGGGAGCAGCGAAACGAACGCACCGAAGGTGGTCGTCTTCACGACCGTGCCCAGGTAGCGCTCGCCGACCTCCGGCATGGTCGGGTTGGCGATCGAGTTGATCGTGGTGCGGGCGGCCTCGGCGGAGGGGCCGTCGACTGCGCCGATGTAGATGGTGCCGTCGTCCTCGATCGTGATGTCGGCGCCGGTGTCCTCCTGGATCTGGTTGATCATCTTGCCCTTGGGGCCGATGACCTCGCCGATCTTGTCGACCGGGATCTTCACGGTGATGATCCGCGGCGCGTTCGGGGACATCTCGTCCGGCGTGTCGATCGCTTCCATCATCACGTCGAGGATGTGGAGGCGGGCGTCACGGGCCTGCTTCAGGGCGGCGGCCAGGACGGAGGCCGGGATGCCGTCCAGCTTGGTGTCGAGCTGGAGGGCGGTCACGAACTCCTTGGTGCCGGCGACCTTGAAGTCCATGTCGCCGAAGGCGTCCTCCGCACCGAGGATGTCGGTGAGGGTGACGTAGTGCGTCTCGCCCTCGATCTCCTGGGAGATCAGGCCCATGGCGATACCGGCGACGGGGGCCTTCAGCGGCACACCGGCGTTCAGCAGCGACATGGTGGAGGCGCAGACCGAGCCCATGGACGTCGAGCCGTTGGAGCTCAGCGCCTCGGAGACCTGGCGGATCGCGTAGGGGAACTCCTCGCGCGTCGGCAGGACCGGCACGAGGGCGCGCTCGGCGAGCGCACCGTGGCCGATCTCGCGGCGCTTCGGGGAGCCGACGCGGCCGGTCTCGCCGGTGGAGTACGGCGGGAAGTTGTAGTTGTGCATGTAGCGCTTGCGCGTCACCGGCGACAGCGTGTCCAGCTGCTGCTCCATACGGAGCATGTTCAGCGTGGTGACGCCCAGGATCTGGGTCTCGCCACGCTCGAACACGGCGGAGCCGTGCACGCGCGGGATGGCCTCGACCTCGGCGGCCAGGGTGCGGATGTCGGTGACACCGCGGCCGTCGATGCGCTTCTTCTCCTTGATCACGCGCTCACGGACCAGCTGCTTGGTGAGCGAGCGGTACGCGGCGGAGATCTCCTTCTCGCGGCCCTCGAACTCCGGCAGGAGCTTCTCGGCGGCGAGCGCCTTGACGCGGTCCAGCTCGGACTCGCGCTCCTGCTTGCCGGCGATGGTCAGCGCGGAGGCGAGCTCCGGGCGGACGGCGGCGGAGAGCGCCTCCAGGACGTCGTCCTGGTAGTCGAGGAAGATCGGGAACTCGCCGGTCGGCTTGGCGGCCTTGGAGGCGAGGTCGGCCTGGGCCTTGCAGAGCACCTTGATGAAGGGCTTCGCGGCGTCCAGACCGGCGGCGACGACCTCCTCGGTCGGGGCCTCGGCGCCACCCTGGACCAGCTTGATGGTCCCCTCGGTGGCCTCGGCCTCGACCATCATGATCGCGACGTCGCCGTCCTCCAGGGTGCGGCCCGCGACGACCATGTCGAAGACGGCGTCCTCGAGCTCGCTGTGCGTCGGGAACGCCACCCACTGGCCGCGGATCAGCGCGACGCGGACGCCGCCGATCGGGCCGGAGAAGGGCAGGCCGGCCAGCTGCGTGGACGCGGACGCGGCGTTGATCGCCACGACGTCGTACAGGTGGTCGGGGTTGAGCGCCATGATCGTGGCGACGACCTGGATCTCGTTGCGAAGGCCCTTCTTGAAGGACGGACGCAGCGGGCGGTCGATGAGGCGGCAGGTGAGGATGGCGTCCTCGGAGGGACGACCCTCACGGCGGAAGAAGCTGCCGGGGATCTTGCCGGCGGCGTACATCCGCTCCTCGACGTCCACCGTCAGGGGGAAGAAGTCGAGCTGGTCCTTGGGGTTCTTGGAGGCGGTGGTGGCCGACAGCACCATGGTGTCGTCGTCCAGGTACGCCACGGCGGAACCGGCGGCCTGCTTGGCCAGGCGGCCCGTCTCGAAGCGGATGGTGCGGGTGCCGAAGGAGCCGTTGTCGATGACGGCCTCGGCGTAGTGGGTCTCGTTCTCCACTAGCGTTTTCTCCGTTACTTTTCGTCTGCGTTGCGTCTTTTGTCCCGATCCGCCCGTGTGGCGGGGGGACGTGAGCGGAGAAGCTGCTCCATCTGGTGCGGGCCGGTCTTCGATCGAAGCACCCGGGTTCTCATCGCCCGGGGGCCACTACCGAGGACCGGCGGCGGCGAGGTGCGCTTCTCCTCGTGGTATTGCGTTGTGCTACCACACTACAAAGGGGCGGTGACACTCCGCACGTACAGCAAAGGGAGCGGCCCCCTAAGAGTGGGAACCGCTCCCTTCACGGCGTCTTACTTGGCGCCCGCCGCACCGCGGCGGATGCCCAGGCGGTCGACCAGCGTACGGAAGCGCTGGATGTCCTTCTTCGCCAGGTACTGGAGAAGACGGCGGCGCTGACCGACGAGGATCAGCAGGCCACGACGGGAGTGGTGGTCGTGCTTGTGGGTCTTGAGGTGCTCGGTCAGGTCCGAGATGCGACGCGAGAGCATGGCGACCTGGACCTCGGGGGAGCCGGTGTCGCCCTCCTTGGTACCGAACTCGGCGATGATCTGCTTCTTCGTGGCGGTGTCGAGCGACACGTGTACTCCTCGTAGTCTCTGATTGCCACCGAGTGCCCCTGGTCCACTTCTCAGGGGAGCTTCCGTGACTCGGGAGGCGGGGATCCGCTGGGCGCGTCCCCCAGGTGGACCCGGAGGCGCGTACACAAACGGCCGTCACACAGCGTACCAGCACGCGGGCACGCTCCTGACAGGCGGCCTCCGGGCCCCTGTGCCGGTCAGACGCCGCCGCGGACCTTGCCGTAGACGTCGAGGACGGCCAGGCAGATCGGGATCAGGGAGAGCAGGACCAGCGAGTCGGCGAGGTCCAGCATGCGGCCCCAGAAGGGGGAGAGCCCCTTCTGCGGCACGATCAGGGCGATCGCGATCAGCAGCAGCACACCGGCGCCGACGGAGGCGCCGAGCCACAGGGTGCGGACGTCGACCGGGCCGGAGTTGCCCTGGAGCAGTTCCATGACGATGTCGGCCGGCGGCGAGATCGCGAGGCCGAGGACCAGCAGGCCGAGCGTGACGACACCGGCCACGAAGAGGCAGGTGACCTGGGCGGTGTAGCGGAACAGACGGGCCCGCAGCATCGCGGCGAGGCCGGCGCACAGGGCCAGCAGCTGGGCCCAGCCGCTGTCGCTGAAGCCGAGCACCGCGCCGCCCGCGCCGATGATGACCGCGGCGCAGCCGCCGACCAGGCCGAGCAGCAGTTCGTGGCCACGGCTGGTCTGGGCGACGATGCGCTGGACGTCCACGGCCTCGAGGTCGCCCTCGTGGCCGTCGCGACGGGCCCGGGCGAGGTCCTCGGGGTTGCGGAAGCCGATCGGCAGCTTGGCGAAGCGGGCGGACCAGCCGGGCAGGAAGCCGACGACCGCCAGGGCGACGACCACGGTGCCGGCGGCGATCTCCCGCGGCTGGGCCTCGGTGAGCACACCGCAGAACACGGCGAGCGTGCCGATCGCGGAGGCGAGCGCGGCGGCCACGAACGGGGCGTCGCCCTGCGGCAGCAGCATGATCAGTACGACGGAGAACAGCAGCACGGCGACGCAGCCGACGAGGAACTGGAGCCTTCCGGGGCCCTCACCCGGGTCCTGCGAAAGGACGCCGGAGCCCGCGATGAGCGCGTGCGGCAGCGCCGAGATACCGAGCGCGACGGCGGAACCGCGGTCCTCGTAGACCCGGGCCCGTACGCCGGCGAGAGCCGTGAGTGCGAGCGCGGTCACGCCGGCGAGGATGCCCTGCAGGCCGTGCATGTCGTGCCGGATCGGGTCCGCGAACCAGAAGACGAAGCCGAGCATGACCAGCAGCAGCGATCCGGCGACGAGACCGGCGAGGCGCATCAGGTTGTCGTTCCAGCTGCGCAGGTCCTGCTTGACCGCGGCGGCGATCGCGTCCACCACGTCGTCGTGCACGGCCGGCGGCAGCGAGTCGGCGAAGGTCCGCAGCAGCAGCACCTCACCGTCCCTGACGCGGTGCTCGAGCAACGAACGGCTCGCGTCGAGCACTTGACCCTCGCGGGTCACAAGGTGGTAACCAGATGGACTGGTGTCGGACTGGACCAGGCCCGAGAGCCTGATGATCTCAGGAAAGAGGTCCTGGATCGGCAGGTCCTCCGGCAGCGCGACATCTACACGGCTGTCCGGCGCTGCGATGGTGATTCGGCAGAAACCTGTCGAAGTCCCCGTGCTCACCTGGTGTTCCCCCTGCTAGACAAGGCTCCTCGCGCCGCTCGTACGACGCGGAGCGCCACCATATCCGTTGCGGTACCCGGGGAAGGACCTACCTCCCCCATTCCTCCCAGGACCTGCGCCGCATCTCCATCCGCCTCCCTCCCTCGGGCACGCGGCGCATCAGTAGGATCGCTGTCTACGCGAACGACGCCTACGCGAACGAGAACACGTCGCGGTACACGGGGGCGTCGGTGCCAGGACGTATGACGTATCAATCGCGAAGGATGAGTGCATTCGGTGAGCGTCGTCATCATCAAACGACCACCGCGGATAGTGCCCCCGGCCGTCCCGGAGGGCGAGGTCAAACTCGAGACGCCTCCTGAGATCCCTCGCGAGGGCGACGAGAGCATGCTGATGAACCTGCTGCCCATGATGGGCATGGTGGGTTCGGTCGGCTTCTTCTTCATGCCGGGTCTCCCCTCCTACATGAGGGTCGTCGGCGGGCTGATGCTCGCCTCGACGCTGGCCATGGCCATCGCCCAGTTCGCCAAGTCCCGTCAGCAGGGCGGCGGCGCGGGGATGGCTCAGGACCGGCGTGACTACTTCCGCTATCTGGAACAGGTCCGCAAGGACGTACACAAGACCGCGGATCTGCAGCGCCAGAGCCAGCTCTTCCAGCACCCCGACCCGGAGCAGCTGTGGGCGGTCGCGGCGGACGGCAAGCGGCTGTGGGAGCGGCGCCCGACGGACGCGGACTTCGCCTCCGTGCGGATCGGTCGCGGCATCCAGCAGCTGAACACCCCGCTCGTGGCGCCGGAGACGGCTCCCAAGGAGGAGCTGGAGCCGCTGACCGCGGCGGCCATGAAGGCCTTCCTCGACGCGCACGGCAGCCTGTCGGACCTGCCGGTCGCCATCTCGCTGCGCGCCTTCTACCACGTGACGGTCTGCGGTGAGACGGACACGGTCTACGGCAACGCCCGCGCGTCCCTGTCCCAGCTGGCGACGCTGCACTCGCCCGAGGACCTGATGATCGCCGTGGTGGCGCATCCCTCCGCGGCGGCCGACTGGGACTGGATCAAGTGGCTGCCGCACAGCCAGCACCCGAAGAGCAAGGACGGAGCGGGCTCGTCCCGGCTCCTGTTCGACGACCTCGGTGAGCTGGAGGAGGCGCTCGCGGACCAGCTGGACGACAGGCCCCGCTGGAACCGTGAGGCGACCCCGGTCTACGACCAGCCGCACCTGATCGTGGTGCTCGACGGCGGCACCGTCCCGCCGGACTCCGAACTCGCCAGCAGCGAGGGCCTCCAGGGCGTCACCTTCCTGGAGATCGCTCCCGGCGAGCTGGAGGAGGATCTGCGCGCCGGCCTGACGGTCTATGTGAAGCCGGAGCGGATGCGGCTGTTCGTCGGCCACGAGTCCGCGTACACCGGCAAGCCCGACCTGCTCAACCCGGCGCAGGCCGAGTCCCTGTCGCGGCAGCTGGCCCCCTTCCGGGTCGGTTCCGCGGAGGAGGGCGAACCGCTGCTGTCCAACCTGGACTTCACGGACCTCATGGGCATCGGCGACGCGGGCACCGTCGACGTCTCCCGCACCTGGCGGCCCCGCACGCTGCACGAGCGGCTGCGCGTGCCGATCGGTGTCGGCGAGAACGGCGAGCCGGTCATGCTCGACCTCAAGGAGGCCTCGCAGGAGGGCATGGGCCCGCACGGCCTGTGCGTCGGAGCGACCGGCTCCGGCAAGTCCGAGGTGCTGCGTACGCTGGTGCTCGGTCTCGCGGTGACGCACTCCTCGGAGACGCTGAACTTCATCCTCGCGGACTTCAAGGGTGGCGCCACCTTCGCCGGTATGGCGGACATGCCGCACACCGCGGCCGTGATCACCAACCTCGCGGACGACCTCACCCTCGTCGACCGTATGCGCGACTCGATCATGGGTGAGACGCAGCGCCGTCAGGAACTGCTGCGCTCGGCGGGCAACTACGCCAACCTGCACGACTACGAGAAGGCCCGGGCGGCGGGTGCCGCGCTGGAGCCGATGGCCTCGCTGGTCATCGTGCTCGACGAGTTCTCCGAACTCCTGACGGCCAAGCCGGACTTCATCGACATGTTCATCCAGATCGGCCGTATCGGCCGTTCGCTGGGTGTGCACCTGCTGCTGGCCTCGCAGCGCCTGGAAGAGGGCAAGCTGCGCGGCCTGGACACCTACCTGTCGTACCGGATCGGTCTGCGGACCTTCTCCGCCGCCGAGTCCCGTACGGCGATCGGTGTTCCGGACGCCTACCACCTGCCGTCGATCCCGGGCTCCGGCTATCTGCGGTACGACACCGACACCATGGTCCGCTTCAAGGCGGCCTACGTGTCGGGGGCGTACCACGGTGAGGGCCCGTCCCGGGTGCACCGCTCCACTCAGCTGCGTCCCGCGCTGTTCTCGGCGGAGCACGTGGCGCTGCCCCCGCAGCCGGTGATCGAGGAGCCGGAGCCCGACAACCGGGTGGACGACGCGCTCGCCGACACCGTGCTGGACGTCCTCGTCAGCCGGATGATCAACCAGGGGCCGCCCGCCCACCAGGTGTGGCTGCCCCCGCTCGACGAGGCGCCCTCGCTGGAGCAGCTGCTCCCGCAGCTCGCCGTCACCCAGGACCGGGGCCTGACCGCGCCCGACTACACGGCGCTCGGCCGGCTCAACGTGCCGGTCGGCCTGGTGGACAAGCCGTTCGAGCAGCGGCGTGACGTGCTGTACCGGGACTTCGCGGGCGGCGCCGGTCACGGTCTGTTCGTCGGTGGTCCGCAGTCCGGCAAGTCGACGCTGCTGCGCTCGCTCATCTCGTCGTTCGCCCTCACTCACACGCCGTCCGAAGTGCAGTTCTACTGCCTGGACTTCGGTGGTGGCGGTCTGATCTCGATGGAGGAGCTGGCGCATGTCGGCGGCGTCGCCAACCGTCTCGACGCCGAGAAGGTGCGCCGTACGGTCAGCGAGGTCGAGGGCATCCTCAACGCGCGTGAGGAGTACTTCCGCACCAACAACGTCGACTCGATCCAGACCTACCGTCAGCGCCGGAACTCGGGCCAGCTGCCGGACCAGCTCTGGGGCGACGTCTTCCTCGTCATCGACGGCTGGGCCACCTTCAAGACCGACTACGAGATGCTCGAGGCGACCGTCACCGAGATCGCCACGCGTGGCCTCGGCTTCGGTGTGCACGTGATCCTGACGGCGAGCCGTTACACCGAGGTGCGGCCCGCGCTCAAGGACATGCTGCAGAACCGCATCGAGCTGCGGCTCGGTGACCCGACGGAGTCCGAGATCGACCGCAAGGTCGCGCAGAACGTCCCCGCCACCGTGCCGGGCCGCGGTCTGACCTCGGACAAGCTGCACTTCATGGCGGGCCTGCCCCGTGTCGACGGCTCCTCGGAGACGGAGGACCTGTCGGAGGCGACGTCGATCCTCGTGCGCGGCATCAACGAGAACTGGCAGGGCCAGCACGCCCCGTCCGTCCGTCTGCTGCCCACGATGATGCCCGCGGACGGGCTGCCCAAGGGCTTCGAGCACCCGGACCGCGGTGTCGCCATCGGCATCGACGAGTCGTCGCTGTCGCCGGTCTTCGTCGACTTCGAGACGGACCCGCTGTTCATCGTGTTCGGCGAGAGCGAGTCCGGTAAGTCCGCGATGCTCCGGCTGCTCGTCAAGCAGATCACCGAGCGCTACTCGCCGGACAAGGCGAAGATCGTCATGGGCGACTACCGGCGCGCCCACCTGGAAGGCGTGCCCGACTCGCACCTGTCGCGGTACTGCGCCTCGGCGCCGGCCCTGACGGAGACGCTGGAGGGCCTGGCCGGCTCGATGCACCGCCGGATGCCCGGCCCGGACGTCACGCCCGAGCAGCTGCGCAACCGCAGCTGGTACAACAGCCCGGACGCGTTCGTCATCGTCGACGACTACGACCTGGTGGCGACCGGCGTGAACCCGCTGGCCCCGCTCCTGGAGTACCTGCCGTTCGCCCGTGACATCGGCCTGCGCGTCATCATCGCGCGCGCCTCGGGCGGTGCGAGCCGGTCGCTGTACGAGCCCGTGATGCAGCGGATGCGCGAGCTCGGCGCCCAGGGTGTCGTGCTCTCCGGCGACCGGGCGGAGGGTGCGCTGCTCGGCAACATCACCGCGACGCAACTGCCGCCCGGGCGTGGGCACTTCCACACGCGGCGTCGGGGTGGGCAGCTGATTCAGACGGGTTGGGTGCCGAACCGCTTCTGAGGGACGGTTGGTCGATCGGTCGATCGGGAGGGGCGGTGCCCATGTGGGTGCCGCCCCTCTCCGTTGCCCACGTGAGGGCTGGGTCCCGGATGGGTGTCCCCGTTAGAGTGGCGTTGCGACAGAAAAGACAAGCCACGGGGGGCAGTTGTGTCGTCGGACTACATGGACTCCGACCCTGAGGTCCTCAAGACCGAGGGCTTTCACATGTTCGGCGTCGGCGTGGACTTCGCCAAGGCCGTGACAACCCTGCAGACCGGGCTGACCGCGCTCGAGAAGGGTGACACCCCGCCGTGGGGTGACGACGACATCGGCGAGAAGTTCGGCGTCGTCTACGAGGGCCTGCGCGACGGCATGTACGAGTCGATGGCCAGCCTGGCGGAGCGCATCGCCGGCATGGGCGTCGCCTTCACCAAGATGGGCGTGGCGCACGAGAAGAACGAGGCCGAGCAGGACGCCATCTGGCAGAAGACGATGTCCGAGTACGACGGACAGGTGCAGGTGCCGACCGGTGTCGTGCACAGCAACCTGCGGCCTCGCCAGGACCTCTGATTCTCGACCGGCACGTACGGGGCCGCCGACGCAAGTAGGCTGAGTCATGTACGTCGTTCGCACGTCAGGAAGAGGCCCAGCGGCATGACCGAGGCACGCAACAACGAGGTCGGGACTCAGTCCGAGGACGTCAAGGCGCGCAAGGAACGGGAGCGGGACGAGCTGTACGCCCTCGACATCTCGGGGGTCGAGTGGCAGTGCGCGCCCGGTACCGAGGCGCACGAGGAGCGGGTCGAGATCGCGTACCTGCCGGCGGGCGCGGTGGCCATGCGATCGTCCCTGGACCCCGGCACTGTGCTGCGGTACACCGAGGCGGAGTGGCGGGCGTTCGTGCTGGGGGCGCGGGACGGGGAGTTCGATCTGGAGGCCACGCCGCGTAATGGTGGGGTGGCGGCGGAGTAGGTCGGCTGCGGGGGTACGCCGTCGGCGCCGGCGGTCGAGGACGGGCCCGACCGTGGGACCGGCCCGGCGCCTAAGATCAAGGTCCTACGACAATGCGTCCGCGATGACGGAGGACGGGGACCCATGACCGGCACGACCGAGGACTACGCACCGCACCCCCACATAGGCGGCCGGGCCGCCGCGCTGCGCACGCTCACCGCATGGCGGGAGGCCGCGCCCGGCGCCCCCCGCGTCGTCGTGGTCACCGGCGATTCCGGCAGCGGGCGTTCGCGGCTCCTCACCGGGTTTCTGATGCTGTGCGAGCCGGAGTACCGCAAGCGGCTGCCGCTGGACGAGATGGATCCGTCGACGGTGCCGCCGGACCTGCCGGCCCCGGCCGTACCCGCCCCCGAAGGGCTGACCGCCGCCCAGGTCCTGTGGCTGCTCGCCGACCACTACGAGCTGAACGCCACCAGCGTCGAGGGCGTGTACGCCGAACTGGCCGCGCTCGACGAGCCGGTGACGGTCGTCGTGCCGGACGTCGACCGTGCCGGTCCGGTGCGGACGGCGGGCGAACCAGCACGGCTGGTACGCGAGGTGCTCTCGCCCCTGGCCGCCACGGAGACGGTCCGGCTGCTGGCGGAGGTGCCGCGTCCGCTGGCCGCCGAGCTGGCCGAGGGTCTGGCGTCCGGCACCGTGCAGATCATCGATCTCGACGAACCGGAGTGGGCCGACCCCGAGGGCCTGCTGCGGCACGCCCACGCCGCGCTGACCCCGGAGTCCGGAGCACCCGAGCTTCCGTTCACCGTGGATCCCGCCGCCCGTCTCGCCCTGGGAGCGGCCATCGGCCGCCGGGCCGGGACCAGTCCGCTGGTCGTCCAACTCGCCGTCAACTGCATCCTGATGGCTCCGGAGGGCTTCGACCCGGCCGACGAGAGGTTCCTGCCGACGTCTGTCGGTGAGGCCCTGGACCTGCACGCCAGGCGGCTCGGCACCGACTCGCAGACGCTGCGGCTCCTGCTGGCCCCGCTTGCCCTGGCCGAGGCCGACGGTCTGCCGGTCCACCTGTGGCCGCGGCTCGCGAGCGCCGTCGCCGGGCAGGACATGAGCCAGGCCATCGCGGGCGGGATGCTGCTCGCCGCGCCGTTCGTGCAGCCCGAGGAACCCGACGCGGACGCGGCGGACGACGAGCAGGCGGACGGGCGTACGTTGCTACGGCTGCTGCACCCGGCCATCAGCGACGAGATCCGCGCCGGCCTGCCGAACCTTGCCGCAGCCCAGGGCCAGATCGCGATGGCCTTGCTGGAGGCCGTGCCCGAGCAGGACTGGGGCAAGGCCGACCCCTACGTACGCGACAACATCGCGGGCCACACGCTGGAAGCGGGGCTGCTGCCCCAACTCCTCACGGACCCGGGGCTGTTCGTGCACGCCGATCCGGTGCCGTTGCGCGCCGCCGTCGAGGCGGTACCGACCGAGGAGCTGGGCGCTCCCGCCCGTACGTACCTGCGTACGGCGCCCCTGCTGACCCGCACCCAGGCGCCCGCCACGCTGCGTGCCGCGCTGCTGGAGACCGCGTTCGTCGAGGACGGCCTGCCCGAGTACGCCGAGGCGATACACCAGCGGCTCGGGCTGGAGTTGCCGTGGCAGACGCTGTGGAGCCTGCCGGTCCCCGGCATCAGCAACGTGACCGTCGGCAGCCTGCCTCGCCCCGAAGGAGCTGCCACCCCGGTGGCCGTAATGGTCGTGCCTGCGGGCACGCCTGGCGCACGGCCGGTCGGTGCGCCAGGCGGGGAGTCCGGTTCCGCGGTGCTGGTCCATGGCCTCGTACAGCCTGATCACCTCGGCGACATCGATCTCGAGCAGATCCTTCGCCCGTCGGAGGACGAACATGCCGCCGCTCCGCTGGGACTCAGCCGCGGCGCCGACTACCTGCGTATCTGGGACCGGACGGATCAGGAGCTCGTGGCCGCGCTGATCTCGGACACGCCCTTCACCGCGGCCGACCTGTCCGCCGACGGCATCCTGCTCGTCGCCACCGAGCGCGGAGCGAAGGCCCTCCGTATTCGCGCGGCGGGCGCGGGGATAGCCTCGTAGGCAGCCACAACCGATGACTTCGAAGGAGCCTCCCGTGACCAGCCAGGAGCAGGCGCTCGCCATCGCCGACCGTTGGCTCAACCCGGAAGGCTCCATGGAGCCGCGCCGCGAGGTGCGGACGCAGGAGTTCGACCTTGGCTGGGTCGTGTGGGCGGCGCCTGCGGAGCCCGAGCGTGACCCGGAGACCGGTCAGCGGCGGCCGCCTGCCGACATCGGCAACGCGTGCGGGGTCGTGGACCGTCGTACCGGCGAACTGACGGTCTGGCCGTCGGTGCCGGTCGACGAGGTCGTGCAGATGTACCGGCTGAAGCACGGCGGGGCGGGACAGGGCGCGGGCGCGTCCGAAGGCGGCGCCCGTCCGGTCACCGGTCCCGGCAACACCGCTGTCTTCACGTACACGGACCCGGCGAACGGTGAGGAGACCAACCTCTTCCGCACCTCCGCCCCGGGCCTGCCCCCGGCCGAGTACCAGGCGTGGGCCGAGCTGCGGCGGATGAACGTACCCGCCGAGAACGTCCTGGCCATCCACACCGACCTGCGTCCCAGCCTGCTCCCCGGCGGCTACACGGCCGAACTCCTCAACACCTTCCGCAACGCCCAGCTCTCCTGCTCACAGACCTACGGGGCTCGTCCCGAGGCGCGCGCGGAGGGCATCGCGGCGCTGGTCGAGCAGGTCGAGACCATGCACCGGATGGCCGGTCAGCAGCCGCCGCCCCGCCCGCACCGCGTCCCGGTACCCGCGCAGGTGACGCCGGCCGAGCCGATGCGCGACGTGGCCCTGGGGCGTCATCTCGTCGAGGTCTTCGGCGAGGACGGCGTCCGTCGCTTCGACGCCGACGACATCACCGCCAGCGCGCTGCCCGAGGCTGCCGGGGCGACGCTGACCTGGGCCGGATTGCCCGCCGACCTGCCGCTGTTCTTCACCGCCGACCGGTCCGACGCCCCTCCGGCCGGTGGCCTGTTCACCGACGTCGCCACGAACCTGCGCGAGCGGCGCAGCCCGGCCGGCGAGGAGAAGATCGGCGCCCTGGCGCACCTGGTCCGGATCGGCTTCGACGGGGTCGCAGTCATCGCCGTGCAGGTCCTGCCGGGCTCGGGACAGCCGGACGGGAGCGGCGCGCTCTGGGCGGTGGACCCGGTCACCGCCGCGGCTCGCTACGTCAACTTCTCGGTTGCCGCCTTCGCGCGCTCCCTGGCGCTGCTCGCCGACGCACGGCAGCGGCTGCAGGGTCTGGACCCGGTCGCGGCCGGCGCGGAAGTGGCGGCGCTGCAGGAGCAGTTGGCGGCCGTGGACGCGTCCGCGCTGGGCAACGCGGAGACCTGGTGGTCGCTGATCGTCGAGCAGATGTGGCACGGGTTGTTCTGACCGGCCCGGTCCCCTGGGCAGATCCCCACCGCGGCAAACGAGACAACAAGGAGAGCGACCGTGACTTCGGACCACCCGGCAGCGCCCACCACCTCCGACCAGGCCCTCGCCATCGTGCGCAGCCGCTTTGCGCAGCCAAGGCTGCCGGACGGCAGTCCCGCCGAACTGCGCGTCGAGGAGTTCGACATCGGCTACCTGGTGTACGCCGTGTTCCCGCCCGTCACGGACGCCGCCGGGCGGCCTCAGCCGGCTCCGCCCGGCGGCAGCAAGATCGTGGTCTCCAAGGAGACCGGTGAGACCGTCACCGTGCCCAACTATCCGACTGAGGCGGCCATCGCGCTGTACCGGAAGCAGCGCCAGGCATGACACGTACGGCTCGGGCGTGAACGTACGTCTCGGGCGTGCTCAGTACAGCGAGAACCCTCCGCTGTGCCGCCCCTGGTTCTTCTTCCCGGACTGGGAATCCTCGCCCTGCGCCCGCTTCGGCTCCGACGGCCCGGCGGGGGGGTCACCGCCGGTGAGCGGCTCGCCGTGCCTGATCTGGTCGCGCTCGTCCTCCGAGAGCGACTCCCACTGACCGCGCAGGGAGGCCATGCCTCCGCCCAGGGCTCGTGACACCGCGGGGTCGTCCATGGCGTCGCGCAGGGCGAGGCGGCCGGAGAGCAGCTTCTTGGCCGCCTCCTGCAGGTCCTTGCCACCGGCGTCAGTCTCGGAGAGCTTGCGCAGGGCGGAGTTCAGGGAACGGATCTGTTCGGGTTCGAGTGCCTCGTCGAGCACGCCGCGCTCCTGCGAAGAGCCCTGCGGGTTGGATGAGTTCTCGGGTTGCCTCGTCATGTCGCTGCCTCTCGTCGCCTCTCGACACCTGAAGTATCTCCCGTCACACGGGGGTGCCATGCTGGGCCCCCACCGGCCGTAGAGAGTAGGACCGCATCGGAAGGACCGCATCGCCATGGCTCGGACGCAAGGCACAGAAAGCGGCACCGGCGTCGACCGTTCCCTCGCCGGCCTCCTCGGCAGAGCCTTCGGGCGCCTGGGACGCGCGGGCGGCCTGGTCTTTCTGATCGCGGGCCTCGGGCTGAGCGGGTTCGGCGCGTACGAGGGGGCGTACGCGGCGGGTTGGGCGGGCACCCACGGCACCCTGACGGTGCAGCAGTGCGAGGTGAGCTACCCGAACAACGCCTCCCGCAGCAGCCGTAAGAACCGCCGTCCCGTCCGCTGCGAGGGCACGTTCGTCGCCGAGGGCGGCAAGAGCACGGACGCCCACGCGGCGGTGCAGGTCAGGCAACGGTACGCGCAGGGAACCGAGTTGTCCGTGCAGCAGACGGAGCCGCCGGCGTCGGATGGCGGGACGGGTGCCGACTACGTCCAGGCCGGGATGGACCGGGCCTGGCGCTGGTTCGCCGCGTTCTTCGGCGGCTGGGTACTCACCGGGCTCGGCGTGTTCTGCCTCGCCACCGGGTTCGCTCCGTTCGGGGCGAGCCGTATCTCGTTCGACGCTGCCTGGGAGGCGGCGGGGCGGGGAGTGACGCGGGCGGCCGTGCTCGGGATGATCGGGGTGGGGCTCGTCGGCGCCGGGGTGACTTTCTTGATCAGCTACTTCTGACCCGGTGGCGGCCCGGCCGACGCCGGGAGATAGCCTGCGCCGGGTCAACTTCGCGTTGACCTTTGCCAGTTCATTCAACGTTCAGCCAATTACGGGGTTCCCGGGCATGTCGACGCCTCCACCGCAGTATCCGAATCAGCCGTACGGCCAGCCGCAACAGCCGTACGGACAACCGCAGCAGCCATACGGTCAGCCTCAGCAACCGTACGGCTACCCGCCGCAGCAGCCGCAGCCGCCGCGCGGGCCGCAGCGCCCGCAGCCGGGAGGTGTGCTGCGGATGGTGAAGGCCGCCGTCGTCGTCATAGCGATCTTCGGTGGGCTGGGCTACTACGTCTGGGACTACAACACCAGCCCCACCGGTGGTAAGGCGAAGGCCGAGGCTTCGGCGTCCGCGGCGGCCGAGGAGGCCAAGACGCACGACCCGGAGGTCGGCGACTGCGTCAAGGTCGCGGACCCTCAGGGCGAACCGCTGCCGACTGTCGTCGACTGTGGCTCGCCCGAGGCCGAGTACAAGACGGGGGCCCTGCTCCCCGGACAGGACCAGGAGTGCTCGGCGGAGTACGACTACGGCATCCAGTACCGCAACAGCCGGGGCTTCGACTACACGTTGTGTTTCACCAAGGTCTGATGGTGATTCACCAAGGTCCGATCCGATGGTCCGTACGGCCTGAGTCGGCCCGCGGCTCGCTGACCGGAAGGTCCAGCGAGTCAGGGCATCGCGTCCGCCAGCGACGCGCCCGCCGCCGCCAGAATGATCGCCATCATGGCCAGGCGGGTGCGGGCGCGCCGCGCCAACTCCACACTGAGGCCGGCGGAAGCGAGGCTCACGCAGTACATCGCGGTCCCCACGCTCGCCTGGGTACCGCTGTTGAGGCGTCCCACGATCACGAAGAGGCAGACCAGCGCCACCAGCGTCCCGGCGGCCATGAGCCCACCGCGAGCGCTCCGCGCCTGCTGCGACCGCCGGCTCGCGAACCCCGGATCCGACTGCCTGGGGAAACTCGCCCGCAACTCGTCCACCTCGGGCGGGACCGGATCGCCCTCGTCGCCTCGCAGCTGCGTCTGTACGTGTTCCCCGCCGAGTTCCCGGCCGTGCGTCGTCATGGGGAGGCAGCGTAGGTCAATTCGCTAAGCTCACGCACCATGTTGCCTTCGCACACGCCCTCCCCCGCGCCCGACGCCATGGTCATTCGGACCGGCCGTCGCGGCGCCATGACCGGCCTCCCTTGCTCCGTCCTGCTCATCGCGTTGGGCGCGGTCGGCGTCGTCGGCGCGGTCGTGGTTGCTACCGGGAACCAGAAGGGGGAATCCAACCCGGCGGGTTACGTGGGCCTCGTGTTCATGCTGCTGCTCGGTGCGCTGGGCGTGTTCCTGTTCATCGCCAACTGGGCGAACCGTCGAAGCCGGATCCTCGTCGACGCCACAGGCCTGTGGGTCGAGAACGGAAAGCTTCGCAACGTCATCCCCTGGCAGGGGCTCGCCGGAGTCGGCCTGTACTGGAGCAAGTTCGGCCGAAGCCAGAAGGTCTACTCCCTCGAACTGTTCCCCACCGGCCCGATCGACCGGGACGACCCCGTCCTGTGGACCCTCGTCCGCGACGAGGAGCCGTTGCACCCCGACCTGCCCCGCCTGCGCCACCGCCTCCCCTTCCCCGCACCCTGCCGACAGGAACTCGTCTCGGCGGTCCAGCAGTACGTCCCGCACATCTGGCTCGGCGAGTCCGAACGTGCCGAGGGCCACGTAGGCCGACCCGATGTCAAGGGACACCGACAGCGCACCCAGGGCCGTACACCGTGAACGGTCAGCCGCCCTGCCGCTCGCTTCCGGCAACAGCTGCGACCTGAAACGGACTTGTGACAGCAACCCCCTGAAGTTGCCGGCCGGTGAGTCCGTAAACTTTGCGGACGGCTGTACTCCTGTGTGATTTTCCCTCACGAGTGAGGGAGTTGTACGGCTGTGTTGTCTGACGGGGGTGCTTACTGCTGTGTCGATGATGCTGCCGGACGAACTCGAGTGGGTTCTCCAGATGCTGGGCTACAAATGGCCTACGGCGGACGAGGACAAGCTCAGAGACTCGGCCGCCCTGTGGCGCAAGTTCGGTGAGGACGTCACCGACCTGCACACCAAGGCCAACACCAGCGCCCGCACGGTGACCGCCAACAACGCCGGCGAGTCGATCGACAAGTTCACGAAGACGTACGAGAAGTTCGACGGCGGGGGCGGCGGCGACGGCTACCTACGGAACGCCGCCGAGGCCGCCTTCCTCATCGCGAACGTGATGGAGACGTGCGCCTACCTCGTCGAGTTCGCCAAGTGGGCGGTGATCGCCCAGCTGATCGCCCTGGCCATCCAGATCGCCGCCGCGGCCGCCGCCGCGCCTTTCACCTTCGGTCTGTCCTCGGTAGCGGGAATGGGCGCCACCCAGGCGGCCCGCCTCCTCGTGCGCCGCATCCTCGACGAGCTCAAAAAGGCGCTGCTCGAGGCACTCATCGAGACCATGAAGGAACCTGCGATCTCGGCGATCGAGGCGATCATCACCGACCTCATCCGCCAGACCGTGAACGTCGGCTTCGGCGCCCAGGAGGGCTACGACATCGGCGCCACCATGAAGGCCGGCGGCACGGCGGGACTGGAGGCCCTGAAGCAGAGCCCGCAGACGTTCGCCGAGGGCGTGCGCGACAGCATGGGCAAGAAGGCGGGCGATCGCTTCCACCACGCGATCGACAGCCGTATCGACGGGTACAACGGGCCGTCGGGGACGCCGGGCAGCAACAGCGGCGCCGGTGCCGACGGTAGCGGTGACGGCAGCAGCGGGAGCGGGGACTCCGGCTCGGGGAGTTCCAACTCCAACTCTTCCTCCTCGTCCTCGGACTCCGGTTCGTCGGGGTCTTCGAACTCGTCCGACTCATCCAGCTCGTCCGACTCGTCGACATCGTCGCGTTCGAGCAACGGCAGTGGGCCGGGCGTAAACATAGGCAACGGGATATCGGCCGACACCGGCGGCAACGACATCGGCGGACCGAATGTGGGGCCGGGCCCCGACTCCGGCTCGGGATCCGGTTCCAACTCCGGCTCCGGGCAGAACCCGTCCTCCTCGGACACGCCGTACTCGAGGCCGACGGTGGCCCCGTCCGGGTCGTCACTGTCGGACTTCGACGACCCCTCGTCCGGCGGGGCGTCCAACTCCCCTGGCTCCAACGGTTCGTCCGGCACGCCGAGCGCCTCCGGGCCCTCGCACTCCGGTGGCGGTTCCGGCGTATCCGGTCTGTCCTCGCCGTCTCCGTCGGCACAGTCCGCGCCCGCGTCGGCGTCGTCCGGCGGTACGTCCTCCTCGCCGGGGAGCGGCTCGATCGGCACCCAGATCGACGGCCTGGCCGCCACCGCTCCCACCCAGTCCAACGCCGCACCGACGCCGGCAGCCGACTCGTCTCCCTCCACTTCCGGCAGCCGTTCGGACGGCGGCTCGGCGATGCCGACCTCGCCCACGGCGCCTTCCACCGGGGGTGCGGCTCCGGGTGGGCAGCACAGCGCGGGCGCCTCCGGCGGCTCCAGCACGCCGTCCGCCACTGGCCCGAACGCCAACTCCGGCCCGGCGAGGAATCCTTCCGCCGGTACGCCCGGCACGCCCTCCGCCACGGGGACGGGGCCTGCCTCCACTCCGAGCGCCACGCCTTCTACGGCGCCTCGGAGTACGCCTGCTGCGACGCCGGGCGGTACGCCTGCTGCAACGCCGGGGAGTGCGTCTACCGCAACGCCGGGGAGTGCGTCTACGGCAACGCCGGGGAGTGCGTCTACCGCAACGCCGGGGAGTGCGTCTACGGCAACGCCGGGGAGTAGGCCTGCCTCAACGCCGGACGGACGTGCTCCGGGCGCGGGTGACGGACGTACGCCGGGTGCCCAGGGCACGCCGGATGGTCGAATACCGGCCCAGCGCCCCGGGAGTACGACCCTGGGCGACGGCAGCACGCCGCGGAACACTCCCGGTACGACGCCGGGCGACCGCACTCAACCGCGCAGCGGCACCGGGAACACCACTCCGGGCGACGGCAGCACACCTCGCAGCAACTCTGGGAACACGACTCCGGGCGACCGTACTCCTCCCCGCAACAACCCCGCGAACACCAACCCGAGCGACGGCAGCACACCTCGCAACAACGCCGACTCGAACAGCGGCGCCCGTACCCAAACCCCGGGCCACAACCCGAGCACGACGACGCCGAACCAGAACCCGGCCCAGTCGACGCCCCCCAGGGCCGCATCGCCGTCCGCCGGCACGCCCACGACGACGCCGTCCACCTCAACCGGCGGCGGGCCCGAGCGCTCGTCGACGCCGAGCAGCAGTACGCCGCACACCTCCACACCGAGCAGCGGCAGTCCGGGGCCCTCGACGCCGAACAACAGCAACCCGAACTCCTCGACGCAGCCGGGCCACGCCACTCCTGGCACGCCCGGCACCCAGAACCAGCCGAGTACCGGTTCGCCCGCCACCCCCTCCAGGCCGCCTCACCAGCCGGCGGGGAACACGCCGAACACCCCCAGCACTCCGCAGCAGCCAGCCGCACAACCGCACAAGTCGGAGAACACACCGCCCGACTCGCAGCAGCAAGAACAGCACCATCAGGACGTGACAGCGGTCCCGATCCACACCGTCGTCACGACACCGCCCGCCTCCGACTCCCCGTCGCACGCGGACTCCGCCACACCCCAGCCCCCGGGCTCGCCCCAGGCCAACCCCGGCGATTCCCAGAACCAACACCCGCAGCAGGACAGCCTGGACGACATCCGAGCCGACCTGGACCACCACCCGGGTGGCCTGTCCCAGCCCGATCCCGCCGATCAGCAGGCTCTGGCCGACGCGGTCCCGCACAACGAGGACGGCACCCCGGAACGCTTCCCCGACCCCTTCGGCCCCTGGACACAGCTCCAGAACGACGGCGGCAACACGGTCCCGGGCCGCAGCAACAACTGCGCAGACTGCTCCCGCTCGTTCCTGGAGACCTGGTACGGCAACCCCCAGGTCTCAGCCCCACGAACTGTCGACCTCGACGAGAACGGCAACCACAACCCGTTCACCCCCGAGGACAACGCGAACGACAACCAGATCCGCTGGACCGGCGCCGCCCACACCTACGCCGGCCCCGGCGGTGACGCCAACACCGCCAACAACATCGCCGCCACCCTCCAGCAGGCCGGACCCGGCTCAGCGGCCATCGTCCAGGTCGACTGGCCCGGCGGAGGCGGCCACGCCTTCAACGTCGTCAACCACGAAGGCAACATCGTCTGGATCGACACCCAGAGCGGGGAAGTCAGCAACCAGCCGCTCCACATCGACCAGGCGGAACACGTCTGGCACATCCCGCTGGACGCCGACCGGAATCCGATCGACACAAGCCAGCCCCACACCCAGAACTCCGGGCACGCCCAGCAGGGTACGGACACGTCGCAAGACGGCGGTGACAGTGCCCAACCGAACACGACCGACGCATCCGACGGTCCCGAGAACAAGCAGACCGACGACCCGGCCCCTTCGGGTGAGACACCCGCCCATGCGCCCGGCGAGAACGTCCCGCACTCAGAGCCCGCAAACACCGTAGACAGGCCGTCCGTCAGAGATGCGGACGGACACAGCGAAGAGGGCGCGCTCAGCCCCGAGTCACGACCGTCGGATCCGCCGTCGGACCGGCCGTCGGACCCGCCGTCGACAGGAGAACTTCCCGACGCCGCACGGGGGTCGGACTCCGGCTCCGCACGCGGTGAAGGTGAGAACGAAGCCGGAGACAACCGGCGCACACCCCCTGGCCAGGACGGCGCGTCGCAGTCGGACAACGGCACTCGCACCAACGTGGCCAACACGCTCGATCCCGACAGGACCACCACTCCGGCACCTGGGACGCAGGCCTCTTCACCGAGCGACCGCTCCGACACCCCCACCCGCCAGGCACCCGATACCCCGGCAACCGATCGGCCCAGCAGCCAGCAGCCTCCTGTCACGGGCTCCCACGCCGCCTCGCAGCAGCACAACCCCACCGCGCGGTCGGCCGACCCACGCGGGCAGGACCCGTCCAACCGGAAACCGCACACAAACGAACGACCGGACTCCGAGCGCGACACCACGACGCGCCCCGACGACCGAGCGGAGACCACCCGCGACGAGGCACCCCGCCAAGGACCCCGAAACCCTGCTGGGCAGGACTCTCACCAGCACGACGACCCCACGGATTCGACGGGCGACAAGGACAGCACCAAGGATCCCGACGACCACCCCTACACCGACCCTCACGACCGAGGCACCAGTGACACCGCGGACGAAAGCCGCCGGGTGACCGAGGACGGGCCGGACAGCGATGTCTCGCGCACCCATGAGGCACCGGAGAGTGACAAGTCCAAGGAGTACGGCCTTGGGCCCGACGCGCTGCAGCAAAGGCTGCGACAGGAGCGGGACGTCCACAGGGTCGAACTCGACCGGGTCCACGACCGACTCAACCGCTGGGCGGAGTCGGGCGAGCTCCGGAACGTTGTGCGGGCGACGAACGGCAGCGGGCCGAATGCCAATCCTGGCGGAGCACGTAGCTTCACCAGGGAGCAGTTGAGCGAAAGTCTCACCGGCTTCCGCGACTTGTCGCGTGGAGAGCAGCAAGCCGTTGTGGCGTCCCTCGCAAGACTCAGCCTCTCCTTCCACCAGGAGCACGCGGTGGGCCGCAGCCCGGAACGGATCGCGAATCCCTACCGGAACGAGGGCGAGGGCGAACCCGACAAGGACACACCGGACCGCGGCGCGAAGATCTCCAAGGAGTCGCTCGGTGTGCGGCTGCATCGCATGGCGATGAACGCCTTGTTCAAGAAGGCGGAATTCAAGAACCTTGATCCCGACGACCTCAAGGAAATCAGGCGGCACGGACCAGATTTCAGCGGAAAGAACTACGCAGTCCTGGAGGTGCAGGGACCTCCGCCGAAGAGCGATGTCCATTACATCGTGGACTCGTCTGTTCCGGCCAACCAGAACCTCAAGGGGGTGCAGCCACGACATTCGGAGCGGCACCTGCTTGACTGGCTCAAGCGTATGGACCCGGACGGATCAACGTACACACCCATCGGCCTGTACACCGAGCGTGAACCATGCGGGCAGGGCCAGGGCCACGCGAAATGCTCCGACACTCTCCGGGACGAGCGGCTGCAGGGCATACCGATCCACTACAGCACGACTTACCGTGACGACCCCGTGGGTGTGGACACCCGTGGAGACATGGCAGATGACAAGAAGGACGCGCTCAAGCAGATGAAGGGCATGTCCGATCAGGAATCCAAGCAGCACGCAGAAAAGGTGTGGCGCGAACACTACAAGGACGACCAGGAAGGTCTCGAAAAGGCACTCAAGAAGCTTGAGGACAAGACCGGTGACAAGCTCATGAAGGCCATCAAGAACGAGTTCGACAGCCAACGCAAGGGGACCACGACTCACAAGGAGGACGCCATCAGCGCCGAATTCGACCGGCACATCAGCTCCCTCCAAGGAACTTGGGGCAAGCTGCGTGACGACATTCTCAGCTGAACACACCCATGGAATGACTGTCCGCCAACGCCCTTACCAGCCCGCCACGCACCACAACTAGGCTGTGCGTCATGCCAGACACCATCAACGCTCTTGTACGGGACCTCTCCGACGATGACCGGAGCGTGCGGCAGGCCGCGGAGGACGGACTGGTCGCCCTCGGCATGCAGGCGGTCGACAGTCTGCTGCCCCATGTGGGAGTGGACGGTTCATCCCGGCTGAAATGGAGTGCCGAGACCGTCCTGCAGAGGCTGGGCGACGAGGCATTGCCACGCCTGCGGGAGATCCGGAGCCACGGTCCCGGGCGTCTGCGCAGCAACGCCCTGAAGGTACTGGTCGACCTGGGTGGCGCCGAGTACCTGGACGAGGGTGACCGAAGTGCCGTGGAGCGGCTCGTGCGGGTCAAGCTCAAGAACGAACTCCCGGTGAGGGTCCCGTCGGAGGCCGGTCGCTGGCTCGCCTTCCCGGCGGAGCGAGTCGACGACGCCGTAGCCGCTCTCGGCCTGCACGATCTTCGGCCGGCCACCACGATCATGGGCGTGGCTGCCGCCACCCAAGCCACCGACTCCCTCGAGTTCCAGAGTTCCCAGGGAAAGGCTCGGACCGCCTACCGGGTGTTCATCACGCCGGCGTTCGAGACCTGGCTCTCTGAAGTGCCGATCCAGAACTGGCGGATGCTGTGGGGCAATTCGTTCATCGATCAGCTCGACGGCTTCACACTGGCCGACAAACTCAGCGAGCGATGCGGTGAGGCTCACTTCTACGTCATCGACCCCTACAACTCCGCCGAGAACTGGTACGTCGCCCGCGAAGGTCACCGGGTCCGAAGCTTCGGCAGCTACGACCTCCCGCGGTTCCGGGGAGAACCACTGCCCTTCGAGGTGGAGTACAGGGAAGACGCGGACGAGGACGAGGCGGAGGAATACGCAGAAGGTGTTCCTTACGCCCTGACGGCAGCCGACATGCTCTCGGTCGAGCCCGGCCGCATGCCGGCGTCCAGCACCCACGGCCACGGCTGGCTCGCAACCACCCATCCCGACGTACCGAACTCCCGCTTCAAGGGGGCCTTGCCCATCTGACGCCCGCCCTGTGCGCCCGGGCCGGCGTGAAACCCTCGGGGCGAGTTCCGGTTGCTGCTCGCCGCTCTCTCCTCTGTCCCGTGAGCGCCCTTCACGCCGCCCGCCCCAACCCCGACGGCCCCCTCCTGATCACACTGATAACTTGCTGTTCTTGCCTATTCACTCAGTAGGATTTCAATGAGCCAGCCACCGTTCCAACCGCCGCCGCAGCCGCCGCAACCCCCTCAGGACCCCAACAACCCATACGCTCAGCCCGCCCCGCCGCCCCCGCCGCAGCAGCAGCCTCAGGGGTTCGGACCGCCGCCCGCCCCCGGCCAACCTCCGATGTACCCCGGAGCTCCCCCGGCGCCAGGACAGCAGCCGATGCAACCGATGCAATCCCCGTATCCGATGCACCATGCACCGCAGTTCCAGGCAGCACCCCCCTTCGGGCAGCGGCCGAACGCAAGCGGTCACCCGGTGGGCGCGGTCTTCCTCGCCTTCTTCGTGTCGGTCATCGTGTCGATGCTCTACAGCGGTCTCATCCTGGCCACGTACAAGGACCTGTCGCTCACGACGGCCAACACCCTCTACCTGGGGCACGCGCTGATCAACGGAGCGATAGTCGGCTTTCTGATCGGCACGGTGGCTCACCGCAACAACGGCGCTTGGATCAGTGGCGCCATCATCGCCGCGCTCGGCGCGTTCTTCGGCTACACCAACGCCATCCCGCTCGTCTTCGCCGACGCGGATTCGCCCAGTGCTGTCTGGGACATGGTGAGGTACGAACCCTTCTGGCCGGCCAAAGCCTGGTGGACCGACGAATCGGCCGACGCCGTCGACTGGTTCTCCCCGCTCGGCCTGGTGCTCGCCGCGGCCGCCGCTTGGGGCCTCGCCTACCTCGTCGGCAGCAGGCGCCGCCAGGCGTGACATCGCATCAGGTACCGGTCCGGGCCATCACCTGGTGCCCTGGCCCCGGTCGGTAGCCTGGTCCGCTCCTGGCGCGAGCCGATGCCGACTCACGCCGGCCTGCCTCAGCGAAACGCCGGGCTGTCGCCGAGACCCGCGAGCGCTGCTCCGATGCACGCGACCATCATCGCCCAGCGCGTGTGACCGGCCCGCGCGAGCACGAAGCCCCATCCGCCGAGGGCCACCCCCACGCCGTACGTGGCGACCCAGACTCCCAACACGTCACCCTGACCGAGGCGCACGACGATCAGGGCAAGGCAGACCACGGCGACCAACCCGGCGAACACCGCGTACTTCCCTCGCGCCTGCCGCGCGTCACGCCGCCGCTCCTCCACGAGCCCCGATCGGCCCTGGGCGTCGAACCGTGCCCGCAGGTCGTCCGCGCTCACCCCGGAAGAACCGCTGGAAAGCGGCTGCCCGCCCGTCCCTTCAGGCCTGTTGGCCGCTCCACCGCTACCCGTAGTCATGGCAGTGCAGCTTAGCGGTGACGACCGGTGGCCCGCCGGAGTGGTCCAACGGGATGGCGCGACAGGGCATCAATCCGCCCCAGCCACCGCGGAGTTCGTTCGCGCTACGCCCCCTCAAGCGACGCCAATACGAACGACAACGGCAGCGTGGCGACGGCGAGAGCAAGCCCCGCCGCAGCCAGGCCCGCACGGATCTCCCGCTTGCCCCGGACGCCCAGGTAGGCGGCGATCAACGGCAGGACAAGACACAGGAGCAGGCTGAAGTGCCAGCCCTCCTCCGTGATGAAGAAGACCATGGCGCCCAGGCAGACGGGCACCGAACCGACGCTCAGGACCTTGCTCCGGGAAAGGAAGAGTTCGAGGTCGCTGCTCCCACCGAAGAAACTCATGACCCGGACCACTCTCTCCTTCTAGTCCTGCTACTCCTGCAACTGCTACGGCTTCGACGAATCCTGGCGCCCATGCCGCTCATGTCCTCATGCCCGCTCATACCCTCATGGCCTCATGCCCTCATACCGCGGCATGGTCGTAACCACCGGTACCCACCTGCGGAAACCCGTCCGCCGCCGAGAAGCCGTTGACGGCCGCCGAGATGACCACGCCGAGCGCGGCCAGCGCCGACGCGAACGTGTCGAAGGCCTTGGCCGCCTCGGCCCACATCTGCATGAGGCGGATGGCCTGAGCCGCGGCCAGCGCGAACATGGCGATCGACGCGGCCTGACCGCCGACGGGGATCGCGTTGACGGCCTGCGCCGCGAGCAGGTTGACGAGCCAGATGACGAGCAGGTCGCAGAACATCACCAGGAACGACTTCAGGAACTCCGCGAACTGGAACGCCATCTGCGCGGCCTGCGCATAACACTGCTGCAGGGACTTGAAGGTCTCCTTGATCTCGTCGAGTTTCTTGGTGAACTCGTCGAAATACACGCTGGCGGCGTTCGCGGCATTGCCGTCCCAGGTCAGCCCCACGTTCTGGGTGCCCTTGCGCACATTCGCGGACACCGAGTCGCAGAACGACGCGAGGTTGCCCCAGACGTCCGAGCAGTCGTTGTACTTGTTCCAGTCCCCCAAGACCCAGTTCGTACAGACGCCGAAGGGGTCGAAGTCGAAGAGCAGCTTGGACGCCTCCACGGCCATCGCCGAGGGGCTGCCCAGGTCGAGGACGCTGCCGAGCGTCTTCTGCACGGGGTTCATCTTGTACTCGTCCGCGTGGCCCGACGCGTACTTGACGATGGGGTTACTGGGATCACCGGGCGGCTTCAGTGTGTCCGCGGCGTCGCTGGCGTCGGAGAAGTCGTTCGGGTCACCCCCGGAACCGCCGTCCGACACCTTGGAACCGGGGTACGTGGCGTCGAGTTTGGCCGCCTCGCCGCTGTCCGTTTCCCGGTAGTACTTGGCGGTGCCGGTCAGCTCCTTCTCGGACGACTCCAGCAGGCTCTTGACCTTCTCCAGAGCCTTCTTGGCCTCGCTCACATACTGATCGTGGTCACCCGCGACCAGATCCCAGGCCTCGCCGCCGACCGACTTCTCGATCTGCGCATGGGTGCCGGTGTACGAGACCGCCTGGGCGCTGCCGTCCGCGGCACGTCCCACCAGCTTCGAGAAGCCGTCGATCGCACCGGGTTCTACTCGAAAGCTCACATCTCCCCCATCGCCTGCATCAGCACATCGATCGGTGGTCCAGCCGCCGGGCACGGCCGGTCGCCACCAGGTAGGGCCGCTCAGCACCAGGGCCGATCAGCACACCGATCAGTACAAGGACCAGCCGCGCCCGTCGTGACGCGATTTCGTACCCGAACGGTTCTCCGAGTCCGTACGCCGCTCATCGTCGAGCTGCCGCCGTTCCTCCTCGAGCCGGCGCTCCCCGTCAGCGGCGAGCGCCTCACGCTCGCTGTCGGACATGGCGGCCCACTTCTCGGCCAGCGGCGCCGACTGCTGCACGGCCTCCTCGGCGTACGCCGACACATCGGCCGCCTCGCGCAGCCCCATGCGTCCGGAGAGGACCTCCTGAGCCATCTCTTTCATCGCAGGGCCACCGAGCCCCGAGGCGAGATGCTCAAGGGACTGCCGCAGAATCTTGGCCTGGGCGGGGTCCTGCTGGGTCATCTCCAGAAACTCGGAGTCATCTACGCGCTTGTCGGAGCTGTTCGCGGCGCTGTCCAAGGGATACCTCATCGGGGAGGGTCGGCGTGTCTCGACCGGCGTGAACCTACCAACGCATCTGCGAACGCTTCAACACACGGCCGGCGCAGCAACCTGGCAGTCGGTTTCAACTCGACGAGTGCGGGAGCTCGTTGGCCTTTGAGAGGCTACCGGGATCACGAACTTGATCATTCACCACGGGCCGATTACCTATGCCCCGAATTCTCCAATTCGCCGAATTCATCCTACGTCTACGTAATGCCGACTTCGTAAATTTCGCAGACACGGCACCGGTTCGCGATCACTTCCTTGATCATCCTCGACACGGAACCGATTCGAGGTGACTCAATCGGACCGGGAACGCCGAGGCCATACGGCTCCAGCCCTGGCCGCCGAAGTGGACCGAGCACCACGAACCGTCGACGAAGCCGATCTCATGGTCGCCGCCCACCACATCGCTGCGGTCGCGGATCCAGGTCACTTGGCGAAGATCCGTGGCCCATCCCACCTCGGCCGGACCGGGCCTTCCGGTGAAGGAGCGCGCGCGGGACACGTACACGAGCTGAAGGCTGCGGTCGGTGACCTGCAACATCACGGCCCTGCTGTTCTTGGTCCGGGGCACCACGGCACGGGCCAGGTGGCCGGCCATGCTGTCCCAGCCACCGTGGAACGGCTTGCCCGGCTTCTTCGGCTCACGCTCAGTAAACGCTTCGACGAGCGCCTCGACCGGGTTCCAGGTGATCTCATAGAGTCTCGCGACCCAGAACACGGGAATCATCAGCCAGCTCCCGAGCGTGCGGCGCTCTGATCGCAGCGCGCGCGGGCAGCGAAATCGGCCCGGCATCGGTGCTCTCTCCGCCAATGAGACCCCGTGATCAGCGCGCAACAGCTCCCCTGCGGACACCAACGCTCTCGCCCGCTCGACCGTCTCACGGCTACGGTCCCGTGCGCTCACCCGAAACGTCCTTCACTGTCCTGGACCCGGAACATGCCGGCCGCTGCTATCGCCCTGCTCATCGCCCGCGAATGTAACGCACCGGGGCGGCGCTTGAGAGCCGCTCGCTACTAGCGGTGATGTGCGCGACACGTCATCCGAACTCGTTACGAGCCCAGTCATCCGCACGCCCCGACGGGTTGGGGGACCCTGAAGTGCCGGTGACAGCAGAAGGATCGGTGGAACCGGAAGTACCGGTGGAACCGGACGTGTCGGCGTCCCCGGCGCCGGCTCCATGCCGGGCCAACGCATCGACGCCGTGCTGCGCCCGATCCCCGACCGCCCCGCTGACGGTCTCCTTCGCGTGGTCCAGATACGTGGCCGGATCCGCGTAGCCGGCGAGTGCCGACCCCTCTCCTCCGGTGACCTCGTTCCTGAGGCCGTCCACATAGTCGCCGGCTGCCGTCCTGGCGACGCCCGCCGTCTCTCCGACGTCGATGCCGGACCGTGCGTCGAAGTACGCCTCGATGCCCTGCTGACCGAGGTTCTGCGCCATTCCGACGGCGGCCTCGCGGGCCTTGTCCTTGGCGGCGTCGACCATCCGCTCCTGGACGAACTGCTTGACCTGCTCCTTGACGACCTTCTTGGCCACCTTCTTGAGGGCGTCCATGGTGGCGTGCTCCATGGCCTTGGTGATCGCCTCCATGACCTCCCTCTTGAGGCGGTCCAGCAGCTCCCGGACGATCAACCGCGTGGCCTGCGTGGCGCCCAGCGCGCCGACCTCGGACAGCCCGAAGGTGAAGGGGGCCGCCGCCTGCGCGGCAATGATCTCCATCGCGAGGGCGATGAGCTGCACGATCACGGCCAACTTCGCCGTGAGGACCGCCACCGCGGCCACGTCGAAGGCCAGGGCGATCACGTCGCACGCGGTTCTCGCGTCAGGGATGTAGCGATCCTCGCCGTTCGCGCCCGTGTACGCGCCCCAGTCCTTGCTGAACCCCTCGATCGCGGTACCGAAACTGCCGGAGACGACGGTGCGGGCGAAGCCCTCGCCCTGCGCCTGGATCTCTTCGAGCTCCTTGCCGAAAGCCCGCCAGGCCTCGGCGACCTGATGCAGCGCTTCCTCATCGGCCTCGGGCCAGCTGTAGCCGAGGAGGTCGAGTACCCAGACGAGCTCGCCGGGCAGTGTGAGCGACATGTCAATAGTCCCGAATGCGCCTAGAGTTGACCGGATATCCTGTCCAGCAGGCCACTGTTCGACGCGTCCGATGCGTCGTAGTCCCGTGCGTTGTCCTGCAGGTTCTGCCCGATCTGGTGAAGCCGCTCCGCGAGGCTGTCCATCGACGTGAAGATTCCGTCACGAATCGGCGTGTAGACCTGCCCGAAGATTTCTCCGAAATTCGCATCCGCCCAGGGCTCTCCGATGCCTTCAAGGGCACCCTGAAGCCGCTTGGACGCGGTCGCGAAATCACCCCCGAGAGTGGCGAATCGCTGCCCTTGTTGCCGAAGGACATCCGTGTCCACGTTAAAAGTTCCGAACGTCATGACGCTCCCCCGAACTCCCGTTGCTGTACGTCATATTGCACGACAGGTGGATAGCTTAGACTCCTCGCGCACGACTCGAAAGTCGACTGGTCAAGAGATCGTCAAGGAATTCAAAGGGACGCCCAAAGTGGTGACAGCTCAGCCGCGTCACAGCAGCACAGGCACCTGGTGGGCGGGAAGACTCCTCGGATTGGGACTGCTTCTCGCGGCCATGGCCGTCGCCGCGGCGACCATTCCGGAACTACGCAGCGAACTGGCCGGTGAAGGCACCGAGGGGACCCTCACAATTTCTTCATGTGAGACGCACACGAAGACCCATTACGGCAGGCATCGACGTTCGACAAAACTCCGGTTCAGCTGCGCCGGAAACTGGGCGGCTCAACAAGGCGGAGCCACTTACCAAAATGTAGAAGTGGACACTTCCTCGCGTTTCGAATCGGTGCGAAAATCCCGGTCGTACAAGTGGGCGGCACTTTCGAGCAGCCGCAGGACCGTGACCCCGGAGACGACGCCGCGATTCTCGCGCTCTGCCTCTCCTTGCTGTCGTTCGGCATCCACTGCCTCCTCAGCGGCTTCGGCTCCCGCAACGGCCCCGGCTTCGCGGCCTCCTGGAGCTCCTTGCCGACCCGGACCATCACCGGTCCCCTCCTGGGCTGTCTGTTCGCCCTGTGCGTCCTGACAGCGCTCGTGTGCGCACTCGCGCAGTGACGCCCCTATCCGCACTCTTCCGCACTCTGAGGAATCACCCCCAATGGCACAACTCCACGGGAACGCACCAACGAACGCCACCCCGGAAGGGCGCGCGGGCCTCGGCCGCCTCATCGGCGCGGGCCTCATCCTCGTAAGCGTCGTCCTCCTGGCCCTCGGCGCCTACCTCGGCCCGTACTCGTACGCCACCTCCACTCCGGGCAAGCTCACCGTCGAGACCTGCACCGTCGACTACAAGCACCGCACGAGCTCGTCGAGCACCTCCAGCAGCTCGCGGAAGCGGACCAAGGCCAAGTGGTGTTACGGCACTTTCACCACCGCCGACGGCACCACCAAGGACCTCAACGCCGAACTCAGAAGCGACGCCCTGTACCAGCGCGGCGACGTCCTCGACGCCGCCAAGACCGGTGACACGTCCTACCAGCAGGACCACGGCTGGGTCGGCGCCATCGCCGTCGGCTGCGCATGGTGGTTCGGCGCCCTAGTCCCCCTCGGCATCGGAATCCTCGGCATCAGCACCGGCTTCGCCTTCGGCGGCACCGCCGACTTCCGCCGCGCGAGGGAGGCCGCAAGCCAGCCCCTGCTCGGCACCGTCTTCGTGATGATCGCGGTGGGGGTGGTGGGGTTTGTCGTCAGCCTGTTGGTGACGTTCTTCGTGTGACGCGAGTCCCGGCACGCTCTTCAAGGCGTCCGTACGGTGGTCCTTCCGGGAGAGGGAAGTGTCGTCCAACATCTGCTGTGGCTCGATCTCGTCCGGCTTCTCACTGCCCTCCGGATAGTCCTGGACCATGCTGGCGGACACCTCCTCCCACCGACCCTTCGAGCTCGTTCGAGACTGCTGGCGAACTGCCAAACGCCGGCCGCGCGGGCCAAGTCCCCGTTCACGCCCTCAGGTAGGTGTGGTCCCCGCGGGGTGGGATGGGTCAGGTCGGGCGGCCGAGGGCGCTGTAGACCTGAACTGCGACTGGATCCGCAACCAACTCTCCGACGCGGCAGCCGCGGAGGGATCCGTCAGCCTTCGACAGGCAGTACGACAAGCATCGGAACGCGGTGAAGACTGCTTCAAACGCTTGAGGCAATGACTCGATTGTCCGGCCGGCGCAAGGTGTCCCGACGGCGTTCTTCCGGGCGTGGGGCCCGCATCACATGCAAGCAACGATCCCGTGATGCTCCTGTGACGGTCTTTCGGAGAGCCGCCATGTCACAGGGCCTTGAGGTGGAGCACCCAGTCAGTGCAGGTATGGTGCCGAGGAGGCCTGGGTGATCATTTCAGTCGCCCGGGCCCCATGCGTGCAGAGCCGAGCGGGAGATACCGGCCATGGGGGACCACTTCAAGACGGACATCGGGCAACTCGAGCAGTTCCTCTCAAGTCTGGAGAGATGCGTCGACGAACTGAACGAGGCTCGGACAGCCCTCGACCACGTGCGTGCTGACCAGATCGGCACCGCCAGGCTCGACGAGGCCTGTGACAAGTTCCAGGACGAGTGGAAGTACGGGTCCGACAAGACCAAGGAACTGATCGACGACATCAAAGAGGGCGTCAAGGCCAACAAGAAGGGCTACCAAGAGGTCGAGGAGGCCCTGGAGAAAGCCCTGAAGCAGATCGCAGACAAGAGCACTTCCGGCGACGGCGGGGGCGGTAAGTAGTGGCCACGAACCCGTACCCCCACATCGGCTTCAATCCCGTACCGGGCATACCCGCCGAGGTCTCGAAGCTGCAACAGAAGGCGGCCGCGGCCGCGACTGCCCTGGAGAACACGCACCGGCAGCTGACCAAGCTCACCGCAGAGAGCAGCTACTGGGAGGGCGACGCGGCAGAGAAGTTCCGCGAGAACCTCGAGGGCGACCTGTCGAAGTACATCGAGAAGGCCGCCTCGGCGCTGCGTTCCGCCGCGACCCAACTGCACAGGTGGGACGGTCAGTTGACCTCCAATCGGGGGCTGGCGAAGAAGTACGACGACGAGGCGGCCGAGAAGAAGGCCACGGCCGGCAAGGCCAAGAACGCGTACGACCAGGCCGCCCAGCACCCCGACCTCAAGCTCGCCAACAAGACCTTCTCCTCCCAGGAGGAGGCCGACAACGCGACCGCGCGGCTGCGCTCCGCCGAGCGAGAGCTGAACGAGGCGAGCACGGCCCTCACCAAGGCCAACAACGAGTACGAGTCGCTCAGCCGCAAGATCAAGGAGTTGGAGTCCGAGCACTCCCACGAGGCCGAGATCATCGCCAAGGCGCTGGAAGCCACGGCGGACAAGGCCCCCGACAAGGGCTTCTGGGAGAGTGTCGGCGACATCATCACGTCGGTTGGCGCATTCCTGGCGGAGCACGCGGGCACCATCGGGGCCATTGCCGGTCTGCTCGCCCTCTTTCCCGTGCTGGCCCCGATCATGGGACCGATCGCGCTTGTCGCGAGCGCGGTGTCGATGGGCAAGAATCTTTCCGACGACGAGTTCCGCAAGAACTTGATGTTCCAGGGCAGCGGCATGGAGATCTTCTCCGCCTATGCGTCCATGGCCGGTGACATCGTCGGCATGATTCCGGGCGGGAAGGCGCTGGGCGTCGCGGCCAAGGAAGGCTTCGAGGGCGCGACCGACGGAGCCAACCTCGCTTCGAAGACCTGGGCCGGTACGAAGGGCGGGTTCCTCGGGATCGGCCGCTCGGCGGCAGACGAGGCCACCGACGCCTGGCGGGTGGCGGGTGACAGCGCCACGGGCTCGTTGAAGCTAATGGGCAACATCAAGGTCAACATGCTGAACGTCGCCGCGAACGGCCTCTCCTCCGCGGAGAGTGTCGGCCTCGTGGACGACAAGGGCACCGAGCACAACACCGCCGAGGGGACGAAGGCCGCCGCGACGGCGCACTCCATCGCCGGGTTGTTCGGCCTCGCATGACCAGCCACGGCGAGAGTGAAGGCACCGCATGACCGTGAGTGAACCGATCACCGCACCACGGGACACCCGCAAGCCGTCCTTCTGGTACGGGCTGCCCGTCGGCTTTACGTCCCTGGATCTCAATCCGCCGGCCGAGCAGCTCATGGAGCTCATCAAGCAGCTCCGTGGGCTACCCGAACAGGAGCGGGAGGAAGCGGACCGGGCCCTGCGCCTGTACGCGGGCATCGTCAGCCAGCTGAACACCAACAGGGTGCAGGAGTGCGCGCTCGGGCTCCACCCAGACGACGCCGGTGGGTTCACAACGTCGGTGTTCACCGTGTCGACGCTGCCAACGCCGGGCAGCGCAAAGCTCGCGGTGGCAGGCCTAGCGGGCAGCGCCGCGGCCGGACGGGACGAAGGCATGCGTCCGCTGGAGCTACCGTGCGGACTCGCTTTCCTCTCGGAAAAGCGGCCGGCTGCCCCACGGTCGACCCGGCGGCCGGAGCTGAACGACAAGCTCCCGAGTCACATCTGGCAGGGCATCATCGCAGTGGCGGCACCGAGCGCCCCGGAACTCATCGTGCTCCAGATGGTCACCCCGGATCTCGACTCCGCAGACGACTACCGCAACATATTGCTCGGGATCGCCCGCACCCTGACTTTCACCGATCCCGCACGGGGCACGGCGAACGACAAGGCCGCCCAGGAACTGGAAGCGCCGGACGGCGCGGCCGCCATGCGCAACGACTTCGGATAGCACCAGCTGGGCTGGACGGACTGCAGGGAGAACAAGTGCCGGACAACATGCAGGGTGCCCACGCACCAGAAACATTGGACACCGCCGCGCTGCGCGGAAAGCTGACCACCCGGATGTGGTGGACCGGTATCCGCAACACCGTGATCTACGCGCTCATGGCCTTCGGGGTGCCGCCGCTGGGTGCAGCGGCAAATCGCGCCGGCATGTCCTGGATCTTCATCATCGGGGGGCCGATGATCCTCATGGGCATCTTCGGTCTCCTCGCCACACTCAGCACCATCTCCCTCGCGGTCCTCCTCACCCGCACCTGCCGCAAGACACTGGCCCAGTACTCCTTCGACACGTTCTGCCCGCAGATCACCAAGGTGGACGGCGCCAAGGCGACCAGGGGCCGTCCGAAGAGCATGACGCTCACGCTGCACACCGCCGAGGGCCAGGAGTCGCCGCTGATGCGGATCAACCCGGTCCCCCGGCGCGGGCCCTGGCGCAACCCCTGGCCCGAAGGCATCGAGAACGGCCTGTACGTCGCCGGCGACCTGCCCTTCGGCGCGGTCGGCTACGTACCGAGCAGCGGGGCGTTCTTCTTCATGCAGCCCGACGACTGGGAAGCGACCGCGCAGGACCGCAAGTCGGCGGCCCCCGACCGCGTCACCCGAGCCCAGGACGCCGACCTCACCCGGAGGATCATCTGACTCCGGTCGGCTGACCCGCTGGATCCGCGATGCAAGTGGCTGAGGAAAGTCCCACGCAAGAGAGCTGAAAGTCACGGAGGAGCGGGCGTGCAGTGGCAAATCGTTATGGTGGCCGCAATGCTGCTCATCGGGGGCGCTGTTGGGTTTGCTGAGCTGAGGCGCCGGGCGAAACCGGAACAACAGCGCATCACGGAAGCCAGGCTACGATTCTTCGCCGGAGAGCAACCCCGGGTCGAAGTTAGGGCGCACGAGGCGAATCTGAAGAGCGAGCCGCTGGTACGTCTTGCACTTCAGCACGGCTACGAACTGGAGCGAACCGAGCGGGGTGGGGCGCCAGGGTTCATGAGAGAACTCAAGTATCACTTCGTGTTGCGCGGCCCCGACGCACAGCCGGCCTCGTTTATGCCCGAATCTCCTGATTACGCGGCATACATGCGCTGGGAGGCGACTCGCAACCGAAGGATCCGACGGTTCTATGCCGTGCTGATCGGCGTGGTGGGCCTGCTGATAGTGGTGACACTTGTAGCGCGCTGACCGTCTCTCTTCCACGTGGCCCGGTCGCATCACCGAAATCGCGCGGCCTCTGGCCCGTAGTGTCGTCAACATCCATGCAATGCTGTGCTGCACGGTGCCGGGCAAACCATTCCGCTACCTCTGACCAGTCATGAGGTTCCACGGAGGTCGACGTCATGCTCAGTGATGCCCATAACGATGCGTCACTGAAAAAAGGTCGCCGATTCCCGGGAGCGTAAGGACGCCACGCCCCTTGCTGTCTGCGGTCCGGGCATCAATGGTGTCGCCCGCATACCAAGCGCCGTACTCCATGCCCCGTGGCCAGCGGCGGTACGTCCGGACCGGATTCCAGACGGACACGAGGCCGGTCAATCTCTGGTCCTCCGCGTGCTGGAGATGCACCGCGGCGGTATGGGTGTCTCGTACGCCGGGAGGCCGGTGTACCTGGAGGATCAGTCGCCACGGATATGCCTCCAGAACGCGCCTCATTCGCTTGAGACACCTCAGCGACTTCGTGCAGAAGTAGAGGAGGGTGGGATAGCCGAGGATCCAAGCGATCATGGCTATGCCCCCCATCGTGTTGACCGTCTTTCCGGCAGCAGGATCCAGGAGGGAGCCAACAGCAAGCAACGAAGGAAAGCAGAGGATCCACCACATCGTCAGTCGCCTCCTCAACTTGCGATGTGTTCTCTCCCAAACGGCCCGGGTCTCCGGATGGTCGAAGGCACGCTCGTCCACGGGTGCCGGGACTCTGAGGGCTTCCGCACCCATCATGTGCTCTCCTCCAATGAGCCGGTCAGCAGCCATTACTCGCCCTCTCGTCCCCCTGCCGTAGCACTTCGCGCCGAGGCGTCCACGTGCACCAGGCTCACGAGACAGCCCGCCGGAAGCGGATGCCGAGACGCGGTTCAACGGGTACGAGTCGCTGCTGGCTCAGGGCTTCCCTGCGGAGTTCAGCGGCGTCGCTGGTGTCCTGTAGGAAACCCAGCCCACTCCGAACCCTTCTAACTGGCCTGATCTGTCCTGTGACGAGCTCGCCACACCCTGCTACTGGCCTTGGTGTGGAGGCTGTTGGGCGTAGGGGTTCGGACCGTGCGGAGGCTGCGCGGGAGGAGTGAGGTACCCCTGGTTGGGAGGTGACGGGTACGGCTGCTGGACGTTTGGAGGCATCGGCTGCTGGGGCGGGTAGCCCATGTTCGGGACGTAGGCTCCGGTGCCAGGGCTGATCGGTCCCGCAGCTGAACTGCGGCGGCTGCGCAGTATTACGAGGACGACGACAGCTCCAACTACGGCTCCAAAGCCGATAACGCCGACTACCAGGACAATGGCTCCCATCGCGGAGTATCCCTTTCGTTCTTGGTATCTCGGTCACTGCAGAATCGCGGGACGACCAGGCAGAGCAGCAGACTCATCGTGCGGAGCCTGCTCCCCAAATCTTCAGAGCGCAGTGGCCATCGTCATACCCGCGCACACACCCCAGAGACACACGTGCGTGGTGATCAGCTCCAACACTGCCACCCACAAGAACTCCCCGGACATGATCGACGTGACCAGTAGCACTTGAGTGACAACTGCAGTCCGAGCATGACCGCGACGAGATGTTCGCGGTGCGCGACACCATCTCGTCGGCAGCGGCTTCGGAACTGAGCTCGGGCAGCTCCGAGTTCACGGGCTCTGCGAGGAGGGCTGCCTGCCCTCTACTGGCCCTGATGCGGAGGCTGCTGAGCGTAGGGGTTGGGGTTCTGTGGGGACTGTCCCGGAGGTGCGGGGTAGCCCTGGTTGGGAGCTGTGTTGGGGTACTGCTGGTAGCCCGTCGGGGGCTGGGGCGGGTTGCCCGTGCCGTGCGGGGGAGTTCCGCCGCCACCGGAGTCGGGACCGCCGTTGCCTCCGTTGCGGCGGTTGCGGAGTACCGCGAAGAGGATGCCAATGGCGACGACCGCGACTGCAATGCCGGCGATGAGGAGGAAGCTGCCCGAGGAGGACTTCTTCTTTTTCTTGGCCAGGCTTGTGCTGTCGTTGTCGTCGGATGCAGCGCCTGAGTTGGTAGACGTGGACGGTGAGGACTGGGCAAGAGGGCCCTCTTTGGGACCCTTGGGGATGTCCATCGTCAGGGCCGAACCTGGGCGGGCAATCCCGTACCCCAACTCACTGTCCGGAGCCTTCTTCCCCTCATGCTGCAGGAAGGACGCCGACTTAATCAGGCGGTTGATGACCTGGCCTGCAGTGAGGTCAGGGTATTTGGAGCGGACCAAGGCTGCAATGGCTGAGACATACGCAGTGGCGTCAGAGGTGCCATCAGCCATCGCGTATCCGCCAGGGCTAGCGGGGTCAACTCGCGGGATATCGACCCCGGGAGCAGCCAGGATTACACCCTTACCAGAGTTCGACTTGCTCCAAAAGTCCAGATTCTTGTCGATGCCGCTTACCGCGACTACCCCGGGCAGCGCAGCTGGGTAATTGACTGTTCCAGCGTCATTCCCCGAGCCTGCCACAACCACGACATCATGCTGCTGGGCGTAGGCGATTGCCTTTGCAGCCTTGGAACCGGGATACGCAGTGCTGTCGTTGAATGAGAGGTTAATGACCTCGGCACCTTGGTCTACCGCATAACGCACTCCGTCTGGCCAACTAGTTGAAATTTCATCGCCATTCGAAGCACGCACCGGAAGAATCTTAGCCTTCGGCGCGAGCCCCATTACGCCAGCGGAGTTGCCTTGCCCATGCCCATGGCCAGCAATAATACTTGCCATGCCCGTGCCATGGCCATCAGCGTCCTTCTGGGCGTCGCCCCCGTTGACATCCTTGCCCGGCAGGACTTGGCCCGTGAGGTCTGGGTGCGTGGCATCCACGCCGGAGTCAACGACTGCAACCGTGACTCCTTCCCCTTGTGACGTTTTCCAGACCCTTTCGGCGTCAAACACCGTCAACGGCCACTGAGCATCCCGAACTTGATCGGCTGACGCAGTTGTGGTTGCAGTGAGGAGCAAGGCTCCCGTCAACGCCACGACACCTGTCGTGGACCAGACTCGGTTGAAACCCAATTCCTTGCTCCTCACGCAACGTTTGGCTGGAGGTACCAGCCTTTATTCATTGGCCAGACGACGACTCTCTGTCCAGCCCGCCTGTGTGCTTACTCGATTGTCCGCGGTACATTCCGGTTTCGGTCTTCTTCCGAGATCCAGGTCTCTTCATCCTCGACCAGGTAGTCGGGACGTTCGCCCCGGCTGTTCTCGTCCTCGGGCCTACGGCCATTTCGGCCGCCCATACCGCCTGCTCCGCCTGCCATGGCGCCGCGCTGGGTTCCGCCACGGCTGCCATGCAGACCTGCCCCGCCACCGGCGCCCTTTCCAGTTACCCCCTTGGCCGCCCCGACAACACCACCACGAGACTTCGCGAGGGCACCACGGCCGCTGGCGCCGGCGCCGCCTCGGCCAGCTGCGCCGGCTCCGGCACCCCCCATGCCGCCCATGCCAGCCCGGCCTCCGGCACCACGGCCTGCTGCCGCACCGCCGCCGGCGAGACCGCTGCGACCGCCCACGGCTCCGATACCGCCGCGTGCGGCAGCACCGCGCCCGAGACCGGACGCTCCGCCAGGAGCCATGACCCCTGGGCCCTGAGATCCACCGGCGCCGATGCCAGCTCCCCCGCCACTGACGCCAGTAGAACCCGTGTTGGGGCCACTCCCCGTCAGCCCCGGGGAAATGCTGTCCACCTTCGTCTGGGATGTCGGCAGTTGCGCGCCTCCCGTAACACCCTGGTCGCGGGGAACCGTGGGGGCAGGCTTGACGCTGGTGGTCGGGCCTGCGCTCCACGGCTTAGCGGTGCCGCTCCCGGCGCCCGGACCCGTACCACTGGGAGTCGGCATAGAGATGGGCGTCGGCATTGGCGTATTGGGGTTCGGAGCCGGGAAAGGCTCCGGGTCGTCAATCGGTGGGAGCCTACCTGTATGCGCCTTGTAGTTGGCCGCAAGCTGCTCCATGATCGCCACCCCCTCCAGCTGCTTTTCCTTGCCTTTAGACAAGGAGTCGGCGTTGGCCTGGCGGGCGGCGTCCGTGCTCACGCCTTTGTTAATGTCCTCCAGCAGCTTGTCGTCGCTGCGCTCGTCGTCAGTCAGTTTGTCCCAGGCCCTGTCCCAGCCTGAAGGCTCCTCGACCTCACGCATCTTGGACATTGAGTTCCGCAGGTCGTTCTGGACGGCGTGCATCGTTTCCCCGTAATAGTTGGCCCATGCAGCTCCGTTGCGGATGTTCTGCATGATCTCGTTGGCCTTCTTACGGAACGCTTCAGACGCCTCGCCCTCCCAGTGCTCAAGGACGTTCTCAATTGCGCCCTGCATCATGCCCGCGACGCTGTCTTTCGCGGATACTGCGTCCACGCTGCCGCTCTTGCCGTCGCCGTCGCCGCCGGAAAGGATGTTGTGGACGGACTTCCAGTGCTGGCTGACCTCATAGATCCGGCTGGGATCTGCGTCCAGAATCATGGATCGGAGCTCTGGGATGCTCAACTTCATGAAGGGCGTGTCGAGCTTGCTCCGGTCAGGCCCCCCCATACCACCGTTGGGAAGCGACTCGAGCTTCTCGTCGTGCTTATCCTGGATTCTCTGCTCTTGTGCCCTTTGCTGAGCCTCGTAGTACTCAGCGTTGTAGTGACCGCCGTACGCCATCGTCGAAACGTCCCCTCTGTCAGTGACCGGTCGCTGAACCGCCTAGTAGGCCGAGCCCTTGGGCCCACCGTCCGGAGCAGCGCTCACGCCCTGCGAGTTCGCCTGCTCCTGGTTGCTGTACTTGTCCCTGACCTTCGAGGTACTCGTACCGAATTCGTCGATCAGCTTGTGCAGGCCCCTGATCATGGTCTCGATCCTGGTTTTCTGCTTCTGGTGGGCGTCGTGTAGGTCGTTGGACTCCAAGAACTTCATACTGCCGAACGCAGTACTCGGGATGTCCGTCTCGTACTTGGCCTTGGTGTTGGCCTTGTCCATGTCTGAGAGAAGGCCGTTGAGCTTGCGGATGACGTTATCCAGCTCGCTCAGATCAACCCGCATTCCGTTACTCATACCCCGTTGTCCTCTCCCCTGTTCCTCAAGTTGTCAGCACCCACTCGGTGCCCAGTCATCGCCCAAATCGGCCAAGTCGGCCGGCCGACGCACCGGCGCGCCCGACCCTCCGACTACGCCAGTCCCGCACAGCAACCCCGCTCCCCGCAACCACAAGCGCAAGAGCCAGCCCTGTGCCCAACACATAGATGGCCACCCGGCGTTCCCGCTCCGCCTCGCTCTCCCCCATGGTCACTGCCATCGGGATGACGCCACCCGACCCGGCCGTCACCGGCGGATCCGGTGTCGGAGATGTAGCCGGTGTCGAAGTGTCCGACAACGCGGCTACCGGGTCGACCACGCCCCAGCCGATGTACTGGTTGGGGCCTCGTCCCGGACGCTGGGCCGTTTCCTCGATGCGGGTGGCGATCTGGGCCGCGTTCCAGTCCGGGTTCTTCTGCTTCAGGAGGGCCGCGACGCCCGCGACGTACGGGGCCGCGAAGCTCGTGCCGTCGGCCGTGCACTGGCCGCCCAGAGGGACCGTGGAGACCATGCCGACGCCAGGTGCCGCGACGTCTACCATTTCGCCCGCCTGTGAGAAGAAGGCGCGTTCGTCGTTGCGGTCGGAGGCCGCCACCGCCAGGACGCCCGGGTAGGCGGCCGGGTAGGTGTTCGCGGGCTTGCCGTCGGCTCCGTCGTTGCCGGCGGCCGCCACGATCAGGGCTCCGGCGTTCACCGCGTTGGCCACGGCACGCCGCAGACCCTTGTTGTCTTCCTTGTTCGCGGTGTCCGAGGAGATGTTGATGATCTTCGCGCCCGCGGCAACCGCGGCGGCGATCGCCTGGGACATCGTCCCCGAGTTGCCCTGCTTCTCCCCCTCTCCGCCCGTGTAGCGGTAGGAGAGGATCTCGGCGTCCGGCGCGATACCAACGAAGCCCGTGCCCTTGAGCGGGCGGGCGCCGATGATGCCGGCGACCCTGGTGCCGTGGCCCTCGATGTCCTTGGTGGCGGAACCGCCGACGTAGGACTTGCCGCCTGACACGGCACCGCTCAGCTGCTTGTTCGATCTGTCGACGCCCGTGTCGATCACCGCGACCTTGACGTCCTTGCCCGTCGCCTGCTCCCACAGCTGGTTCAGGAGGATCCGCTGGAGTGACCAGGGCGTGGACTTGATGACGTCGCCACCGAAGTCGCACTCCGTGCTGGCCGACAGACCGAACTCGGGGGCGTCGGAGGAGCCGGAGCCGCCCGAGGCGGAGTCACGCGAGTCCGCGAGGCGAGTTGGCGTCGTCGGGTCCGTCGGTACCGACAGTGCGGGCGGCGCGGACGCCACGCAGATCCCCGTCACCGCGAGCACGCCGAAAGCCCGCTGCAGTGCGCGGGTTCCACTGGTGCGGCTACGCGTGCGGGCTGCACGGGCCGCCACGTTCAGGCCCCTCATGTTCAGGCCCCCAGGGCTTCCTTGCTTCCTTCGAAGCTGGGTCATGTGTGTGTCACGGGTGGTGCGGTGATTGTGGATGTGAATGTTCGCGGGATTTGTTATGTGCTTTCCGGTAGCCGGTCCTTCCGGTTCCGGAGAAGCTGTGTGCGACCCCGAAGCAGAGGTCGGCCCAGCGAACGCCGTGGCGTCGGCTGGGCCGATTCTCTTCATCTCATGCCCCTTGGGCCGCCGCCGGGCTCAGCCCCACGTGTTGGCGTTGCTCTTCTCAGTGGCCTGGTAGTTCTCGGCGGCGCTCTGCAGGGCCGTCGAGATCTTCAGGAGGGTCGCGTGCAGGTCCTGGGCGGTCTTGTCCCACTCGCGCTGCTTGCGCTGGTAGCCCTCCTGCGCCTCACCTTCCCAGGTGCTGGCGACACGCTTGACCGCGGCCTCGAGGTCGTCGAGCTGCTGCTTGATGCGACCGGCGGTGGACTTCACGTCGGTGGACGCATTGGTGATGGTTGCGTAATTGACGAGGATCGACATCGTCATTCCCTTTCAGGAAGATTCGGAGGAAGTGTGTGGAATCTTGAACAGCAGAGATGTACCGACTGAAACGGCTCTATCAGCCGAAGTCGGACATGATCTTGCTGATCTCCGCGTTCTGCTGCTCTTCCGAGGCGGAGTAGTTGCTCCGCGTGGAGTCCACGGCTTCCTTGATGTCGTTGAGGATGTCGCTCATCCTCTTCGCGTCCGCGTTCCAACGATCCTGCAGCTGGCGGTAGGACTGAGCCGCCTGGCCCTTCCAGCCGCCCGCGATCTGGTCGATCACTCCGTTGAGGCGGCGGATCTCGCCCTGCAGCTGACCGTTCGCGGTGCTGATGTCGCCGGAGAGCTTGGTGAGTTCGTCCTCTGTTACCCGGAACTGGCCGGCCATGATGAACCTTCCCCCATGTCGTCGTTTATCCGGGAAACCAGCACGGGTACCCGGAGGAGCTTCGCACGCTTGAGCGCTGCAAACACTCTATCGTCAGCCTGTCACTCAACCACAGGCAAGACCAATCAGTTACACGGCTCACACACTTGGGCGATCATCTCGTGACCGTCACCCCGTCTTACTCTCAAGTGCGTTTGCCCGCTTGCCCGTTGGCCGACCGTCGGCCCGAGGGCCGTCGGCAGACGGCCCTCAAGCACCCCAAGCCCTCGGGATCTCAGGCCCTCGGGACGTCCCCTCGGGACCTCCAGCCCCGAGACCTCAAGCATCGGGACCCCACGGCCCCCGTCACTGACTCTGCGGCTGCGCCGCACTCCCCGTGTCCAGCATCGGCCCCTTCGGGATGAACGTCGCCCACGTCTGCGGCACGATCGCCATGTTGGAGACGTCCTCGTAGCCCAGCCGCGTGCGCGCCTTGTCCGTCTCGCTCGCATCGCCCTGCGACGTCCCGCTCGCGGCCGACGCGGCGGAATCGCTGCCGCTTCCCTTCGCACCGCTGTCGTTGTTCGACGGCAGCGAGTACCGAAGGCCCGTGTCCGTCAGCAGGTACACCCTGCCGCCGCCGGCGGCCGTACCGGTGACCTCCTGGAAGAGGAGGCCCGAGCCGGACGAGACATAGGCGCCCAGCGAGTCGGTGATGACCTTCTTCGGGTACGCCGCCCCGGCCCAGGCCGCGAGTTCCGGCTTCTTGTTCGCGCCGATGCCGCCCTTGTAGACGCTGCACGAGGTGGTGCGGGCCTCACCGCTCGCCGCGTCGGTGGCGTTGGCCTGCCGCAGAACGGTCTGGGGCCAGCCCTTGTCCTGGTAGAAGGTGTCCGCCCGGCCGCCGTTGGCATCGATGATGTCCGAGGTGCTGACCACGACGTCCTCGCGGGCGTCCGCCCCGGTAGCCAGCTTGAGCAGGTCGGCCACGAGCGGCGTGATGGCCGCGATCTCGTCCTTGAGGACGACGTAGTACCGCTCGCCACCCGCGTCGTTCGCCTTGAGCACGCTGCCCACCGTGCTCGCCTCCGCGGGAAGCCCCTGGACCGTGGTCGCAGCGCCGTCGTCGGGGACCTCCGGGAAGGTCAGGACGCCGCCGTTGTTGAAGGTGCGCAGCCACTCCTGGCTCACCGACTGCGGCTCGGCCTCACCGCCGATGACGGCGGCGCGCAGCTTCTCCATGGTGGGTTGGTCGAGGTCCGGGCGGCCCAGTAGGAAGCTGGTCCCCTTGCCGTCGATCAGATATTCCTGCTTGGTCTTGGAGTCGACGACGTACAGGGCCCCACTGGTGCCGACCTTCCCCGCGTTGTTGACCGACTTGGCGTCGTCGGCGTCGAGGACGAAGACCGCGCGGTCGATGGCATCGGCCGACCCCGGGGCCGGGCGCTCGCACACCGCCCAGGTCTTCTCCTGCTCCGCGTCGTCCTTGGCGGGCAGCCGGTCGGGGGCGTACGGGATGCCGAGGGTCGCGCCGTGCGGGATGCCGCTCTTGTCGATCTCCTTGCCGGGGACCTCGATGACGCTGCCCTTGCCCTTGTCGAGAAGGAGCTTGGCGGACGCGTAGTTGAGGACCGGGTGCAGCGTCATGGTCTTGTCGCCGTTCGACGCCTCGTCGTTCAGGACGACGTAGCGCGTCGTGGAGTCGCTGTCGACGATGATGTACTCGCCAGGCGTGTCCCACCCCTTCGGCGCCGTGGGCTTGATCACGCCCCAGGCGATGAAGCCGATCACCAGCACAACGCCCACCGCGAGACTGGGCATCACTGTACGGACGGGACGCGGTGCGCCCTCCTCGGAGCCGCCCGGGGACGGCGCCAGGAACGCCGCGACGGTGCGCTTGCGAGCGAACGTGTAGGCGGCGAGCTCATCCCGACGCTGCTTTGCCATGGTCCCCGTATCTCCCGTTTGTGATGCTCGATCGTGATGTGAGACTCGATCGCGGTTGTGTGCTCGAGCGCGCTGGTGATGCTCGATCGCGCTCGAAAGGCCGGTCCCACAAGGCCGGTTCGGCTGTCCTGCAAGGCCGATTCGGCCGCCTCGTACGGCCCGTTCAGCCGCGCAGGCACCTACTATGCCTTGCGCCACGCGGCCCCGATCCATCAGGTGTACGGCCGCCCCCGCATCTTCACAGAGCTTCACCACAGCGCTCCACCATGGGGGGCCGGTCCATGACAGGCTGACCACCTGGGGTTTGGGTGTCCCCTGTGTCGCCTGGTGTTGTGCAGCGGGTACCGTGAGCCACCCGCATGGATGTTGTGGGCCATCGGTGCCCCTGGCCCGTCGCGGGGATCCCGGACAACGGATCCCTCCCGACCGACGGCCACTACTTCGCGAAAGGGATGTCCCGGGGGATGACCAGCGCTACGAGCACTCGGCGCGGACGCCGCGCACCGCAGCAACAGGGAGGTCCGGGCGGCAGACGTACGTCCGCTGCTCCGGCCGCGCCCGCCGCCGCGTCGCCGCGCACGCTGCCCCGCCCCGGCGGCCTCGGTCCGGTACGGCTGCAGCAGCTCATCCTGGTGGAGCTCGCGGCGGCGGTCATGCTGGCCGCCTGGGCCGCCGACGCGTCCTGGCTGCTGGCCCCGGCAGGTGCCGTGGCGGCGCTGTTGCTGCTCCTGGCCGTACTGCGCAGGGGCCGCCGTCCGCTGCCCGAGTGGTACGAGACGACTCGCGCGCTCAGGCAGCGTCGACGCGACGCCAAGCAGCCCGTGCCGCCCGGGACGGACGCCATGCTGGCGCCGGTCGTGGAGTGCGACCCCGCCCTGCGGACGTACTCGTTCGTGTCCCGTGACGACCGTTCCATCGGCATGATCGGCGACGGGACCTTCCTGACCGCCGTCCTCTTCGTGCAGCCGGCCGACGAACCGCTGCGCCCCGCAGCCGCCGGACGGCAGCTGCCGCTGCGGCTGATCCAGGACGCCCTGGAGGTCGACGGGATCCGGCTCGCCTCCGTGCAGGTCGTGCAGCACACCCAGCCGGCGCCCGCGCCGCACCTGCCGCAGCAGTCGCTCGCCGCGCGCTCCTACGGCCCCCTCCAGGCGCAGGCCGGTTCCCCCGCGCTCCGGCTCACCTGGGTCGCCCTCAAGCTCGACCCGGAGCTGTGCCCGGAGGCCGTTCAGGCCCGCGGCGACGGCGTTCCCGGTGCGCAGCGCGCGCTGCTGCGCGTGGCCGACCAGTTGGCGAGCCGGCTGGCCGGGGCCGGCTTCAAGGCGACGATCCTGGACGAGACCGAGCTGGTGCAGGCGCTCGCGACGTCCAGCTGCCTGAACCCGCGCGCCAACGCGCAGCACGGGCAGGACGGGCGGGCCTCCCAGCGCCGTACGGTCGAGGCGGTCCGTACCTGGCGGGTCGACGACCGGTGGCACACCACGTACTGGGTGTCCCGCTGGCCGCAGTTGGGGAGTGGCGGTGTGGCGCTGCCCGAGCTGGTCACGCGGCTCACCTCGCTGCCCCTGCTCGCCACGACGTTCAGCATGACCCTCAGCAAGGCCGGCAACCGGGGCGTCTCCCTCACCGGGCACGTCCGTGTCACCGCCCGCAGTGACAGTGAACTCGGCCAGGTGGGGCGCGAGTTGGAGCGAGCCGCCAGTTCCGCGAAGGTCGGTCTGGTCCGCCTCGACCGGGAGCAGGTCCCCGGAGCCCTCGCCACTCTGCCGCTCGGAGGTACGTACTGATGTCCCACCCCGCGACCATGCCCCCGGGGCAGCAGGGCCGGGCCCCCGCACGCACTCCGGCACACGTGGCCTCCCCCACCGACACCGGCATGATCCCGATCATCCGGCAGCCGGAGACACAGCAGCAGCGGCGCATCGGCAGCCCCGGCTTCGGGCTGCGCGGGCCGCGCCGCAACCGCCATGTCGTCAGCGCCGACGAACTCGCGGCGATCAGCATGCCGCTCGGTGACGACGGCGTGATCATCGGCACCGACCCGGAGTCGCAGCCGGCCGTGCTCGGGCTGTCCCGTCCGACCCCCTTCGACGTCGTGCTCGTGGGTGGCCTGTGGCTCGCCCAGGTGCTGGCGCTGCGCGCCGCCGCGACGGGTGCGCGGGTGGGCGTGGAGACCGGACGTCCGCAGGCCTGGCAGCAGTTGGCCCAGGCGGCGGGCGGCGGCCAGCAGTGCGTGACGGTGTACCCGGTGGGCCGGGTGCCCGCGCAGGGTCCGTCCGTGTCCAGTCCGGTCGTGTTGTTCCGGGACTGCGGTATCCGCCCGCCCCGCGGTCGGGTGACGTCCGTGCCGTGGCAGGCCGTGGTGACGGTGCTGCCCTTCGTCAGTGAGCACGCGCCGCGCTGGCTGTCCCAGGCCCATCTGGTCGGGATCCAGCGCATTTCGCCGTACGAGACCGAGGCCGTGCGGGACACGCTGGGGATCCCGGAGGACCAGCTCCAGCACCTGCCGACCCTGCACGACGGCGTCGCTCTGTGGTGCACTCGTAAGCACCAGAAGTTCGTCATGACCGACCCCACCGACGCGGAGACGGGCCTGCTCGGCGTGGCCCGCCGTATGGACTGACAGGTCGTCGTCCCCTGGGTGAGGCCCAACAGGGCCATGCCCAGGGGGGTTTCCGTCCGCACCCATGAGGCTCTTCCGCCCACGCACCCGGAGCTATAGCGTCCGCGCCCATGGGGGCTTTTCCGTCCCGCCATGCGAGTGATTAGGCTTCTGGTGGTGCGGTGACGATCGCAGTCGAGTGGGACTCGCCACTCGGTCCGCCCGGCCGCGACGACGACCAGCTCAGCAGCAGTGGCTGACCAGGAGGCAAGCAGTGAACAGGGATCGGTCCGAGTACAACGGCGGGAGCCCTTCCTCGGACGGGGACGATCACGAGGTGGATCTCACCGGCGAGTTCGAAATCGTCTACACACCTCCCGCCTGGTACGCCCAAAGTACGCAAAGCGGTTCCTCGGCCGGTGGCCAGCAGGATTCCGGTCCGCCATCGCCACCACCGCCGACCGGTGCGCCCGTCGGATCGCCCAGCGGTCCGCCCGGCGGTCCCGCTCCCTACGCTCCCGGACCGGCGCAGCCACCGGCCCAGGGCGCCCCTCAGCCGCCCGCGCAGCCGGCCCAACCCGCCCAGCAGACTCCGGCTCAGGGCACGCCCGACCCGCACCAGCAGGGCGGCCCCGCCACGGGTGGCTACGGCTTTCCGCAGCAGCAGTCCGCCCCGGGTGGCCCCGCGGCCGGCGGATACGGCTATCCGCAGCAGGGTCAGAGTCAGGACACCTCGGGTGGCTTCGGCGTCCCGCAACAGGGTCACGACACGTCCGGCGGCTTCGCCGCGCCGCAGCAGGGTCAAGGCCAGGACACCTCGGGTGGCTTCGGCGTCCCCCAGCAAGGCCAGGACACGTCCGGCGGATTCGGCGTGCCCCAACAGCACACGCCTGCCCAGCCCCCCGCCGCCGCACCTCAGCCTCCGACGCCTGCCCAGCCGCCCACCGCGCCCCCGCAGCACACGCCCGCCCCGCCCCCCGGCGCCCCCGGCTTCCCCGTGCTGCGTCCGGTCGACACCGACGCCCAGGGCGGACCGTCCCCGACGGCCACCCCGGCGGCAGGCGTCCCGGCGGCCCCCGCACCCGAGCAGCCCGCTCCCGCACAGCCGGTGGCGGAGCCCGTGGCGGAGCCGGAGGCCGAGCTCAACCACGCCGCCGCGGACGCCGAGGCCGCGCGCCTGTTCGGCGATGCCGACGACGACGTGGAGGCGGACGAGGAGCGGACCGACGAGGCGGAGTCGGCGGACTCCACCGGATCCGCGCCCGTCGCGGAGGGCGACGAGCCGGAGCACGTCCAGGCCGACGCCGACTCCCCCACCCAGGCCGCGCCCCAGCACGAGCCCCCGGCGACGCCGGAAGCGGAGCCGGACGCAGAGGCCGAGGCACAGGCCGCCGCACCCGCGCCCACCGCTCCCGCACAGCCGCCCGCGGCTCCGGTACAGCAGCCCCAGGCACAGCCGACCGGCCAGCCCCCCATGCCGCCGCAGGCCCAGCCCACCGGCCAGGCCCCGGAGCAGCCGCAGGCCCAGCCCCACCCCAACCAGGCGCTCCCTCCGCTGCCCCAGGGATTCACGCCCGCGCAGCCCGCCCCGGGAATGCCGCCGCAGGCCGGACAGCCGGACCAGCAGGCCGCCGCCGCTGCGCAGGCCGGCGGCTACGGCTACCCCCAGGCCCCGGCCGCCCAGCCGCTCCCGGACCAGGCCGGCCACCCCGGTCAGCCCGGCCACCCCGGTCAGCCCCCGCACCAGCCCCCCGCGCAGGGCTCGTTCGGCCCGGCCCAGCCGCAGGCACAGCCCGGATACCCGGCGCAGGCCCAGCCCGGATACCCGGCGCAGGCCCAGCCCGGATACCCGGCGCAGGGCGGACAGCCCGCCCCCGCCGACCCGCGGCAGGCGCACCAGCCCGGACAGCAGCATCCCGGACACCCGCAGGCCGCCGGTTACGGCTACCCGCAGCAGCCCCCGCACGCAGGCCAGCCGCAGCCGGGGCAGCAGCAGCCCGCGCAGCCTCAACCGCAACCGCAGGCCGACGGATACGGCTACCCGCAGCAGCAGCCGCACCCCGCGCAGCCCGGCTACGGCTACCCGCCCCAGCAGGGCGGCTACGGCTACCCGCAGGCAGCCCAGCCCCAACAGCCCGCGCCGCAGCAGCCAGCACCCCAGCAGCCCCCGGCCCAGCCCCAGCAGCAGGCCCCGCAGCAGCCGCAACCGCAGCCGCAGCAGAACCCCGCCGCCTACGGCCAGCCGGGCAACCAGGGCAACCAGGGCTGGAGTGCCCCGCCCGGACCCCAGGCCGGCCCCGGCGCTCCGCAGCAGCAGCAGGCCGCGCCCGGCACCCCGCTCGGCTACAACGCCGCGGTGGAGCTGTCCTCGGACCGACTGCTGCGCAACCAACCCAAGGCCCGCAAGAACAACCAGGGTCCGTCCCGCTTCAAGCTCGGTGCGAAGAAGGAGCAGGCGGAGCGGGAGCGGAAGCTGGGTCTGATCCGTACGCCGGTGATGTCCTGCTACCGGATCGCGGTGATCAGCCTCAAGGGCGGTGTCGGCAAGACCACGACGACCATGTCGCTGGGCGCCACCCTCGCCACCGAGCGGCAGGACAAGATCCTGGCGATCGACGCCAACCCGGACGCCGGCACACTCGGGCGTCGCGTGCGGCGCGAGACGGGCGCGACGATCCGTGACCTGGTGCAGGCGATCCCGCAGCTCAACAGCTACATGGACATCCGCCGCTTCACCTCGCAGGCGCCCTCGGGCCTGGAGATCATCGCCAACGACGTGGACCCGGCGGTCTCCACCACCTTCAACGACCAGGACTACCGCAGCGCGCTCGACGTGCTGGGGCGGCAGTACCCGATCATCCTCACGGACTCGGGTACCGGTCTGCTCTACAGCGCGATGCGCGGCGTGCTGGACCTGGCCGACCAGTTGATCATCATCTCCACGCCCTCGGTGGACGGCGCGAGCAGCGCCTCGACCACGCTCGACTGGCTGTCGGCGAACGGGTTCGCCGATCTGGTCCAGCGGTCGGTCACCGTGATCTCGGGTGTCCGCGAGACGGGCAAGATGATCAAGGTGGAGGACATCGTCGCGCACTTCGAGACCCGCTGCCGCGGTGTCGTCGTGATCCCCTTCGACGAGCACCTGTCGGCGGGCGCCGAGGTGGACCTCGACATGATGCGTCCCAAGACCCGCGAGGCCTACTTCGACCTCGCCGCGCTCATCGCCGAGGACATCGCGCGCACGCAGCAGGGCTTCGGCAACCCGAACATGCAGTACCAGCAGCACCAGCAGCACCCGCAGCAGGGCGGCTACCCGCCCCCGCAGCAGCAGCCCCAGCAGCAGTACCCCCAGCAGGGCGGTGCCCCGCAGCAGGGTCAGGGCTGGGGGCAGCCCCCGCAGCAGCCCGCGCCGGGCCAGGGCTGGCAGCAGCAGGCGCCGCCGCCGCAGGACCCGCAGCAGGGCCAGCAGGGTCAGCAGCCGCAGCAGGGCGCCGTACCGCCCGGCTGGACGCAGCAGTAGCCCGTGCACAACGAAGGGCGGCCGGTACCCCTGAGGTACCGGCCGCCCTTCGGCGTCGTAGGAGTGGCTACTGGGCGGCAGCCACCAACTCGCGGCAGCGCTTGACGTCCTCGGCCATCTGCTCCAGCAGGCCGTCCAGCGACTCGAACTTCGCCTGGCCGCGGACGAAGGCGAGGAAGTCGACGGCGACGTGCAGGCCGTACAGGTCCAGGCCGACGCGGTCGATCGCGTACGCCTCCACCGTGCGCTCGGTCCCGTCGAACTGCGGGTTCGTGCCGACGGAGATCGCCGCCGGCATCACCTCGCCCTGGGCGTGCAGCCAGCCCGCGTAGACGCCGTCGGCGGGGATGGCGGTGTGCGGCAGGGTCTCCACGTTGGCGGTGGGGAAGCCCAGCTCCCGGCCGCGCTGTGCCCCGCGCACGACCACGCCCTCGACGCGGTGCGGGCGGCCCAGGATCTCGGCGGCGCCCTCGACGTCGCCCTGGGCGACCAGTCGCCGGGTCAGAGTGGAGGAGAAGGGCTCGCCGCCGCCGGCCTCGCCGGTCACGTACAGGTCGACGACCTCCACCTCGTAGTCGTAGATCTTGCCCTGCTCGGCGAGGAACTCGACGTTGCCCGCGGCGCGGTGGCCGAAGCGGAAGTTCGGGCCTTCGACGACCGCCTTGGCGTGCAGTTTGTCGACCAGGACCTTGACGACGAAGTCGGCCGGCGACAGCTTCGAGAACTCGGTGGTGAAGGGGAGGATCAGCACCGCGTCCACGCCCAGCTCGGCCATGAGGTCGGCGCGGCGGTGGTGCGGGGCGAGCAGGGGCGGGTGGCTGCCGGGGCGGACGACCTCGCTGGGGTGCGGGTCGAAGGTGACGACGACCGCGGGGACGCCCAGCTCACGCGCGCGGTCCACGGCATGCCGGATGATCAGCTGGTGCCCGCGGTGGACTCCGTCGTAGGAGCCGATGGTGACGACGCTGCGCCCCCAGTCCTGGGGGATGTCCTCCAAGCCACGCCAGCGCTGCACTGTGCCTGCTCCTTGTCGCAAAGTCGTCGAACCGGTGTCCGTCTTCGCTCATACGGTCTTACGCAGGTCTAAGGGTGCCATGCCGGGCCCTTGTGGCCCGCATCGGCATGGGTGCTGTGACCGGCTGCACGTGCCACCCCGGGATTCATGCGGGGACTCGGACGCCTGCCAGGTTCTCGATCATCCGGCGGGTGCTCGGTCCCACCACCGCCGTCCAGTCCTGCGGAGTGTCGGTCAGCCAGGCCGCGACCTGGGCGGCGAAGCCGGGGACGCGGCGGCCCAGGTCGACCAGGCCCCGGTCGAAACGGGCTGCGCCGTCCTGGGTGCGGACCAGGAGCATGCCGATGTGGTGGACGAGGTCGCGCAGGCCGTCGCCCGGGCGGTCGCCGCGGCACCGGACGGTGGCGTGCAGGAGGGCGTCGAGGACGGCCGGGGCGTGTTCGTTGGCGAGGAGGAAGTCCAGGAGCTCGCGCCGCAGGGTCCGCGAGTCGGGCGGGCCGGGAGTCGCGAGTACGGCCGCCAGGGCGACCCGCACCTGTTCCGTGCCGCCGTCCAGCAGGCCGGTGACCAGCGGGAAGAGGACGGCGCGGGCACTGGGGCCGTGCTCGAGGCGCCGGTCGACGTACGCGGCCACGTCCGCTGCGGTCTCGGGGCACCACTGGACCGCTTCCCGCAGGAGGGCGGCGACCCGGCGGGCGAGGTCCGGGGTGGTGACGTCGGCGAGGGTGCGCAGCGCCTCTTCGGCGTCGGGTCGGCACAGCCGCGCCCGGAAGGCTTCGAGGACCTGTTCGGAGTGGGTCGCGAGGGCGGCGACCAGGGCGCCCGGCGGGAACTGCGGGTCGGCTGCCGCGAAGTGCGCCAGCGCCTGAGGCAGGTGGAGGGCACGCGTGCGTGGGTCCCGTACGAGGACGGCGAGCGCGCTGCCGTGCAGGGTGCAGTCGTCGGGCCGGGCGAGCAGGGCGAGGGCGGCATAGCGGATCAGCTCGCGGTCGGCCTCGGTGCGCACATGAGGCGCGACGCGCTGTCCGTACGCCGCCGCCGCGACGCGTCGCCCGGGCCGCTCGTCGTGCGCCCAGCGGTCGACGGCCCGGCAGATCGCGGACGGTTCCTCCTCGGACAGTACGGCGAGGAGTTCGTCGGCTTTGCGGTGCGCGCTGTCGACGAGCGTTTCGGTGAGGTCGTCGAGGGCGCGGTGGCGGTGCGTGTGCAGCAGGGCCTGGGCGGCGTGGGCGACGGTCGCGTGGGGGGTCGCGGGCAGCGGGCGGTCGTCGTCGAACCAGCGGGTGAGGTGGGGTTGTACGGCCGCGGGGTCGGCGGCGAGGAGCCGGGCCACAGCGTCCAGGTACCGGGGGTGCCGGGGTTGCCCGGGGTCCAGCGCCTCCTCGGCGTCGCTCGGCGGGCCGTCGGCGAGGACGAGGCGGCGCAACAGGTCGAAGCGCTCCCCGTCCGGGAGCGGCAGCGCGGTCCAGAAGCCGGGGCCGAACTCGGGCGGCACGGCGAGGTCGCGCCCGCGCCGGGCGACGATCCGGTCGGTGAGGAGGCGCAGTACGTCCTGGTAAGGCGTCGCGTCCGGGACGCGCAGCAGGGTCTCGGTGAGGAGCCGGGCGGCCCACCAGCAGTGCCGGTCGGCATCCAGCGCATCGGCCAACTCCTCCAGCCGGAGCGCGAGTTGACGGTGTCCGTGGTGCCGTGGGAGCAGCAGGAGGGCTTGGACGACGGGGCCGATGCGGTGGTGCGGTACGGGGAGGGGGTGCGCGGCGTCGGGGTGGGTTCGGCTCCGGTGGACCAGGGCGTACAGGGCCTCGTCCAGGTCGAGGTGCATGCCCTGGATCCAGTCGGCGACTTCCTCGTGTGCGAAGCGATAGCCGTTGCCGGCGGGGACGAGGAGGCCTTCGGTGAGGACGGCGGAGGCCCAGCCAGTGGCGCCGCCGAGCCGCGCGGGGGCGGGCCCCCAGGGGAACACCGCCTCGAACGACTCCCGGTCCAGCTCCCCCTGGCCCGGCCCGAGGCTGCGGCGGGCGGCCTCGTGGACCTGGCCGGAGACCTTGGCGGCCAGGCGGCGTACGGAGGTGCCGCGCAGGCCGTTCTCGACGGCCAGGCGGACGGCGATGCGCAGGCACATGAGGTCGAGGTGGGCGGAGAGGACGTCGTCGCGGTCGACCGGGACGGCGGGGGCGTCGGGCAGGGCGGCGCGTACCTCGGACAGGAGGCGGAGCGTGAGGGGGTGCCGGGCATCGGGTGCGGCGAGAACGCCGTCCGGGATGCCGTAGCCGGCGCGGGCCCGGTGGGCCTCGTCAGGGGTGAGGTCGTCGAGCCGTACGCACGGCGGAAACCGCCCGGACGTCCCGCGCTCCGACCGCTCACCGGAGCCGTACAGCAGCTCCTCCGGGAACTCGGCGCCCGCCCCCTCCCAGTACTCCGCCCGGCACGCCACCACCAGCCGGGCCCCCGTCTCCCGCAGCCACTGCGCCGTGCCCTCGGTCCACTCCCTGAGGCCGTGGGCGAGGACGGGGGGCATCTCCTCGGGGCTGTCCAGGAGGAGCAGGAGGGGGCGGCCGGTGGCGCGAGCGAGCTGGGCCAGCCGTTCGGGGCTCGTGTCGCCCAGGATGCCGGGGTCGGTGGAGTACTGGCCGGCCGCGGGAGCCGATACCGACACCGACGCCGATGCCCATACCGATGCAGATGCCGACACCGACGCCGCCACGATGCGGGCCGCCCGGTTCAGCGCTCGCCGCGCCGCGTCGGCCACCGAGGTGTCGTCGCCCCTCAGGTCGGCGCCGCGCAGCCACAGCGTGGGAGCCGGTTGCGGGCCGCGGCTGCGGCGGGCGGCCAGAGCCGCGAGTTCCGTCGTACGGCCGCTGCCGGGACGCCCGACCAGGCCCAGTACGGAGGCCCGGCTCTCGGCGAAGGCGCTGAACTCCCTCGCCGTCGAGGCCCGTTCGACCGGGGCCATCGCCCCCGCTCCCCCGGCGCCCTCCCGGCCCGCATGGCCCGCCAGCGCCCCGGCCGGACCGTCCTGCCCGACCGATGTGGCCGTCAGCTCCAGTACGCCCGCCAGGTTGAGGTCGGCCCCGTACGCCGGCACCGTCGCCGCGTTCTCGGCGAGCAGCTCGGCCAGCGGGCCGTCGGACGCGACGCCCTTCGCCCCTGCCCGAGCGCGGCCGAGACCCTGCTGGAGCAGCGGTACCGCGAAGACGGCGTCACGGTGCCCGGACTGCAGTGCCGTGCCGAGCACGCCCACGACGGCGCCGGTCCCGGCGTCGAGCACGGGTCCCCCCGCCGCCCCTCCGCCCAGCCGCAACGCGTCCCGGCCGGCCGTGCCGATCGCCAACTCCAGGGCGCCGTCGAGGAGATGGAGGCGTTCCGTCGCCGTGTACGTCACTGCCACGGCGCCCAGCACCCGGGCTTCCCGCCAGCCCCCGGCGGCGATCCGGACGTACGCGCCGGTCTCGATCTGCTCCAGCACGGTCACCGGCAACGGCTCCACGCCCAGCCCCTCGGTGCGTACGAGAGCCAGGTCCAGGGCGGGCAACAGGGTCACCGCGGTCGCATCCACCGCACAGCTCCGGTCGCCCTCGGCGGAGTACAGGACCAGCCCGGCCGAACCGTCGACGACCTCGTGGCTGGTGACGACGGTGCCGTGGTGGTCGGCCACGAACCCGAGGCCGCGGGGCCGGCCGGCCGCGTCATGAATGCGGACCAGGGCTTCGTCACGAGGGCGGGCGCCCAACCCGGCGCCGTCCGGGCGTTCGCCGGAGCAGGACCCGCTGCCGTCCGGGCCTCGGGTGCCGGCGTCCGTCCCGGTCAGGCCGATGCCGGGCAAGTCGTCCGAGGTGCTCCAGGGACCCGATGCCTCCCCCAGGTCCCGAACGCCGCGCATGGCCTGACGCGTGTCCCACGCGTCTCCCGCCGTCCGCGTCCCCTCCGCCGTCCGGCGGTCGCCGCCCGCCCCCGGGCCTCGTCCCGCCATGGTCGAACCTCCCCGCCGTGCGTCCACACGCCCATGCGCCCACGCTCTGTTCTTTCGACGGTAAGTGCGAAGTGATCAGCGGGAAAGATCGCTCGGCGAACGCGCCCCCTTCCGCTCCCTCGGTTCACTCCGAGCGCCTGCACGGACGGGTGAACAGGCAGGGGTCGTTGGATACACCCTAGGGGTGGGGGAACCGAGGGGGACCGTGGAGCGGCGGGCAGAGGACTACCCCGTGACCGCCGCTCCACGGGCAGAACACCGGCAGGCGGCGCCCGTGAGCCGGGCGCCTCAGCCGAAGACGGCCAGGCTCTTGGCCTTGCCCTTGTGCTGCTCCACGAGCGCGAGGAAGCGGCCCTCGGGGGTGAAGACGGCCACGGGGCCGGCGCCCGCGTACTCGTCGGGCATGTCGAGGCGGACCCCGTTCGTCAGCAGCCGGGCGCGCCTGGCGTCGACGTCCCAGCGCGGGAACGCGGCCGTGGCGGCCTCGGCGATCGGCATCACCGTCAGCTCCTGCTGCAGCTGCTCCAGCGTCTTGGCGGAGTCCAGCTTGTACGGGCCGACGCGGGTGCGGCGCAGCGCAGTGAGGTGGCCGCCGACGCCCAGGTCGGCGCCGAGGTCGCGGGCCAGGGCGCGGATGTAGGTGCCCGAGGAGCAGACGACCGACACGACCAGGTCGAGGACGGCGGTGCCGTCGTCGGCGACGGCGTCGCGCACGTCGTGGACCGAGAAGGACGAGACGGTGACCGGCCGCGCCGGGATCTCGAAGTCCTCGCCGTCGCGCGCCCGCTTGTAGGAGCGCACGCCGTCGATCTTGATGGCGCTGACCTTGGAGGGGACCTGCATGATGTCGCCGGTCAGCTTGGCGATCCCGGCGTCTATGGCCTCGCGGGTGACCTTCGAGGCGTCGGCCGACGCCGTGATGTCGCCCTCGGCGTCGTCGGTGATCGTGGTCTGGCCGAGGCGGACGGTGCCGAGGTACTCCTTCTCGGTCAGGGCCAGGTGACCGAGCAGCTTGGTCGCCTTCTCGACGCCGAGGACGAGTACGCCCGTCGCCATGGGGTCGAGGGTGCCGGCGTGCCCGACGCGGCGGGTGCGGGCGATGCCGCGCATCTTGGCGACCACGTCGTGCGAAGTGAAGCCCGACGGCTTGTCGACGATGACAAGGCCGTCGGGCGTGGTGTGCTTCTGCGTCATTCCGCGGTGTCGCCGTCCGTCTCGGCAGCGTCCGACTCGTCGTCGGCACCCGGCTTGCGGTACGGGTCGGCCTCACCGGCGTACTTCGCGCCCGCGGACACCTCGCGCACCTTCTCGTCGGACTGCCGGGCCTTGTCGAGGAGGTCCTCGATGGTCCGGGCGGTGTCCGGGAGGGCGTCGGCAACGAAGGTGAGGGTCGGCGTGAACTTCACGCCCGCGGCCGCTCCCACGGCCGAGCGGAGCACGCCCTTGGCGCTCTCCAGTCCGGCGGCCGCGGCCGCCCGCTCCTCGTCGTCCCCGTACACCGTGTAGAAGACCGTCGCCTCCCGCAGGTCACCCGTGACGCGGGTGTCCGTGATGGTGACGTGCGAGCCGAGCCGCGGGTCCTTGATCCCGCGCTGCAGCTTCTGGGCCACCACCTCTCGGATGAGGTCCGCCAGCTTTTTCGCCCGCGCGTTGTCGGCCACTGGTCCGTCTCCCGTTCTTTCTTCTTCTGCGTTCTTTGGCTGATGGTCGTCAGTCGTCGTGGTCACCGTGGAAACGCCGCCGTACCGACAGCAGTTCCACTTCCGGACGGCCGGCGACCAGCCGTTCACACCGGTCCAGTACGTCGGCGAGATGCCCGGCGTCGCCGGACACCACGGCGAGGCCGATCCCGGCCCGCCGGTGGAGGTCCATGTGGTCCACCTCGGCCGCACTCACCGCGTACTTGCGCTGGAGTTCGGCGACGATCGGGCGGACGACGGAGCGCTTCTCCTTCAGCGACCGTACGTCGCCGAGGAGGAGGTCGAAGGACAGCGTCCCCACATACATGTGTGTAACCGGTTCACCCGCCGGTACGGGATCGATGGCCCTGCCATCCGTGGGGCAGGGACATCAGAACCGTACAACGAAGGGGCCGGGACGATCGACGGATATTACGCTCCGTGGACCGTCGCCGTCCGCCTTCGATGCCGGTCGGCAAACGGCGCGCTGGCCGACGGAACCGAAGTCCCGCCGGCCAGCACAAACCGTCGGATGTTACGCCCGCGGCTTCTCGCGCATCTCGTAGGTCGCGATGACGTCGTCGACCTTGATGTCGTTGAAGTTGCCGAGGTTGATACCGCCCTCGAACCCTTCGCGGATCTCGGTGACGTCGTCCTTGAAGCGACGCAGACCGGAGATGTTGAGGCTCTCCGCGATGACCTTGCCGTCGCGGACGAGGCGCGCCTTGGTGTTGCGCTTGACCTCGCCCGAGCGGACCAGGACACCGGCGATGTTGCCCAGCTTGGACGACTTGAAGACCTCGCGGATCTCCGCCGTGCCGAGCTCGACCTCCTCGTACTCCGGCTTGAGCATGCCCTTGAGGGCCGCCTCGATCTCCTCGATGGCCTGGTAGATCACCGAGTAGTACCGGACGTCGACGCCCTCGCGCTCCGCCATCTGCGCCGCGCGGCCCGCAGCGCGGACGTTGAAGCCGATGACGATGGCGTCGGAGCCGGTCGCCAGGTCGATGTCCGACTCGGTGACCGCACCCACACCGCGGTGCAGGACGCGGATGTCGACCTCTTCGCCGACGTCGAGCTGGAGCAGCGAGGACTCGAGAGCCTCCACCGAACCGGACGCGTCGCCCTTGATGATGAGGTTGAGTTCCTGCACCAGACCGGCCTTGAGGGCCTCGTCCAGGTTCTCCAGGGAGAACCGGACACCCCGGCGGGCGAAGTTGGCGTTGCGCTCACGCGCCGCGCGCTTCTCGGCGATCTGACGCGCCGTGCGGTCCTCGTCGACGACGAGGAAGTTGTCGCCGGCGCCCGGGACGTTGGTGAGACCCAGGACCAGGACGGGGGTCGACGGACCCGCTTCCTCGACGTTGTTGCCGTTGTCGTCGAGCATCGCCCGGACACGGCCGTACGCGTCGCCGACGACCATCGTGTCGCCGATGCGCAGCGTGCCGCGCTGGACCAGGACCGTCGAGACGGCACCGCGGCCGCGGTCGAGGTGGGACTCGATCGCAATACCCTGCGCGTCCTGCTCCGGGTTGGCCCGCAGGTCGAGCGAGGCGTCCGCGGTGAGGACCACGGCCTCCAGCAGGCTCTCGATGTTGAGGCCCTGCTTGGCGGAGATGTCGACGAACATCGTGTCGCCGCCGTACTCCTCGGCCACCAGGCCGTACTCGGTCAGCTGACCGCGCACCTTGGTCGGGTCCGCGCCCTCGACGTCGATCTTGTTGACCGCGACGACGATCGGGACGTCGGCCGCCTTGGCGTGGTTGAGCGCCTCGACCGTCTGCGGCATGACGCCGTCGTTGGCCGCGACGACCAGGATCGCGATGTCGGTCGACTTCGCACCACGGGCACGCATGGCGGTGAACGCCTCGTGACCCGGGGTGTCGATGAAGGTGATCCTGCGCTCTTCGTCGTTGACCTGGGTGGCGACCTGGTACGCACCGATGTGCTGCGTGATACCGCCGGCCTCGCCCGCGACGACGTTCGTCTTGCGGATCGTGTCCAGCAGTCGGGTCTTACCGTGGTCGACGTGACCCATGACGGTCACGACCGGCGGACGCGGCATGAGGAATTCCTCGCCGCCCTCGTCCTCGCCGAACTCGATGTCGAAGGACTCGAGCAGCTCGCGGTCCTCCTCCTCCGGGCTGACGATCTCGACGACGTAGTTCATCTCGCCGGCGAGCAGCTGGAGGGTCTCGTCGGAGACGGACTGCGTGGCAGTGACCATCTCGCCGAGGTTCATCATCACGGCGACGAGCGACGCCGGGTTGGCGTTGATCTTCTCCGCGAAGTCGGTGAGGGAAGCACCGCGCGACAGGCGGACGGTCTGTCCGTTGCCGCGAGGCAGCATCACGCCGCCGACCGACGGGGCCTGCATGGCCTCGTACTCCTGGCGCCTCTGCCGCTTCGACTTACGGCCACGACGAGCGGGACCGCCGGGACGACCGAAGGCACCCTGCGTGCCACCACGGCCGCCGGGACCGCCGGGACGACCACCGAAGCCGGGACGGCCACCGCCGCCACCGCCGGGACCACCGGGACGACCGGCGAAACCGCCACCGCCGCCACCGGGACCGCCGGGACGACCGGCGAAGCCGCCGCCACCGCCGCCACCGGGACGACCGGCGAAGCCGCCGCCGCCACCCGGGCGACCGCCGCCGCCACCGGGACGACCGCCGCCACCGGGACCGCGGCCACCGGGGCCACCGCCGCCGGGACGCGGGCCGGCAGCAGGACGCTGCGGCATCATGCCGGGGTTGGGACGCGGGCCGCCGGGGCCGCCGCCACCGGGACGAGGACCGCCGGGGCCGCCGCCGGGACGCGCGCCGCCGCCCTGCGGACGGGGCATGCCGCCCGGCGTGGGACGTGCGCCGCCCGGAGCCTGGGGACGGGGACCGCCCTGGCCCTGGCCCTGCGGACGCGGGGCACCACCGGGGGCACCGGCGCCGCCCGGACGCGGGGCGCCGCCCGGACGGGGCGCCTGCGGGCGCGCCATGCCGGTGGAGCCACCAGAGGTGAACGGGTTGTTGCCCGGACGGGGACCGGCCGGACGACCGCCGGGACGCTGGGCGCCGCCACCCGGACGCGGAGCGCCGGGACGGTCGCCGCGGTCACCGCGGTCGCCGCGCTCACCACGGCCCTGGCCACCCTGGCCCGGGCCACCCGGACGCGGAGCGCCGGGGCGCGGCGCCTGGCCGGCCGGACGCGGGGCGCCCGGACGCGGGCTGGAACCCTGGGACTGGCCCTGGGCCTGGCCCTGGGACTGACCCTGAGAGGCGGCGGGAGCGGCAGGAGCCGCCGGAGGCGCCGTGAACTCGGGCGCGGTCGGAGCCGGGGACGCCGGGGCGGGCCGCGGCGCGGGCTTCGGGCCCGGGGTGGGACGGGGGCCGGGAGCAGCCGGGGCGGCGGGAGCCGCGGGCTTCTCGGCGGCGGCCGGCTTGGGGGCCGGCGGGCGCGGGGCGGCCGGACGGGCGGCCTGCGCGGGAGAGGGGGCTGCCGGCTTCGCCGGGGCAGCCTTGCGGGCGGGGGCGGACTTGCCGCCTCCGTTGCCCTGCTGGAGGGCGTCCGTCAGTTTGCGGACAACGGGCGCTTCGATGGTCGAAGACGCCGAACGGACGAATTCACCGAGTTCTTGGAGCTTGGCCATGACGACCTTGCTCTCAACCCCGAACTCCTTGGCGAGTTCGTATACCCGGACCTTAGCCACTTCGCTCCTTTTAGGTCCGGGTTGCGTCCGGACCGTCGCTACTTCATGGGCGTACTCATCGCGTGCTCATCGAGTGCTCATCGCAATCTCGACCTACTTCCAACTCGCGGGGTACCTGGGCCGCGCGGGGGTTCCGCACGACGCTTCTTACGGTGTTGCCTGCTCAGCAACTGTTGTCTGCTCGACGTACTGGCGCAACGCCTTTGTGTCGAGCGCTCCCGGGGCGCGCAACGCCCGCGTGAACGCCCGGCGGCGCACCGCCTGGTCAAGACAGACCAGAGCGGGGTGTACGTACGCACCCCGGCCGGGCAGCGTACCGCGAGGATCAGGGGCGCACTCGCCCTTGATCGCCACGATCCGCAGCAGATCAGCCTTGGCCGCTCGCTCCCGGCACCCCACACAGGTGCGTTCAGGGCATGCGCGGACGCGTGTCCGGCCAGACACTCTTAAGTCTACCTCCCCGTAGCGACCTCACCCCTTTGGGGCAGGATTCGAACAGTTGCCGGGCGATAACGTGACGTGATCTGAGCGACCTGCGGCCTGGATCTATTCCCCGGCCTGCTCGGTGTCCGGCCGGATGTCGATCCGCCAGCCGGTCAGCCGGGCCGCGAGCCGGGCGTTCTGCCCTTCCTTGCCGATCGCCAGTGACAGCTGGTAGTCGGGCACCGTCACGCGCGCGGAGCGGGCCGCCATGTCCACGACCTCCACCTTGGAGACCCGGGCCGGCGACAGCGCGTTCGCCACCATCTCGGCCGGGTCGTCCGACCAGTCGACGATGTCGATCTTCTCGCCGTTCAGCTCGCCCATGACATTGCGCACCCGGCCGCCCATGGGGCCGATGCAGGCACCCTTGGCGTTCAGGCCGCTGCGGGTGGACCGGACGGCGATCTTCGTGCGGTGACCGGCCTCGCGGGCGATGGCGGCGATCTCGACGGATCCGTCGGCGATCTCCGGCACCTCCAGGGCGAAGAGCTTCTTCACCAGGTTCGGGTGCGTGCGCGAGAGGGTCACGGACGGGCCGCGGACGCCCTTGGCCACTCGTACGACGTACGACCGGATGCGCATGCCGTGCGGATACGTCTCGCCCGGGACCTGCTCCTGCACCGGCAGGATGGCCTCCAGCTTGCCGATGTCCACGAGGACGTTCTTCGGGTCGCGGCCCTGCTGGACCACGCCGGTGACGATGTCGCCCTCGCGGCCGGCGTACTCGCCGAGCGTCGCGTCGTCCTCGGCGTCGCGCAGCCGCTGCAGGATGACCTGCTTGGCGGTGGTGGCGGCGATACGGCCGAAGCCGGACGGGGTGTCGTCGAACTCGCGGGCCTCCTGGCCCTCCTCGAGGTCCTCGGGGTCCTCCTTCGCCCACACGGTCACATGGCCGGTCTCCCGGTTCAGCTCCACGCGCGCGTGGCGGCGGCTTCCATCGGTGCGGTGGTAGGCGATGAGGAGGGCCGACTCGATCGCCTCGACCAGCAGGTCGAAGGAGATCTCCTTCTCCCGTACCAAGCCCCGCAGGGCGCTCATGTCGATGTCCACGGCTACGCCTCCTCTTCCTTCTCGTCCTTGTTGTCCTTGCGATTGAACTCGACCTGCACGCGCGCCTTGTCGATGTCCGCGAAGCCGAGTCTGCGGGAGGTGGCCTTGCGGCCCTTCACTCCCGGCACTTCGAGGTCGAGGCCCTCGTCGTCGACGTCCAGGATCCGGGCCACCAGCTCGCCGCCCTCGGCCAGTTGGAACTTCACGAGCCGGTCGACGGCGCGCACGTAGTGCCGGTGTTCCGTGAGGGGGCGCTCCGCGCCGGGGGTTCCGACCTCGAGGGTGTACTCCCCCTCGCCCATCGCGTCCGTCTCGTCGAGCTTCGCCGAGAGCGCGCGGCTCACATCGGCGATCCGGTCCAGGTCGGCACCGGTGTCCGAGTCCACGACGACGCGCAGCACACGCTTGCGTCCGACGGAGTCCACTGCGATCTCTTCGAGGTCCAGGCCCTGAGAGCTGACGAGCGGTTCCAGTAGTTCTCGCAGCCTCTCGCTCTGGGTGGTGCTCATCCGGGTGACTCCTCGGCCGCGTGTGCTGTTGTGGGATGGGTCGCGTGTCTGGTCAAAGGGTATCGGGTCGCGAGGGCTGTTGCCGTCCACCTGCGCACGAGCGGTGCCGATGAGTGGTGCCGTCCGCTTGCGCGGGTACGGTGATCACGGGCCCGCGGCCCGCTGTCTTGTGTAACCGCTTTCACAGCCGCCTTCCGTACGAGTTCCCCGAGGACGTCTGCCGTGCCGTACCCCCCGCCGCCGCGCTCCGCGTCAGGACCGCGCAGAAGAACCCTGCTCGCCTCGGCCGCCGGAGCCGCGCTGCTGGTGGGCTGCTCCTCCGGCTCCGACGCCTCGGACGGCGGCACCAGCGGCAGCCCGTCGGTCGCCGAGCGGGCACGCGCGCGTGCGGCCGGGGACAGCGAGGGGCTGGTCGAGCGCTACGACGCGGTGCTCGCCGCCCATCCCGTGCTGACGGAACTGCTGGGGCCGTTGCGGGCGGCGGCCGTACGGCATGTGGAGGCGTTCGGGGGTGGCCGAAAGGCATCGGACAGCGCGTCGCCCTCCGGGTCGCCGGCGTCTTCCGCTTCGCCGTCGCCTTCCGGGTCGCCGTCGGCCGCCGTGGCCCTCGACGAGCGGGCGGCCCTCGCCGAGCTCGCCGCCGCGGAACGGGCGCTCGCGGACCGGCGGGCCAAGGCGTTGCTGGACGTACCGGGCGAACTGGCGCGGCTGCTGGCCTCGGTGGCCGCGGCGGGGGCGGCACACGCGTATCTGCTGAACGAGGGGGCCAAGTGAGCGAGTCCGGCAAGAAGGAGCAGCTGAAGGCCCTGCAGGCGGCGCTCGCCGCCGAGCACGCGGCGGTGTACGGGTACGGCGTCGTCGGCGGCCGGATCAGCCAGGAGCGGCGCTCTCAGGCCCGCGCGGCCTACGACGCGCACCGGGCGCGGCGGGACGCGCTGGCGCGCGAGGTGCGCGACCTCGGTTCCGAGCCGGTCGCCGCGAGCCCCGCGTACGCGCTGCCGTTCCCGGTGTCGGACGCACCCGCGGCCGTGCGGTTCGCCGCCGGTCTTGAGGACCGGATGGCCGCGGTGTACTCCGACCTGGTGCGGGCGGCCGAGGGTGAGCTGCGGGGTACCGCGGCCGAGGCGCTGCGAGAGGCGGCGGTGCGGGCGGTGCGCTGGCGGGGCGAGAGCGTAGCCTTCCCTGGGCTCGCCGAGCGGGCGGCCACGACGTCCGCCTCGCCGATGCCCTCGGCATGACCCGCATCTGAAGGGAACTACTCGCGCATGGCTTTCGAACCGCCGCAGCGTCTGGTCAAGGCGCTCGGTGAGACGGCACCGGAGGGTGACGACTGGTTGGTGAAGCTGCCGGAGGCGGCCCACCAGGCCGTCGCGCTACGCGAGTTGACCGTTGAGCGGGTGCAGATGCCGGGCGGGCGCAGCAGCCTGGTGGTGCTGGTGCGGCGCGCTGACGGAACCCCGGCCGTGCTGAAGCTGGCCCCGCCGCGGGCCCGTCCGCAGAGCGAGCGGGCGGCGCTGGCGCACTGGGGAGGCGTGGGGGCCGTGCAACTGCTCGACGAGCCCGCTGTCGAGGGTGTGCTGTTGCTGGAGCGGCTGCATCCGGATGTGTCGGTGCGGTCGTTGCCCGAGGCGAAGGCCCTGCTGGAGGCGGCGGGGACGCTGCGGAGGCTGTGGGTCGAGCCGCCCGGCGATCACCCCTTCGAGACGGTCGCCGAGCGGACCGGCAGGCAGGCCGACGCGATGCGGGCGACCGCGGCCGCCGATGCCGAGGTGAGCCCACTGGTCGACGCCGCGCTCGGCGCGCGCGAGGAGTTGCTGGCCGCGCCGCCCGAGCGGCGGTTGCTGCACGGGACGTTCCGGCAGAGCAAGGTGCTGGCCGGGGAGCGGATGCCGTGGCTTGCGGTGGGGCCGGACCCGGTGATCGGTGAGTGTGCGTTCGATCTGGCGCGGTTGGTGCGGGACCGGGTGGAGGATCTGATCGCCTCGCCGTCGGGGGCTGCTACGACCCGGCGACGGGTCAAGCGGCTTGCGGAGTCGCTGGACGTGGATCAGGAGCGGCTGCGGGGCTGGACGTTGTTCCGGGCCGTGGAGTCGGGCGTGCGGGCACGGCGGGTCGGGCGGGCCCAGGACGCGGAGTTGTTGCTGGAGTTCGCCGGCTGGCTCTGAGCCGACTCCTGGTACTCCGGAGAGGGCGCACAAGTCCCTCCGTGCGGCGCCTTGAGCAGCACGGAGGGACTTCTGCGAAGAGCCCTTACGCGGTGAGGCGGGCGATCGCCTCGTCGACCGTCAGTTCCTCGCGCTCGCCGGTCCTGCGGTCCTTGAGCTCGACGACGCCCTCGGCCGCGCGCCGGCCGGCCACCAGGATCTGCGGTACGCCGATCAGCTCCGAGTCCGTGAACTTCACGCCCGGCGAGACACCCGCGCGGTCGTCGCACAGGACGCGCAGGCCGGCCGCGGACAGCTTCTCGGAGACGTCGAGGGCGAGTTCGGTCTGCAGGGCCTTGCCGGCGGCGACCACGTGCACGTCGGCCGGGGCGACCTCGGCGGGCCAGCACAGCCCCTTGTCGTCGGCGGTCTGCTCGGCAAGGGCCGCGACGGCGCGGGAGACGCCGATGCCGTAGGAGCCCATGGTCACGCGGACCGGCTTGCCGTTCTGGCCGAGGACGTCGAGCTTCAGCGCGTCCGCGTACTTGCGGCCCAGCTGGAAGATGTGGCCGATCTCGATGGCGCGGTCGAGCTTGAGGCCGGTGCCGCACTTCGGGCAGGGGTCGCCCTCCTGGACGACCACGACGTCGACGTACTCGTCGACCTCGAAGTCACGGCCCGCGACGACGTTCTTCGCGTGCGTGCCCTCCTTGTTGGCGCCGGTGATCCAGGAGGTGCCGGGGGCCACGCGCGGGTCGGCGAGGTACTTGACCTTCTCGCCCAGGCCCTGCGGGCCGACGTAGCCGCGGACCAGGTCCGGGCGCCCGGCGAAGTCCGCCTCGGTGACCATCTCGACGACGGCCGGGGCGAAGTGCGCCTCGACCTTGCCCATGTCGACCTCGCGGTGACCGGGGACACCGACGGCGACGATCTCGCCGTCGACCTTCACGAGAAGGTTCTTCAGGGTGTCGGCGGCCTGGACGCCGAGGTGGGCGGCGAGGGTCTCGATGGTGGGGGTGTCGGGGGTCGGGATCTCTTCGAGGGCGGGCACGTCGCCGGCGTCCACCGACTTCAGCTCGTACGTGATGGCCTCGGTGTTCGCCGCGAAGTCGCAGTTCGGGCAGTCGGCGAAGGTGTCCTCGCCGGCCTCGGCCGGGGCGAGGAACTCCTCGGACTTCGAGCCGCCCATGGCGCCGGCGGTGGCGGCGCAGATGCGGTAGTCGAGGCCGAGGCGCTCGAAGACGCGCTGGTAGGCCTGGCGGTGCAGGGCGTAGGACTGGCCGAGGCCCTCGTCGTCGGTGTCGAAGGAGTACGAGTCCTTCATCAGGAACTCGCGGCCGCGCAGGATGCCGGCCCGCGGGCGGGCCTCGTCGCGGTACTTGTGCTGGATCTGGTAGAGGATGACCGGCAGGTCCTTGTAGGAGGACGCCTGGTCCTTCACCAGCAGCGTGAAGATCTCCTCGTGGGTCGGACCGAGCAGGTAGTCGCCGCCCTTGCGGTCCTTCAGACGGAACAGCTCCTGGCCGTACTCGTCCCAGCGGCCCGTCGCGTCGTACGGCTCACGCGGCAGCAGGGCGGGGAGCAGCACTTCCTGGGCGCCGATGGCGTCCATCTCCTCGCGGACGATGCGCTCCACGTTGGCGAGGACCCGCTTGCCGAGGGGCAGCCACGACCAGATGCCGGCCGCGGTGCGGCGGACGTAGCCGGCGCGGACGAGCAGCTTGTGACTGAGGACCTCGGCGTCCGCCGGGTCGTCGCGCAGCGTCTTCGCCATCAACTGGGACATGCGCTGGACCGGTGCGTTCGCCATGGTTTCCGTACTCCTGCTGCGTAAGGGTTATGGCAGGAGGTTAGCCGGGCGGGACGGGGCGGTGGAAATCGGTTAACGGCGGCGGAGTGGGAGCGGGGCGCCCATCACGGCGTACGGCTTCGGGGCGCTGGGGAAGAGGACCTGGCGGGCGAGGTCCTGATAGCCGAGGGAGCGGTAGAGGCCGCGGGCGGGGCTTTCCACGTCGATCGCCGAGAGGATCGAGCGGGGTTCGAGGGCGCCGTCCGTGATCGTGGTGATCAGGCGGCGGCCGACGCCGCGGTTCTGGTAGCCCGGGTGGACGTGGAGTTCCGTGATGACGAAGGAGTTGTCGAGCCAGTCGTCGTAGCCCGGGGCGCGCAGGTAGGGCTCCACGATGGTGGACCACCAGTGGGTGCGGTCGTTCGGCATGCCGTAGACGAATCCGATGAGGCGTCCGCCGCTGGTGGCGCCGAGGGCCCTTGCGCCCGGGTAGGTCATGTGGCGCAGGACGATCTGGCGGCGAACGGCCACCTCGTCGGGGCCGAGGCCGAACGCCACGGCTTGGACTGCGAGGGCTTCGTCGACGTGGGTGGCGAGGTCCAGGGGGCCGATCACGATGTCGTCTGGTTGGCGGCGGTGTGCGTGACCGGGAAGGCGCATGTGGGGAGCCTACAGGGGGGTTCGCGCTGAATTCCGGGTGCGGCATCCGTGGTTGCCAGGGCCCACGCGGCGGAGCCGCACATCGACAGGGCCCCGCGCCCCTGGGGGCGTTGCAGCGCCGTCCCTCGCAAGGAACGTCGTCAGAACAGGACGCTCATGAAGGCGCCGACCTCCTGGAAGCCCACCCTGTGGTACGTCCGTCTCGCCGCCGTGTTGAAGTCGTTCACGTAGAGGCTCACCACCGGGGCGACGTCGGCCAGGGCGTAGCGCAGTACCGCTGCCATGCCGGGGGCCGCCAGGCCCTGGCCCCGGTACTCGGGGGCCACCCAGACGCCCTGGATCTGGCAGGCCCTGTTCGTGGCGGCGCCGATCTCGGCCTTGAAGACGACCTTGCCGGTGTGGTCGAGGCGGGCGAAGGAGCGGCCGGAGCCGACGAGTTCGGCGACCCGGGCCTGGTAGAGGAGGCCGCCGTCGCCGGCCATCGGGGAGACGCCGACCTCCTCGGTGAACATCGCCACGCACGCCGGCATGATCGTCTCCATCTCGTCCTTGCGGATGCGGCGGACGTACGGATCCGGGGTGATGTCGGTCGGCATGCGGTCGGTGATCATGAGGGGCTGGTGCGCGCGGACGTCCCGGGCCGGGCCCCAGTTGGGTTCCAGCAGGCGCCACAGCTGGGCGGTCGACTCGGCGGGGCCGACGATGGAGGAGCAGCGGCGGCCCGCCCGCCGGGCCCGGTCGGCGAAGGCCCGTACCGCGCGTGGACCCGCGCAGATCGGGACGAGGTTGGCGCCCGCGTAGCACAGGGAGGTGAGCATGCCGCCCTCGTACCAGCCCCACATCTCGCCGCCGAGGCGCCACGGGTCGAGGCCGGCGATCTGGACGCGGGACGTCACGAAGGCGTTCGCGACCGGCTCGCGGTCGAGGACGGCGAGCGCGGCGTCCAGGTCGCTCGGTTCGAGCACCCGTGAGGTGGTCTGGGTCAACACGTACGGGGCCTCACGCTGGGGTTCTGCTGGTCCCCGCACTGTACCTGCGGAAGCTTTGCCGTGCCGCCGCTTGGCTGCGCCGCTGGACCCGGGCGCCTATGAGCTCGGGGCGCTGGGGAGAACGGCGACTGCGGGTGGGTGGGGGGCTGGCCGCGCAGTTCCCCGCGCCCCTGGGGCCTGCGGCCCCCGGCCAGAAACCTCTCAGCCCGCCACCGCCACCGACGGCTCGCCGCTCGCCACGCCGTCCGCCTCCATCTGTTCGGCGATCTTCATGGCCTCCTCGATGAGGGTCTCGACGATCTTGGACTCGGGGACGGTCTTGATGACCTCGCCCTTGACGAAGATCTGGCCCTTGCCGTTGCCGGAGGCGACGCCGAGGTCGGCCTCGCGGGCCTCGCCGGGGCCGTTCACGACGCAGCCCATGACGGCCACGCGGAGCGGGACCTCCATGCCCGTGAGGCCTGCCGTGACCTCCTCGGCGAGCTTGTAGACGTCGACCTGGGCGCGGCCGCAGGACGGGCAGGACACGATCTCCAGGCCGCGCTGCCTGAGGTTCAGGGACTCCAGGATCTGGTTGCCGACCTTGACCTCCTCGACCGGCGGGGCCGAGAGGGACACGCGGATGGTGTCGCCGATGCCCTGGGAGAGCAGGGCGCCGAAGGCCACGGCCGACTTGATCGTGCCCTGGAAGGCCGGGCCCGCCTCGGTCACGCCGAGGTGGAGGGGGTAGTCGCACTGGGCGGCCAGCTGCCGGTACGCCTCGACCATCACGACCGGGTCGTTGTGCTTGACCGAGATCTTGATGTCCCGGAAGTCGTGCTCCTCGAAGAGCGACGCCTCCCACAGGGCCGACTCGGCGAGCGCCTCGGGCGTCGCCTTGCCGTACTTCTGGAGCAGACGGCGGTCCAGCGAGCCGGCGTTGACGCCGATGCGGATCGGGGTGCCGTGGTCCTTCGCGGCCCGCGCGATCTCCTTGACCTTGTCGTCGAACTGCTTGATGTTGCCGGGGTTCACGCGGACCGCCGCACAGCCGGCCTCGATCGCCGCGAACACGTACTTCGGCTGGAAGTGGATGTCCGCGATCACCGGGATCTGGGACTTGCGGGCGATCGTGGCGAGCGCGTCCGCGTCGTCCTGCGTCGGGCAGGCCACGCGCACGATCTGGCAGCCGGAGGCCGTGAGCTCCGCGATCTGCTGGAGCGTGGCCCCGATGTCGGACGTACGCGTGGTCGTCATCGACTGGACCGAGACCGGCGCGTCTCCGCCGACCGCCACGGTGCCGACCTGGATCTGGCGGGTCCGCCGGCGCTCGGCGAGCCTGGTCGGAACGGACGGCATGCCGAGAGAAATCGCAGTCATCTGCTGTGCAACCCCAAGTCGTGGATCAAGGTCCGGTCCCGTCAGCAGCGGGCCCCAGGCTTCGAGATTACGGCACCGATCCTCAGCCCAGCACATCACGGCCCGTAAACCCACTCAATGGAAGGCGGCCCGGGACATACGATCCCGGGCCGCCTCGAACTCCGTATGACTAGGAGATTCTGACTGGGTTAACCACGTCCGCCACGAGCACGAGCAGCGTGAAGCAGACGAAGATTCCGGCCACCACGTAGGCCACCGGCATCAGCTTCGCCACATCGAACGGACCCGGGTCCGGGCGGCGCAGCACCTTCGCCGTGTTGCGGCGCAGCGACTCCCACAGGGCGCCCGCGATGTGGCCGCCGTCGAGCGGCAGCAGCGGGAGCATGTTGAAGAGGAAGAGGGAGAGATTGAAGCCGGCCAGGAGGAAGACGAACGTGGCCAGCTGCTGCGACGCCGGGATGTCCAGCGTCGCGATCTCGCCGCTCACCCGCGCCGCGCCCACGATGCCCATCGGGGAGTCCGGTTCGCGCTCCCCGTCGCCGAAGGCCGCGTCCCACAGGGCGGGGACCTTGGAGGGCAGGGCGATGAGGGAGTCGACGGCCTCGCCGACCCGGTCGGACATCCAGGTCACCGAGTCGCCGAAGTCCTGTTTGACGACGCCGGTGGCGGCGCTGAAGCCGAGGAAGCCGGCCTGGACGTAGTCGTCCTTGACGTAGGCCCCGCTCGCGTCCTTCTTCACGACCCAGTTGGTGGCGATCTTCGCGTGCAGGGTCACTTGCTCGCCCTTGCGGTCGACGACGATCGGCACCTCCTTGCCGGCGCTGTCGCGGATGAGGTCGGAGAGGGAGTTCCACTCCTCGGTCGGTACCCCGGCGAAGGAGACGATCTTGTCGCCCGCCTTCATGCCCGCGGCGGCGGCCGGCGACTTGGGGTCGGAGGCCTTGCACTCGTCGCGGTTCTGGGTCTGGGCGATGACGCACGGGGAGACCGAGCTCACGGTGGTCGTCTGCTGCTGGATGCCGAAGCCCATCAGCACGGTGAGGAACAGGGCCACCGCGAGGATGAGGTTCATGAAGGGGCCCGCGAACATCACGATGACCCGCTTCCACGGCTTGCGCGTGTAGAAGAGGCGGCTCTCGTCACCCGGCTTGAGCTCCTCGAACGCGGCCGAGCGGGCGTCCTCGATCATGCCGCGCCAGGGGGATGTGGAGCGGGCCTCGAGGCGGCCGTCCGGTCCCGGCGGGAACATGCCGATCATGCGGATGTAGCCACCGAACGGGATCGCCTTGATGCCGTACTCGGTCTCGCCCTTGTTCCGCGACCAGATGGTGGGGCCGAAGCCGACCATGTACTGCGGCACGCGGATGCCGAACAGCTTGGCCGTGGACAGGTGGCCCAGCTCGTGCCAGGCGATCGAGGCGAGCAGCCCGACCGCGAACAGCACTATGCCGAGGATGAACATCAGGGTCGTCATGCACGGGCCTCCGCCGTGTGTGCCGCCAGTTCCTGTGCCCGCCTGCGGGCCCAGGTCTCCGCTTCGAGGACGTCCGCGACGGTGAGCGAAGTTCCCGCGCGCGGGGTGCCGTGCTCCTCCACCACCCGGGTCACGGTCTCCATGATCCCGTTGAACGGCAGCGCGCCGGCCCGGAAGGCCTCCACGCACTCCTCGTTTGCCGCATTGAACACCGCCGGTGCCGTGCCCGCGAGCTCGCCCACATGGCGCGCCAGGTTGACCGAGGGGAACGCGTCGTTGTCGAGGGGGAAGAACTCCCACGTCGACGCCTTGCTCCAGTCGAACGTCGGCGCGGCATCGGGGATGCGCTCCGGCCAGCCGAGGCCGATGGCGATCGGCCCGCGCATGTCGGGGGGCGTCGCCTGGGCGATCGTGGATCCGTCGGTGAACTCAACCATCGAGTGAACATACGACTGGGGATGCACGACCACCTCAATGCGGTCGAAGGAAATGTCGTAGAGGAGGTGTGCCTCGATGACCTCCAGGCCCTTGTTGACGAGGGTCGCGGAGTTGATCGTGATCACCGGGCCCATGGCCCAGGTGGGGTGGGCCAGGGCGTCCTCCACGGTCACCTGAGCCAGGTCCGCCTTCGAGCGGCCCCGGAACGGGCCCCCGGACGCCGTGACGACCAGCTTCCGCACGTCTGCCCTCGACCCGGACGCCAGCGCCTGGAACAGGGCCGCGTGCTCGGAGTCGACGGGGATGATCTGCCCGGGCTTGGCCAGCTCCTTGACCAGCGGGCCGCCGACGATCAGCGACTCCTTGTTGGCGAGCGCGAGGGTGCGGCCCGCCTCCAGGGCGGCGAGGGTGGGGGCGAGGCCGATGGAGCCGGTGATGCCGTTCAGAACGGTGTGGCAGTCGGAGGCGGCGACCTGGGTGGCCGCCTCGGGGCCCGCGAGGATCTCGGGGAGCGGCTCCCCCGTGCCGTACTGGGCCTGCAGGGCCTCCCGCAGCGCCGGTACGACGTCCTCGCGGGCGACCGCGACGGTCTGCGCCTTCAGCCGGTACGCCTGCTCGGCGAGGAGGGCGACCCGGCCGCCGTTGGCGGACAGGGCGGTGACCCGGAACCGGTCGGGGTTGCGCAGCACGAGGTCGATGGCCTGGGTGCCGATCGAGCCGGTGGAGCCGAGGATCACCACGTCCTTGGGGCCGTCGCCCGCTACGGGGTCGTAGACCAGATGCGGGTCGGCGAGTGGGGCTGGACTGTCGCTCATCCCCCCATTGTGGCCGGAAGGGCTGACAGGGAGGACAGGGCATCCCCATCCGGCAGGTAACAGGATGGTGAGGGGTCACTGCGGGCAGTGACCCCTCAAGGCTTCTCCGGCCCTCGAAGCGTCGGTCACCTGATCGGACGGTGCACGTTCTCCCGCTCGCTGGGGCCCGGCGTCGCGTCGGCGATCCAGGGGGCGCCGTCGTCCGACGGGTCGACGATGCCATGCTCCAGCCACTCGTACGTGCCCGACATCACGCCCTTGACGACCTTGCGGTCCAGGTCGTCGGTGTTGGACCACAGGCGGCCGAAGAGCTCTTCGATCCGCAGGCGGGCCTGCTGGCAGAAGGCGTCGGCGAGCTGGTAGGCCTCGCGGCCGTGCTCGCCCTGGCCGCGCAGGTGCTCGGCGCGCACGCACACCGCGCTCATGGCGAACAGTTCGGCGCCGATGTCGACGACACGGCCCAGGAAGCCCTGCTTGGTCTCCATGCGGCCCTGCCAGCGGGACATGCCGTAGAAGGTGGAGCGGGCGAGTTTGCGGGACGTGCGTTCGACGTAGCGAAGGTGCGGGGAGAGGTCGACGCCGCGCTTGAACTCACCGTACGAGTACGGCAGTTGCCCCTGACCGGCGACCAGCTTCGGCAGCCACTTGGCGTAGAAGACGCCGGCGTTCGCGCCTGCCTTCGCCTTGTCCTGGAGGGACTTGTCGGGGTCGATGAGGTCACCGGCGACCGAGAGGTGGGCGTCGACGGCCTCGCGGGCGATCAGGAGGTGCATGATCTCCGTCGAGCCCTCGAAGATGCGGTTGATGCGCAGGTCGCGCAGGACCTGCTCGGCGGCGACCGGGCGCTCGCCGCGCGCCCTGAGCGACTCGGCCGTCTCGAAGCCGCGGCCCCCGCGGATCTGGATCAGTTCGTCGGCGATCGTCCAGGCCATCTCGGAGGCGTAGAGCTTGGCGAGGGCGCCTTCGATGCGGATGTCGTTGCGGTCCTCGTCGGCCATCTGCGAGGCCAGGTCGGTGACGGCCTCCAGGGCGAAGGTGGTGGCCGCGATGAAGGAGATCTTCGAGCCGACGGCCTCGTGGTGGGCGAGCGGCTTGCCCCACTGCTCGCGGGCCGCGGACCACTCGCGTGCGATCTTCAGGCACCACTTGCCGGCGGCGACGCAGGACGCGGGGAGCGAGAGCCGTCCGGTGTTCAGGGTCGTGAGGGCGATCTTCAGGCCCGCGCCTTCGGGGCCGATGCGGTTGGCGGCAGGGACGCGGACCTGGTGGAAGCGGGTGACGCCGTTCTCGATGCCGCGCAGACCCATGAAGGCGTTGCGGTTCTCGACGGTGATGCCGGGCGAGTTGGTCTCCACGACGAAGGCGGTGATGCCGCCCTTGTGACCCTCGGACTTCGGCACCCGGGCCATGACGACGAGGAGGTCGGCGACCACGCCGTTGGTCGTCCACAGCTTGACCCCGTCGAGGACGTACTCGTCCCCGTCGGGAACGGCGGAGGTGGCCAGGCGCGCCGGGTCGGAGCCCACGTCGGGCTCGGTCAGCAGGAAGGCGCTGATGTCGGTGCGGGCGCAGCGGGGCAGGAACTGTTCCTTCTGCTCCGGGGTGCCGAACAACTTGAGCGGCTGCGGTACGCCGATCGACTGATGGGCGGAGAGCAGCACGCCGATCGCGGGGGACGCCGAGCCGGCCAGGGTGAGGGCCTTGTTGTAGTAGACCTGGCCGAGGCCGAGCCCGCCGTACTTGGTGTCGATCTTCATGCCGAAGGCGCCGATTTCCTTCAGACCGTCGATCACGTCGTCGGGGATGCGCGACTCGCGCTCGATGAGGGCGCCGTCGACCTTCGTCTCGACGAAGTCGCGGAGCTTGGCGAGGAACTCCTCGCCGCGCTGGGCGGCCTCGTCGGTGGGCATGGGGTGGGGGTGGATGAGGTCGAGTCGGAAGCGGCCCAGGAACAGTTCCTTGGCGAAGCTGGGCTTGCGCCAGTCCTGCTGCCGGGCCTCCTCCGCCACCTGACGTGCCTCACGCTCAGTGACAGTGGGCTTCGTGGGTGCTGCGGACATGAGGCTCACCTCGCCGTGAATCGGGATCATGGGCCGTTTGGTTACCGACGGGTGCTACCCGATCGTATGTACCCGATTACGGGCGGGGCCACCACCCTGCGCGCGTCCGTTCAGCCGATGTTGACGGAGTACGCCTCGGTGTCCAGGCCGTCGGCGCCCGGAGAACGGGCGCGGTCAGAGGTGTTGCGGCGGCAGGGCCGTCCGGGGGACGGTGCCCCTGGAGAGGAAAGCTGTCGAAGCGCTTCGATAACCTATGGACACCCGGCCTCGCCAGAGCTAGTGTCAAATCACCCTCACACCCGCCCCTGTACGCATCGGCGCACTGTCGAAGCGCTTCACAAGAGCTTGGAGAGCCGGATGGTCACCCTCGCCGAGGTCGCCCAGCACGCCGGAGTCTCGGCGAGCACGGTGAGCTATGTCCTCAGTGGCAAGCGGTCCATCTCCACGACCACCCGGCACCGGGTCGAGCAGAGCATCCGCGAACTCGGCTACCACCCGAACGCGGGCGCCCGTGCCCTGGCCAGCAGCAGGTCCAACATCATCGCGCTGATGATCCCGCTGCGCACCGACATGTATGTGCCGGTGATGATGGAGATCGCCATCGCGGTGGCCACCACGGCCCGCACGCACGGCTACGACGTCCTGCTGCTGACCGGCGAGGAGGGCCCCGACGCCGTGCGCCGCGTCACCGGCAGCGGGCTCGCCGACGCGATGATCCTGATGGACGTCCAGCTGGACGACGAGCGGCTGCCGCTGCTGCGCGGCACCGATCAGCCGTCCGTGCTGATCGGGCTGCCCGCCGACACCTCCGGGCTGACCTGCGTCGACCTCGACTTCAAGGCGACCGGCGCGCTGTGCGTGGAGCATCTGGCGAAGCTGGGGCACCGGGACATCGCTGTCATCGGCGAGGCGCCGGCCGTCTATGAACGGCACACCGGTTTCGCGGAGCGCACGCTCGACGGACTGCGGCTGCGTTCCCAGGAGTTGGGGCTCCGGCTGCTGCACCGGCCCTGCGACGGCGGGTACGACGCGATGGCCGTCACCCTCGCCCGCATCCTCGACGAACGCCCGGGCACCACCGGGTTCGTCGTACAGAACGAGTCGGCGGTCGAGCCGCTGCTCGCGCTGCTGCGCCAGCAGGGCCGTGCCGTGCCCGAGGACGTGTCGGTGGTCGGCATCTGTCCCGACCAGGTGGCCACCCAGGCCTCGGTGCGGCTGACGTCGGTCTCCATTCCCGCGCAGGAGATGGGCCGGCACGCCGTGGAGCAGCTGGTCGCCAAGCTCGACGGGCGCGGCAGCGAGGAAGTCCTGCTGATCGCGCCCGAGTTGACGGTCCGGGCGAGCACGGGCCCGGCGCCGGCCGCCGCCCACTGACACCTCACCGGCCCCACCCCACCCCCACCGACCGCTGCACCGCCGTGCCCCAGCCGGGCACCCCCATGTCTGCATTCGCTGCCCTCCTGAGGAGCACACCTCGTGAATCAGCCTGCCGAAAACCAGCCCCAGCCAGGCACGGTCAGCCTCGCGCAGTCGTCCCCGACCGTCGGCACGTTCCGCGAGCGGGACGGCGCGCTGGAGTGGTGCGGCCGCCAGGAGACCGTACGCGTCGAGCCGTGGGGTCCGGACGCGGTCCGGGTGCGTGCCCGGCTCGGCGGCCCGGTCCTCGAAGGACTGCCGGGCGCGCTCCTGGAGTCCGCCCCGCCCACCGAGTCCGCCGTCAAGATCGAGGACGGGCTGGGCACGCTGACCGTCGGCGCCCTGACCGTCCAGGTCGACGCCGAGGGCCTGATCCGGTTCCTGCGCACGGAGGACGGCGAGGAGGTGCTCGCCGAGGAGCGCGCCCACTTCTGGTGGCCCGGCCCGCGCCTCTACACCGCCGTGGGCAACGGCCACCACCGCCTGGAGCAGCGCTTCGCCGCGTACGACGACGAGAAGCTGTACGGCCTCGGCCAGCACCAGCACGGCCGCCTCGACCAGAAGGGCCTGGTCCTCGACCTCGTCCAGCGCAACGCCGAGGTCGGCATCCCGGTGCTGTCGTCCAGCCGGGGTTACACCCTGCTGTGGAACAACCCGGCGATCGGCCGCGTGGAGCTCGCGCACAACGGCACCCGGTGGGTCGCCGACTCGGCCCGCCAGATCGACTACTGGATCACCGCGGGCAGCCCGGCCGACGGCCAGCGGCGCTACAGCGCGGCGACGGGCCGTACGCCGATGCTGCCCGAGTGGGCGGCGGGCTTCTGGCAGTGCAAGCTGCGCTATCGCACGCAGGACGAACTCCTCGCGGTGGCACGGGAGTACAAGCGCCGGGGCCTGCCCCTGTCGGCGATCGTCTGCGACTTCTTCCACTGGACGCACCTCGGCGACTGGAAGTTCGACCCGGCCGAGTGGCCCGACCCTGCGGCCATGGTCCGTGAACTGACCGAGCTGGGCGTCAAGTTGGTGGTCAGCGTCTGGCCGTCGGTGTCGCCGCTGAGCGAGAACCACGCCGTGATGGAGCAGCGCGGCTACTTCATCGGCACCCAGTACGGCCCGATGGCACACGCCGACTGGCCCGACAAGGAGGTGGCCTCCACGGTCCAGGTGGCCTTCTACGACGCCACGAACCCGGACGCGCGTGAGTTCGTGTGGTCGAAGGTGCGCGACAACTACCTCGTCCCGTACGGCATCACGGCCTTCTGGCTGGACGCCTGCGAGCCGGAGCTGAAGCCGGGCTTCCAAGAAAACCTGCGCTACTGGACGGGGCCGGGCCTGGAGGTCGGCAACAGCTACCCGGCCGAGAACTCCCGCACCTTCCACGAGGGCCTGCGGGCACAGGGCGAGGAGGTCATCACCCTCAACCGCTCGGCCTGGGCCGGCAGTCAGCGCTATGGCGCCGCCCTGTGGTCCGGGGACATCGGCACCGACTTCCCGACCCTGCGCCGCCAGCTCGCGGCCGGACTCAACACCGCGCTGTCCGGCATCCCCTGGTGGAACACGGACATCGGGGGCTTCCACGGCGGCGACCCGGACGACCCGGCGTACCGCGAGGTCATGGTCCGCTGGTTCCAGTTCGGCGCGCTGTCCCCGCTGATGCGTCTGCACGGCTTCCGCGACCCGGGCACACCGCTGGGCCCGGAGATGACCGGCGGCCCGAACGAGGTGTGGTCGTACGGCGAGGAGGCCCGCCCGATCCTGGAGAAGTACCTGCGGCTGCGCGAGCGCCTGAAGCCGTACGTCCTGGAGGTCATGCGCGAGGCCCACGAGGAGGGCCTGCCGGTGATGCGGCCGCTGTTCCTGGAGTTCCCGGACGACCCGGCGGCCTGGTCGGTCGACGACGCCTATCTCTTCGGCCGCGATCTGCTGGTCGCCCCGGTGCTGACGGCGGGCGCGACGACATGGACGACGTATCTCCCGGCGGGCGCGCGCTGGACGGACGCGTGGACCGGGGAGACGTACGAGGGCGGTGCGACCGTGACGGTCGACGCCCCGCTGGACCGCATCCCGCTGTTTCTGCGGGACGGGGCACGGCTGCCGGTGGCTCAGTAGCCGTCTCGGAGGGGGTGGCCGGACGGTGGAGGTCTTCCGGTCACCCTCTCGGCCACTCGTCCAACTCGCCTCTCCAGCACGTCAGTTCATCGGGATAGAGTCGCCGCATGTCCTCGCCTCCCCTCGCCCTCACTCTCGCCAACCAGCTGCTGCGGCCGGGGTTCGGATCCCGTCGCGGTCCCGACCGGATCTTCGACCGGATCGTCGTGGAGGCGGGAGAGGCCAAGGGGGACCGGCAGTTCGTCGACGACTTCCGGCTGCTGCTGGGCTGGTGGGCGAGGGCCGAGAACCTCACGCCGGTCGGCTGGCAGTCCGCTCAGGTCTTCGTGCGCCGGCATCTCGCGAATCGGGCGCGGGTGCGGGCTCTGGTCGCCGAGCACCCGGAGATCGAGCGGGAGCCGATCGAGAAGCCGGTGTTCGTCGTGGGCCTGCCGCGTACCGCGACCACCGTCACGCACTCCGTCCTGTCGCTCTCGGCCGAGCACCGCAGCCCTGTGCTGTGGGAACTCCTCGCCCCCGGCCTGGAGCCGTCGCCCCGTGAGCGCCGGAAGGCGGTCACCGCAGGCCGCCGCATGGTCCAGGGAACCAACCTGTTCGCACCGCGCTTCCGCGACATCCACGCGATGGCCGCCGAGGGCCCCGAGGAGTGCACCTTCGCCCTTCCGCACGCCCTGATGCCGCTGTCGCAGGTGCTGATACCGGAGTACGTGGAGTGGTACCGCGCGCGGGACTTCACCGACGACTACCGGTACCTCAAGCAGGTGTTCCAGGTCCTGCAGTACGGCCGCCCGCGGCACCGCTGGATGCTCAAGTCCCCGCTGCACCTGGGCAACCTCGACGCGCTGCACACGGTGTTCCCGGACGCCACGATCGTGTGGTGCCACCGCGACCCGGTCACCGCCGTGGCCTCCTTCTGCAGCCTGATCGAGCACGGCATGGCCGTCAGCACCCGCCCCCTCGACCTGCACGGCATCGGCGCCACCTGGTCCGGCCTGCTGAGCCGTGCCATGCGACGCGGCCTCGCGGCCCGTGCCGCCCTCCCCCGCGAGACGGTGGTCGACGCCCCGTACTCCTGGCTCGGCGCCGAGCCCGCCACGGGTGCCCCCAAGCTCTACGACGCCGTCGGCGCACGCTGGACCGACACCGAGGCCGCCCGCCTGGCCGGCGCCGTCGCCCGCCCGAAGGGCACCCGACCGCACCGCTACGACCTGGCCCGCTACGGCCTGACCCGCGCCGAGGTGGAGGAGGCCTTCGCGGACTACAACGCGCTGCGGGCCGAGGTCGACCGCGTCTGAGGCGGAACGCGGACCGGCCCCGGCCCTGCTGACGGGTCAGCTGCTGCTGACGGTCAGGTTGTTCGTGGCGAAGTCGAGCCCGCCGGACGACGAGGTGATCTCGTAGCCGAACTGCACGTCACCGATGGTCTCGCTGCTGGACATCCAGCCCTTGGTGTTGGCGATCCAGCTGAGGATCGGCTTGATGTCCACGCTGCCCGAGGTGGAGTCGGACGTCCGCAGGAACGAGAAGACCTCGTTCGCGCCGTTGTTGCCCTTGTAGACGGTCCAGGTGTGACCGCCGAGCGCGACATTGCCCTGCGAGGTGCCGAGCGGGCCGACGGCGCCGTTGTAGTTGACCCAGAGCATGATCTCGTAGTCGTAGTCGGTGTCCCAGATGTCGTACGACGTGTTGTACGCGCCGGACGACGGGACGGAGACGTTGTAGCTGCTGGTGAGCGAGCCGAGGGAGGCGATCGTCTTGTTGATCACCTTCTTGGAGTTGGGGTAGGACTTGATGCCGCCCGTGCCCGGGTGGTTGGCCCAGACACCCCAGTTGGTGCCGGAGTTGGCCCAGATGCACTGGCTGCCGGCGCCGGAGCCCCAGATGTTGTTGTAGAGCGTGTAGCCGTTCAGGCTGGTGTTGCCCCACTGGTCGCAGGAGTTCCAGACGGCGGCCGAGGCGGGGGCGGAGGCGAGCCCGACGGTGGCACCGAGGGCCATCGCCGGGGCCAGCACGGCCGTGGTGATCTTGCGTAGTGCGCTCTTTGCCATGGTGTCCCTTTCCATGGGTGGGGGGAGTTGCGGGGGTTACCACGCCCCGAGGCCGAGGACGTGGTCTTCTCCGGCGACGAGGTCGAGCGGTTGGGCGTCGCCGGTGGAAGTCCGGAGTTCGATGCGCAGGGTGCGAGACGGTTTCAGGACGGCACTCGCCCCGCCGGGCGCCCACGTCAGGTCGACCTCCGCGCCGAACCGGGTGCGTACGCCCCGAAGCCGGCCCTTGGGGAGGGTGGGCGGCACGGCGGGCAGCAGGACGAGCCGGCCCGGGGTCGACTGCACGAGCATCTCGATCAGTACGGCGGGCAGGGTGTGCGCGGCGTCCGCGTTGTAGACGTCGCGGTTCGGGTAGTGGGCGCTCATCAGGGAGGCGTGGAAGAAGTCGCCGTCCAGGACCTGGTCGAGGGCGTGGGCGACCCGCTCGCCGTCCCTGAGGCGGGCCGCGATGAGGGCGTGGTGGAGATGGCCGTGCGCCGAGTCGTTCTCCGCGCCGCGCAGTTCGAGGGCACGGTGGGCGGCCGTCGCGAGGTCCGGGGTGTCGTACGGGGTGATCTCGTCGAGGGGCCAGACTCCGTAGAGGTGGCTGAGGTGACGGTGGTCGTACGTGTCCTCCAGGCCCGGCCAGGCCCATTCGGCGAGGGCGCCGTCGGCGTTGATCCGGTGCGGAGGGAGGCGGTCGGCGAGGGCGCGCCAGCGGTCGGCCTCGGGGGTGCCCGGGTGGTAGCGAGCGGCCGTGCGCAGGGCGTGCCGGGCTGCCGAGAGGTCCATGGCCGCGTTGATCGTGCCCCAGCTCCCGTTCGCCGGGCGGTTCTCGGGTGAGTAGGAGGGGACGACGATCAGGTGGCCGTCGCTGTCGGTGCGGGTGAGGAAGTCCTCGTAGAACCGGGCGACTTCGGTGAGGGCGGCGGCGGTGCGCGGGTCGCGTTCGCCGCGGGTCTCTTCGTGGTCGACGAGCGGTTTGAGCAGCCAGTCGGCGCCCGCGGTCCACAGGTGCAGGGGGTAGGCGCGGCTGAAGTGGTAGAGGTGGCCGGACTCGCCGTCGGTGTGGGCGGGAGCCACGACGCCACGGGTGCCGAAGATCGCGCGGGCGTTGTCCCGCCAGTGGTCCAACTGGCCGTGGACGAGGGCGGCATGGGCTTCGGTCACCTCCGGAAGTGCTGCCGCGGCGGCCGACGCGGTCTGGAGGTTGAGGTTGGCGTCGGTGGTGAACGCGCCCGACCAGGCCGTGTTCCAGTCGCCGGTCCACAGGCCGGTCAGCCGGGGCGGCAGCATGCCGGCGGCGGACATCAGGTGGTAGCGGCCGGCCGCGAAGAGGCGTTCCAGGAGGGCGGGGCTCTTCGGGCGGCGCACCAGGTCCGAGCCGGGCAGGGCTCGTTCGGCCGCGTCGGCGCCTAGATCGAGGCCGACGCGGAGATAGGGCGGGCGGTGCAGGTCGGTGTGGCGGGTGAGGAGTCGGTCGTACGGGTCCTCGTCGCCCTCGGGCAGCAGGGCGCGCAGCGCGTGTGCCTCGACGAGCGCGTCCAGCTCGCCGGTGTGGCGCCGGACGCGGGTGAGGAGCAGCAAGGAGCGGGCGTTCTCGGTGCGCAGGCCCGGCAGCGAGGTGCGGGTGCTTCCGCCCGTGACCACGGCGAGGGTGACGCCCGTGTACGAACGGTCGCTGCCGGGATAGCGGGCGCGCAGGGTGAGGAGCGCGCCCTCGGGAGTGCGGACGGCACTGTGTCCGACCGCCAAGTCGTGTGGAGCGCCCGGAAGTCGGTGATCCAAGGTGACGTCGACCGTGAGGCCGGGCTCGGTGATGTGCTGGACGATGACGTCGTCGGCGCGGGAGACGAACACCCGGCTCCGCCAACCGCCGTGCGCGGCCGTGCAGACGCCGGTGGTGAAGTCGGCCTCGCGGCGGTAGTCCCCGCGCTCCTGGGCGGCCGGGCGGCGCAGCCGCACCTGGAACGCGGGGTGAAAGGGCTGCACCCATTGGAGCTCCCGCCCGTCGGTGAAGCGCTCGGCTGCGGTGACGTCACCGGCGAGCAGCCGGTCCTGAACGTGCGGGAGCTCGGCGGCGAGAGCGGGGGGACGGGCGCGTTCGCCGCCGTTGGGGCGGACCAGGGTGTGGTGGTTGACGATGACCCGGTCGTCGTTCGGATCGCCGAACACCATGACGCCGTGTCGGCCGTTCCCGCTCAGGAAGGCGTCCTCCCAGCGGGCGGCGGGAGCGGGCTCCCAGGTGCCGTGAACGGGTCCGCTCATGAGACGGCCTCCAGTACGGCGACCCCGTACCGCCCCAGCTCCACCGAGTCGGCGGTGTCCGCGCCGGTCAGCAGGTCGTGGTGGCGGCCGGGCACGGGCACGGTGACCGCGTCGCGCCCGTGGTTCAGAAGGAACAGCAGCCCACCCCGCCGTACCGCCTCCACACCTGCCGGAAGTCCGGCGAGGGTCGGTCGTACACCCGCCCCCGTCGCGATGTCGGCGAGCAGTGTGCGCAGGGCGTGCGGCTCGGGGAGGGTGGAGACGTACCAGGCACGGCCCCTGCGCAGGACGGCGGGCAGTCCGTCCAGCTCGCCCCCCTTGTAGGGCGTCACGGCGGCAACGTCGTCCGCCGCCTCGATCTCCTCGGACCACAGGGTGCCGCGGAAGCCCTCGACGTCGGCCTTCTCCCCCGCGTCGAGCGGCCACCATTCGTGCAGGGTGCGGATGCCGAACAGTTCGCGCAGCCGTACGTCCATGCCGCCCGGGCGGACGCGGTCGTCCTCGTCGGCGACGCCGGTCAGGAAGCCGGCGACGAGGGTGCCGCCGCCCTCGACGTAGGCGACCAGGTGGTCGATGGCCGCGTCCGTCATCAGGTACAGCTGGGGGACGACGACCAGTTTATAGGCGGACAGGTCGTGCTCCGGGTGGGCGAAGTCCGTGACGGTGTGGGCCTCCCAGAGGGCGCGGTGCCAGGCGCGGACGACCTGCGGGTAGTCGAACTCGGAGGACAGCCGGCCGTCCTGCATGCTCGCCCACCAGGCGTTCCAGTCGAGGAGTACGGCGACTTCCGCGGCGTCGACCCGGCTGCCCGCCACCTTCCCGCCGAGCCGGGCCAGCTCGGCGCCGATCCGCTTGACCTCCTGGTACGTACGGCCGTGCTCGCCCGCGTGGCTGACCATCCCGGAGTGGAACTTCTCCGCGCCCTGCCGGGACTGCCGCCACTGGAAGTAGCAGACGGCGTCGGCGCCGCGTGCCACGGCCTGGAGCGACCACAGGCGGTTGAGGCCGGCGGGCTTGGGGTGGTTGACGCCGCGCCAGTTGACCGGTCCGGCCGCCTGCTCCATGACCATCCAGGGGCCGCCGCGGGCCTGCGAGCGGGTCATGTCATGGATGAGCGCCCCGTGCTGCCCGCCGAGCGGATCGCGCGGATCCGGGTAGATGTCGACCGAGACGACGTCCTCCCGCTCGGCCCAGAGCCAGGCGTCCTGCCCCTGCCAGAACGGCATGAAGTTGGTCGTCACCGGGATGTCCGGGCTGTGCCGGGCGACGATGTCGCGCTCGGCGAGGTAGCACTCCAGCAGCGCGTCGGACGTGAACCGCTTGAAGTCGAGAACCTGCGTGGGGTTCTTCATGTAGTGCGCGCGGCGCGGCGGCAGGACCTCGTTCCAGTCGCCGTATCCCTGGCTCCAGAAGGCGGTGCCCCAGGCCTCGTTGAGGGCGTCGAGCGTGCCGTACCTGTCCTGGAGCCAGCGGCGGAAGGCGGCCTTGGCCTCGGGGCCCCAGTCGTAGGTGCAGTACTCGTTGTTGATGTGCCACATCCGCAGGGCCGGGTGGCCGGCGTAGCGGGCGGCGAGGTCCTCGGTGATGGCGGCGGCGTAGCGGCGGTACGTCGCGCTGGAGTGGGAGAAGTGCTGGCGGGAGCCCCACCACTCGGTCCGGCCGTCCTCGTCGCGCGGGAGGGTCTCGGGGTGCAGCCGGCCCATCCAGGGCGGGGGCGAGGAGGTGGGGGTGGCGAGGACGACGCCGATGCCGTTGTCGTGCATCAGGTCCATCAGCCGGTCCAGCCAGCGGAACTCCCGCTCCCCCGGCCGGGGTTCGAGCTTCGCCCAGGAGAAGACGCCGAGGGTGACCGAGTTGACCCCGGCGTCCTTCATCAGGCGGACGTCCTCGTGCCAGGTCTCCTCGGGCCACTGCTCGGGGTTGTAGTCGCCGCCGAAGAGAAGGCGGCCGCGGGTGGCGCCGTTCAGGTCGGGCATCAGACCGGCTCCCCGTACTGGACACCCCGCCCGTTGGTGGCGAGGTAGACGCGGCCGTGGACGCGCGGGTCGCCGGTGACGGCCGCTCCGATCCAGCCCCATTGGTGCACGTCGTCGTTGATCCGCACCCAGGTCTTCGCCTCGTCGTCGGAGCGGTGGACCGCGGTGCTGCTCTCGGTGGAGCCGACCAGGTAGAGCGCCGGGTAGGAGGCGCCTGGGGCGGCCTTGCCGAAGCCGAGGGTGTACGAGGCCCAGCAGCTGTCGACCTTGGTGAAGGTGGCGCCGCCGTCGGTGGAGCGGTACAGCCCGTTCCACTTGAGGCTCAGCCACAGGTCCCCGGCCCGGCCGGGCGCCACGGCCAGCTGGAACTCCTTGTCACCCGAGTTCAGCCCGCCGGCCCGCGCGGCGAAGGTGAGGCCGCCGTCGGTGCTGGCGTGGAGGGTGCCGGTGGCGGTGTCGAAGGCGTAGAACGTCGTCGGGTCGACGGGGTCCGCGACCGGGGTGGCCCCCTTCGGGAAGGAGGTGACCTCGGACCAGGTGGCGCCGTTGTCGGCGGAGCGCTGGGCCGGGTAGGGGGTGCCGTCCCAGTGCACGAAGGACCACAGCAGCACGCTGCCGTCGGCGTTGGTGGCGATCGGCCCCGGCGCGTCCTTGGCGATGGCGGGCTGGGCCTTGAACGGCGCCCAGGTCTGCCCGCCGTCGTTCGAGTGGGCCCCGTTGCCGTTGTCGCCCCACCCGGTACGGACGACGTACGACGGCCTGGCCGCGGCCTGCGCGAGCCCGGTGGAGGTCCCGAACACCGGATTGGCGGCCATACCGCACGACGGGGACGCGGCGAGTGACTCGTGGTACATCACACCGATGTCCCCGTTGCCGCTGATCAGGTGCGCCCTCCCGGCCGGCGGCGAGATCAGCTGACGGACGGACGTCTCCTCCAGTCCCCGGATCTGCGGGGCCCAGTGCACCAGGTCGCGCGTGCCGTAGAGGGTGGCGCCGGTGCCGTGGACGATGTGCTTCGCGTCGTACGGGTCGATGGCGACCGCCTGGATCCACCAGCCGAACTTGGGCTTGTCGGCACCCCACTTGAGGTACGGCGTCTCGGAGACGTCGAGGACGGCTGTGTCCTTCAACGACGTCCATGTGCGACCGCCGTCGGTGGTCCGGTACACGGTGTCGATGTCGGCCCAGCGGTTGTTGGTGGACACCACGACCGTGCCGGGCCGCCGGGCGTCGACGGCGACGCCGCCGTAGCCGAAGGTGTCGGCCGACCCGTCACCCGTGGTCCCGCCGGGCTGCACGGGCGTGACGTCGGTCCACTTCCCGTTGAGCGTGCACAGTTTGTGCGCGCTGCCGTCGGACTGACCGTTGGGGCCGGGTGCGTTGGCGTACGTCACGTACAGCTCGTGGGTGTGGCGGTCGTACGCGGCGCGGATCGGGACCTTGGCGGCGGTGCCGGTGGGCTGACCGGGGACGGCCTCCCACTGGGTGCCGTCGGCGGTCCGGTACAGGTTCTTGGTCGCCGCCGTGCCGTCGCCGTCGCCCCAGCCGGCGTAGAGGGTGCGGCCGGCGGCGACGAGGAGGGTGACGCCCTGGCCGGTGGCACTCGGGGTACCCGGGAATCCGGTCACGGCCGCCCAAGTGGCGCCCCGGTCGGTGGACTTGAGCAGCCCGTCGTGCCGGGTGCCCAGCCACAGGGTGTCGCTGTCCCGTGGGTCGACGAGCAGCCGCTCCCCCGTGCCCCGCCCGTCCTCGTTGGCGCCGAGCTTCACGGTGAGGTCGGCGCGCTGCCAGGTGGCCCCGCGGTCCGCTGAGCGCAACACCGCTCCGTTGCCGGCCCAGGACTGGGCGTAGGTGCCCAGGGCGAGGTAGACGCGGTCGGGGTGGGCGGGGTCGACGGCGATGGCCTCGACGCCGAGGAGGTTCCAGTCGTCCCAGCCGAGGTGGTCGGTCAGCGGGGTCCAGCGGGCGGCGCGGTCGTCCCAGCGATAGGCGCCGCCGATGTCGGTGCGGGCGTAGGCGAGGCCGCGGACGGAGGGATGGAAGAGCACGCCGGTGACGAAGCCGGTGCCGCCCATGACGGCGTTGCGCCAGCGGTACGCCTGGCCGGCGGCAGCGGCGTCGGGCTCGGCGGCGGACGCCTGCCCTGCGATGGACGGCACGGCGGTGAGCGCGGCAGCGGCCGCGGTGCCGGCGAGGACGGTTCGTCTGCTGGGCTTCGACGTGCGCATGGCAAACCTCGTTCTGGCAAGGGGCGGGGACGCCTACGTGGGGGACAGTGAGCAACCGGTGGTCCTTCGGCAAGACCTTGCTGTGCGGTCGTCAGCCCTTGACCGCGCCGGTCAACATGCCCTTCTTGAAGTGGCGCTGGACGAACGGGGACGCGACGGCGACGGGGATCAGGGCCAGGACCATGACGGCCATCTGCAGTCCCAGGGAGGAGAGTTCACCGGTGCGGACCGCCTGCTGAAGGCCGGTCGGCGCCTCGGTGTTCTTCTGGACCAGTTGGATGAGCACGTTCTGCAGCGGCATCATCTGCTGGTCGCTGAGGTAGATGGAGGCGTTGAACCAGGCACTCCAGTAGCCGACGGCGTAGAACAGCGAGATGACGGCCAGCACCGCCCGCGACAGCGGCAGGATGATGGTCAGCAGGATCCGCAGGTCGCCGGCCCCGTCGATGCGGGCGGACTCGGTGAGTTCGGGTGAGATCCCCATGAAGAAGGCCCGCAGGACGAGGATGTTGAAGACGCTGACCGCGCTCGGCAGGACCAGCGACAGATAGGTGTCCGTGAGGCCCAGCGACTGCACCAGCAGGTACGTCGGGATGAGGCCCGCCCCGAAGAACATCGTCGCCATCATGGTCATCAGGAAGAACCGATGCCCCAGACTCCCCGGCCGGGACAGGCCGTAGGCCGCGAGCACCGACACCGTCATGGAGAACAGCGTGCCGAAGAGGGTGACGCCGACCGAGACCATGATCGCCCGGCTGACCTGGCCGCCGCCGAGCAGTTCGGTGTAGTTGACGAAGGTGATGCCCTGGGGGATCACGACGAGGCCGCCGACCCGGTCGATCACCGGCTTCGGGGAGAGGCTGGTGACGATCACGATCCACAGCGGACCGAGCACCCCCAGGCAGCACAGCGCGAGGAAGCCGCTCTTCAAGGTGAGTCCGGCCTTGCTGGGCGGCTCCTCCCACACGGGGCGGGCGGGGGCCTTGAGGCTGCGGACGAGCTGCGTGTTGAGGCTCATTTCTTGTACACCCCCTGCTCGCCCAGCAGGTGCGCGAACTTGTTCGCGCCCAGGACGAGGCACACTCCGATGACTCCCTTGGCGAGGCCGACCGCGGCCGCGTAGCTGAAGTCGCCGTTCTGGATACCCATGTTCCACACGTACGTGTCCAGGACCTCGCTGGCCCCCGCACCGACTGCGTAGCGCTGGAGCAGGAACTGCTCGAAGCCGACGCTCAGCGCGTCGCCCACCCTGAGGACCAGCAGCAGCGCGATCACCGGGCGCAGCGCGGGCAGCGTCACATGCCACATGCGGCGCCGGCGCCCCGCCCCGTCCATGGCGGCGGCCTCGTACAGGTCGGTGCTGACCGCGGACAGCGCCGCGAGGAAGACGATGACCCCCCAGCCGGCGTCCTTCCAGACGGCCTGCGCGGTGACCAGGTACTTGAACAGGTCCGCGTCGGTCATCAGGTCGAAACCGCTCCAGCCGTGGTCCTCAAGGGTCTGGGCGATGATGCCCGCGCCGCCGAAGATCTGCTGGAACACGGTGACCACGAGGACCCACGAGAAGAAGTGCGGCAGATACATGATCGCCTGTGCCACGGCCCGCACCCGGGGCCGCACCACGCTGTTGATGAGCAGCGCGAGGGCGATGGGGATCGGGAAGAACAGCACCAGCTGGAGCACGAACAGGACGACGGTGTTCTTCGCGGCGCTCCAGAACAGCGGGTCGTCCAGCATCCGCGAGAACTGCTCCACGCCGACCCAGGGGCTGTGGAAGATCGCGGTGACGCCGTTGCTGGAGACGTACGGGTCGTAGTCCTGGAAGGCGACGACGTTGCCGAGCAGCGGGACATAGTTGAAGAGCAGAAGCAGGAGGATGACGGGCAGCGTCATCAGGATGAGCGCACGATCGCGGCGCAGCCGGATCCGGAAGGGAACCTTGCCGGCCTTGCTCGTCCTGCGCGGCACCCGCTCCTTCACCGCGGCGGTGGCGACCGCGGCCGTCGGCTCCTCGACGGCCGCGGGGGGACGAGTCCCGTCGGGCCTGCTCCCGGCCGTGAGAGACATCAGTTGCCGCTGCCGTTCTTGTCGATGAGCTCCTTGTACCAGTCGCGCAGCTTGTCGCCGCCGGAGGACCTCCAGGTGGAGATGGCCGCCTGAACCTCCGACAGTCTCCGGTTGCCCCGCACGTAGTCGATCTCCAGCTGCTCGAACTGGCTGGAGAGATTGGCGTAGCGGGTCGGCTCGACGATGTTCATGCCGTACGTGGACGTCTTCTTCATGAAGGCACCCATCCGCTGCTGCCACTCGACCTGCTTGCGGGCGACGTCGGGGAAGTCGGGGTGGGCGTAGTAGGCGGCCGGTGCGGCCAGCATCACCCAGGCGTTGACCACCTGGGAGTTGCCCAGGTCGTTCTTGACCGGGACGCCGTCCCTGACCGTGTAGTGGGTGCCCTCGACGCCGTAGTCGACGAGCATCCGCTCCTTGGTGCCGTAGGGCGCTGCCGCGAAGTCGGCGGCGGCCAGGGCGTTCTCGATCGTCGTCTTCGAGGCGCCCTTGCGGATCAGCGACCAGATACCGGCGGGCTGGGCCGCCGTCAGCTTCGGGCTGCCACCGTCCGCGCCGAAGATGTCCATGCCCTCGATCTCGAAGTCCGGGTTGGACGCGGCCTGTTCGGTGGTCTTCCCGTACCAGGAGGACATGTCGTTGTTGAAGACGAGGATCTGGCCGGCGGTGAAACGGTTGCCCGCGTCGCCCGAGCGCGCCTTGTCGTCGGGATGGACCACGCCCGCGTCGAACAGCTTGCGGGTCCACTCCAGGGCTTCCAGGTACTCGGGCTGCTCGACGCGGTACGTCAGTTTGCCGTCGTCCCCGATGTCCCAGCCGAGCGTCCCGGAGGGGCGGACGCCGAAGATGCCCCATGCGGTCCAGTTCATGTCACCGCAGGCGTACACCTTGGCCTTGGTGCTGGTGGCCTCCTTGGCCCAACTGAGGAACTCTTCGGGTGACTTGGGGACCGAGTAGCCCTTCTTGTCGAAGATGTCCTTGCGGTAGAAGGGCACGATGAAGGACGCAGTCGCGGCCGGCATCGGGATGCCGCGCAGGGCGCCGCCGAAGATGCCCATGCGCCAGGCGTCGGAGGGGATGGCCGCCAGGTTCGGGTACTTCTTGACCTTGTCGCCCGCCAGGTAGGGGCCAAGGTCCATGAACTTCGCGGTGACCGCGTTCGCGATCTTGCCGACCAGTTCCCAGCTCGGCACGACCACCATGTCGGGTATGGAGCTGGAGGCCAGGACGGCGCCGAGCTTCTCGCCGTAGGTGTTGCCGTCCTGGTTCTGCCAGGTGACCTTGGTGCCCGCCGCGGCGTCCAGCGCCTTGTAGTAGGGGTTGCCGGGCTTCGGCGGGGAGCCCCAGAACGGGGCCATGACCTTGAAGGGGGCGCCGGTGCCGAGCTTCTCCGGGACCGAGGTGGCAAGGGCAGCGAGGTCGACCTTGCCGGTGTAGCCGGCCGCCGAACCGTTCTTCGACGGAAGGTCCGGCTGGGCGACCGTGCTGGCCACGTACGTCGGCAGCAGCTTCTTCGCGTCCTTGCCCGACGTGGCTCCCTCGCGCGAACCGCTGTCCGAACCGCCGCAGGCGGCGAGCAGCGGCATCCCGCCGGCCACCGCTGCGGTGGCGACCGCCGTGGAGGCGAGGAAGCTTCTCCGGCTGGTTCCCAAGGAGGCTGAGTCGGCGTTCGGCGTCATTGCGTCAACCCTTCATGGCGCACCTGGACACCCGGCGGTGGGCCGTCGGCTGCGGTGTCGTAAGTGGAACTGGCTGAGCTGAAGCGGTCCTCCGACCACTGCGACGAGATCCGTCAAGAGCCGACCGGGCTCCGCCGTCGAAGCGCTTCGATGTTGCTGCGAGGTTAAGTGAACACCCAGGGGTGCACAAGGGTCGCTTCCAAGATTCCTCCGAGGTGCGGGAAGGGACCTTTCCTTATGCATTGCTTGAAGTAAGGGCGTCGATGTCTTGACACCCACCCCCGAGCCGAATCAGCATCGAAGCGCTTCGAAAGCGCCTCGCCGCTCCACCACAAGGGGATCCCCAAGTGACCGCACAAACGCCGCCCACGCCACCTTTCCGTGATCGGCGACTGCCGTTCGCGAAGCGCATCGACGACCTTCTGTCGCGGCTCACCCTCGACGAGAAGATCGGATTTCTGCACCAGTTCACGCCCGCCGTGGAGCGCCTCGGCATCGCCGCGTTCCGCACCGGGCAGGAGGCCCTGCACGGCGTGGCGTGGATGGGCCCGGCCACCGTCTTTCCCCAGGCGGTCGGCCTCGGCGCGACCTGGAACACCGATCTCGTACGCCGGGTCGGCGAAGCGGTGTCGAAGGAGACCCGCGCCATGCGCGCCCGCGACGACCGGGTCGGCCTCAACGTCTGGTCCCCCACCGTCAATCTCCTGCGCCACCCCCTGTGGGGCCGCAACGAGGAGGGCTACTCCGAGGACCCGAAGCTCACCTCGGCCATCGCCACCGCGTACACCCGCGGACTGCGCGGCGACCACCCGACGTACTGGCGCACCGCCCCCGTACTCAAGCACTGGCTGGCCCACAACAACGAGACGGGCCGCGACGTCACATCCTCGTCGGTGCGCCCGCGCGTCCTGCACGAATACGACCTGCGGGCCTTCCGTGAGACGGTCGAGGCGGGCGCGACGGCCGGGGTGATGCCCGCGTACAACCTGGTCAACGGCCGCCCCAACCATGTCTCGCCGTATCTGCGCGAGCACCTGCGCACCTGGACCGACGAGGACATCCTGGTCTGCTCGGACGCCGGTGCGCCGTCCAACCTGGTCGACTCCGAGCACTACTTCGACACCCACGAGGAGGCCACGGCGGCCGCGATCCTCGCCGGTGTGGACAGCTTCACCGACCACGGCACCGACAGTTCGAAGATCACGGCGCGGGTCCGCGGGGCCCTGGACCAGGGCCTGCTGACCGAGGCGGACCTCGACACGGCGGTCCGCCGCCAGCTCTCGGTCCGCTTCCGCCTCGGTGAGTTCGAACCGGAGTACGACCCGCACGCGCCCACCAAGGACTTCGACACCCCGGCCCACCGGGCGCTCGCCCAGGAGGCCGCCGAGCAGTCGGTCGTCCTGCTCAAGAACAGCGGCGGACTGCTGCCGCTCGCACCGGACACCCGGATCGCCGTGGTCGGCCTGCTCGCCGACGAGTGCAAGCTCGACTGGTACAGCGGCACGCTCATCCACCGCTCCACCCCGCTGGAGGGCCTGTACGAGCGGTTCGGCGCGGAGCGGGTGGAGTTCGCGGAGGGCGTCGACCGCGTCCTGCTGAAGACCTCGGCCGGAACCTTCCTGCGCGTCCCCGAGGCCGAAGCCGACGACGAGGTGCGCGGCGCCGAGGGCGCCCTCGACCCGGCCCTGCTCGCCGGCCGTACCGACCTGCCCCCGCTGACCTGCGGCCCGACCGGCACCGAACTCGCGCTCGTCGACTGGGGCGAGGGCGTGCTGACGCTGCGCGCCCCCGACGGCCGCTATCTCTCCGTCGCCGGGGACGGCTGCCTCCGCGCCTCCGCCGACCAGCCCGGAGGCTGGGTCGTCCAGGAGACGTTCCGCCTGGAACCGCATGGGAACGGGCACCTCCTCCGGCATCTCGGCACGGGTCACCACGTGTCAGTCGCCGCCGACGGCGTCAGGGTTGCCGAGGCGAATCCGGAAGCGTTCGAGCTCGTCGTCGTCGAATCCGGGGAAGAAGCGGTGGCGCGTGTCACCTCGCGGGCGGACGTGGTCCTGGTGGTCGCGGGCAACGACCCCCACATCAACGGCCGCGAGACCGAGGACCGCACGACACTGGCCCTGCCCGCCCATCAGGAACGCCTCCTGCGGGCCGCCCGCGCCGCCAACCCGAACACGGTGCTGGCGCTGGTGTCGGCATACCCGTACGCCGTCGACCCGGCCGCGATCCCGGCGATGCTCTGGACGTCCCACGGCGGCCAGGCGGCCGGCACCGCCCTGGCCCGGGTCCTGGCCGGCGACGTCTCCCCCGCGGGCCGCCTCCCGCAGACCTGGTACGCCGACGACGCCGACCTGCCCGGCCTCCTCGACTACGACGTGATCGACGGCCGCCAGACGTACCTGTACTTCGAAGGGACCCCACTGTTCCCGTTCGGCCACGGCTTGTCGTACGCGCGTTTCTCGTACGTCGGCCTGCGGACGACGGTGGGCGGCAACGCGCTGACGGTCACCTTCACGGTCACCAACACCGGCGAGGTGACGGCCGACGAGGTCGCCCAGCTCTACACCCGCGCCGTGGACCCGACGGTGCCGCGTCCGCGCCGCGAGCTGGTGGCGCACGGCAGGGTGCGGCTGGCTCCCGGCGAGCGGCAGGAGCTGAGTTTCGAAGTCCCGCTGTCCGCCTTCGACTTCTGGGACGTCGCCCGGGGCGGTTGGCGCCGCGAGCCGGGCCGGTACGAGATCCTGGCCGGCGCCTCCAGCGAGGACATCCGCCTGCGTACGACCCTGACCCTGGCCGGCGAGGCGCCCGCCCCGCGCCCGGCCGTCCGACGCGGCCTGAACGCGGCCGACTTCGACGAGCAGAGCGGCATCGCGATCGTCGACCGCACGAAGGCGTCGGGCGATGCGGTGACGCCGGCGCAGGGCGGGTCGGGCGAACTGGTCTACCGGCACTGCGACTTCGGGGCCGGCGTCACACAGGTGACGGCGACGGTCTCCGGCGACGGCGTGGTCGAGGTGTCCCTGGACGGGGGCCCGGTGCTCGCCGTACTGGCGTCCGGGGCGGCGGATGCGGGTCCGTACGACTACTCGACGGTGAGCGCCGGCATCACCGCCGACGGCGTCCACGACGTCCACCTCGAACTGCGCGGCCCACTGCGGCTCGCGCACGTCGGCTTCTCCGGTTGAGGGTCCGGAACAGGCCGACGCAGGAAGGGGCCCGGCACCGGAAGGCATCGGTGCCGGGCCCCTTCGGGAATCCTATATGAAAATGGTTCCCATTAGCTAGCCCCCTTTGGCCAGCCTTGCGACTGATTCAGAGAGCGATGCCGGTGAGGACCATCACGCGCTCGTAGGTGTAGTCGTCCATCGCGAACTTCACGCCCTCACGGCCCACACCGGACTGCTTGGCGCCGCCGTACGGCATCTGGTCGGCGCGGTAGGAGGGCACGTCGCCGATCACGACGCCGCCGACCTCGAGGGCGCGGTGGGCGCGGAACGCGGTCTGCAGGTCGTGGGTGAACACACCTGCCTGGAGGCCGTACTTGGAGTCGTTGGCGGCGGCGAAGGCGGCGGCCTCCCCGTCGACCTTCTGCACGGTGAGGACGGGTCCGAAGACCTCCTCGCACGCGAGGGTCGTGCCGGCCGGTACGTCGGTCAGCACGGTCGGCGCGTAGGAGGCGCCGTCGCGCTTGCCGCCGGTGAGAAGGCTGGCCCCGGCGGAGACGGCCTCCTCGACCCAGTTCTCGACGCGCTTGGCGGCGTCCTCGCTGACCAGCGGGCCGACATCGGTGGCGTCGTCGCCAGGGTCACCGGTGACCTGGGCCTCGACGGCGGCGACGATGCGCGGCACGAGCCGGTCGTACACGGACGCGTCCGCGATCACCCGCTGCACGGAGATGCAGGACTGGCCGCCCTGGTAGTTGGAGAACGTGGCGATGCGGGTCGCGGCCCGGTCGAGGTCCGCGTCGGAGGCGAAGTCGGCGAGCACGATCGCCGCGCCGTTGCCGCCCAGCTCCAGGGTGCAGTGCTTGCGCGGCACCGAGTCCATGATCGCGTAGCCGACCTTCTCGGAGCCGGTGAAGGAGATGACCGGCAGACGCTCGTCCTGGACCAGGGCGGGCATCTTGTCGTTCGGCACCGGGAGGATGCTCCAGGAGCCGGCCGGAAGCTCGGTCTCGGCGAGCAGCTCACCGAGGATCAGCCCGGACAGCGGGGTGGCCGGGGCGGGCTTCAGGATGATCGGCGCGCCGGCGGCGATGGCCGGGGCGATCTTGTGGGCGCACAGGTTGAGCGGAAAGTTGAAGGGCGCGATACCGAGGACGACACCCTTGGGGAAGCGCCGGGTGAAGGCGAGCCGCCCCTGACCGCCCAGGTCGGTGTCGAGCCGCTGGGCCTCGCCGCCGTTGAACCGCCGGGCCTCCTCGGCCGCGAACCGGAACACGGACACGGCACGGCCGACCTCGCCGCGGGCCCACTTCATGGGCTTGCCGTTCTCGGCGGAGATCAGCCGGGCGATCTCCTCGGTCCGCTCGACGAGCCGCCTGCTGACGTGGTCGAGGGCGGCGGCACGTACGTGGGCCGGGGTCGCGGCGAAGTCCTCGCGGACGGCGTACGCGGCGGCCACGGCCTCCTCGGTCTGCGCGTCCGTCGGCACGCTCACCGTGCCGACGACCCGCCCGTCCCACGGGGAGGTCACATCAAAGCTGTCCTCGCCGCTGACCTGGCGGCCGGCGAGCCAGAAGGCGTGGGTGGAAGTCATATGAATTCCCGGCCCTTCCGCGATTGGGGGTGTCCTGGTGTGTCGTGGTCCACGGTAGGGGCGAGGCGGCGGCGCGGCGTTTGTCCGGGGTGTAGTGGTAGGGGGCCGGGGTTCGACGGATTGGCAGAGCGGCGGCTCGGCTCGGCGCCGGCCCGGATTCTCCGGCGCGCTCGGTCGCCCTGCTCGGTCGTCCTACTCGGACGACGTCGCCTTCAACGCCAGCCAGAGCTCCATCCGCACGTCCGCGTCGTCCAGGGACCGCCCCAGAATCTCCTCCACCCGCCGCATCCGGTACCGCAGCGTGTGCCGGTGCACCCCGAGGTCCGCTGCCGCCGCGTCCCACTGCCCGTGCCGGGACAGCCAGGCCCGCAGCGAGGCGACCAGATCCCCCCGCCCCGTCGCGTCGTGCTCGTGCAGCGCCCGCAGCAACCCGTCCGCGAACGCCTTCACCGCGTCGTCCGCGAGCAACGGCAGCACCGACCCCGCCGCCATCTGCTCGTGCTCCACACACACCCGCCCCCGCCGCCGCGCCACCGACAGCGCCTGCTCGGCCTGCTTGTACGCCGCCGCCGCGGCGATGGGTCCGGCCGGCGCCGAGAGCCCGACGACCAGCTCGTCCTCGTCGGCGCCCCCCGACTGCTCCGGTACGGCCCCCGTCCGCGCCGCCTCCAACGCCGCCGCGTAGTCCGCACACGCGCCCACCGCCGCACCCCCGTCGGCCGCGAGCACCACCAGCCGCGCCGCGTCTCCCTCCCCCTCGGGGACCACCAGCACCGCTTCCCCGGCCCGCGCCGCCGCCGACTCCACGATCTCGGTGAGGGCACCCAGCGGATCGCCGCTCGCCTCGGAGGCGGCGACCAGCACCGCGGCGGACGCCTTGGTGAGCGCCACCCGGCTCCCGGAGTCCACGACACGCGCCGCCGACACCGAGGCGGCCTCGGCGACGATCACCCGGAAGGGCGCGTCCAGGAGCCCTCCGTACAGGTCCCCGGCCACCGCCCGCGCATGATCGGGCTCCCCGGCCAGCAGCATGCGCAGCACTGCCGCGCCGACCCGCGCCTCGGCCGCCTGCAGCGAGCGCGACCGCTCGGTGGTCAGGGTCAGCAGCGCGATGGCCGAGTGCACGGCGTACCGCTCCGCCGTGCCCAGTGCCGCCGCCGTGCCCACGGCCAGGGCGGCACGAGGCCGGCGGCCGGTGCCCAGGGTGTGCAGCTCGACCCGGTCCTCGTTCTCCGGCCCGCCCACGACGGACGACGCCGGCGCCGGCCGCTCGCGCAGCCGCTCCACGTCCGCCGTGAGCCGTGCCGCCCGCCGCCCGGCCCACTCCGGTGCGGTCGCCACGACGGCACCGGACGCGTCGTACAGCGCCGCCCAGCCGTCGACCTGCGAGGCCAGCGCGGCCAGCAGCCCTTCCGGCCCGTCGGTCAACGCCTGCTTGGTCAGCTCCCGTTGGGCCGCGAACCCCGCCGTCACCGCCCGGTACTGGTCCGCCGCGATCGCTGCCGACACGGCTTTGCTGATGGCGAGGAACGGCGTGCGGCGCGGCACCTCCAGCAGCGGCATGCCCTCCTGCGCCGCCGCGTCGACGAGTGCCTCGGGGATGTCCTCGTAGTTGACGCCGACCGCGAAGCCGAGTCCGGCCACGCCCGCGCCGACCAGCCGCCGCACATAGCGCTGCATCGACTCGGGGTTCTCCGCGTCCAGCTTGAGCGCGGTGATCAGGAGCAGTTCCCCGCCCTCCATATAGGGGACCGGGTCGGCGAGCTCACTGGCGTGCACCCAGCGCACGGGCACGTCCAGGCGGTCCTCGCCCGCCCGCACGGTCAGCTTGAGCGCGGAGTGGTGCAGGAGCGAGGCGAGCGTGGGGGGCATGAGGCCTTCAAATCGGTGTGAGCTCTGTGACCGCTGGATCTTCGGTGATCTCTGTGATCATTTGGCCGCCGTGTATGAACGACCTGTGCCGATTCTGCCTCACCGTACGGTCCCCCCGCGGCCTGACGCCCGTACCCCGAGGTCAGCCCCGCAGGTCCACCAGCAACGGCGGCGCGTGCTCGCCCTGGACGCTGGTGAGCGACAGCACCGCATGCCCCGGCGGCACCGCGTGCGCCAGCTCGGACGCCGACCAGCGCTCGCGCTCGACCTGGCGCACGGTCACCGCCCGCGCGGTCGGCGCCTTGCCGGTGATCACCCGTCGCAGCGCGTGCACGGCCTTCCCGGCCGGGGTCTCCGCGATGATCTGGCGGTCGGTGACGTCCCGCGCCTCGGTCCACTCCTTGCCCCACACCTCGGCGAAGTCCTGCCCGTCCCAGGGCGTGATCCCGGCCAGCGCCATCCGGCACCCGGCGGCGCCGAGCAGTGGCCCGCGCAGTGGCCTCGGCGCGTCGTCCAGGCTGCGCAGCGTGAGCACCGCGCCGGCGTTTCCGGACCGCAGCCGCTGGATGCCCCGTACGGCCTCGGGCGTCACGACGCCGGTCGCGTCGTCCAGCACCAGACAGGCGAACAGCGACCGGTCCTCCCGTACGGCGATGCTGGCCGTGAACTGCGCCAGCACCAGCCGCGCCAGCATCCGCGAGGCCTCCGCGTGCCCGCGCGCCGGCAGGTCGATGCGGACCCGGACGGGGTGGTCGAGGGCCTTGAGCGAAAACGGCCGCGACTGCCCGGACGTGTCGAAGAACCCGGCGAAGGCAGGGCGGTCGAGCAGCGCCACCCGGTCCGCGAGCACAGCCGCCACATCGCCGGGATGCCCCGACTGCCGCTCCCGGGCGTCGAGTTCGCGAATGAGGGATGCCTGCCCGGACCCCTCCAGCGCCGTGCGCAGCGCGCCGAGCGCACCAGGGGCGCCGTCCAGCAGCTGCCGTAGCTCCGCCACGGACGGGAAGCGCTGATGGACCGCGCGGAACGGCCCGAGCAGCTGGGCCAGCACGGTGGTGGAGCGGCGGCTGTCGCTGCCCGGATGCGGGTCGGCGAGATCCCCGACGAGCGCCTCGGCGAGCACGGCCGCCGCCTCGTCGGGGTCGCCGGTGCCGCCGTACAGGTCCAGGTCGTAGACCGAGTCCGGGTTTCCGATCCGTACGACGACGTCGTACGAGTCCTCCGGTCCGAGCCCCGTGCCCGCCGCGCCGACCACGACCACGGCGGCCCGTCCGGCGAGCGCGTGCAGGCACAGCGACTCGGCCAGCGGCCGCACGACGGTCCCCGTCTTGCCGGACCCGGCGGGCCCGACGGCGAGCAGGGAGGTGCCGAGCAGGTCGGGCCCGAGGCCCAGCCCCGTCCCGCGGTAGGCGTACGGATTGCGCGGATCGTCGGCGGTCGTACCGAGCCGCACCTGACCGCTGACGAGGTCGTGCCGCGCGATCCGGCCCGGCACGTCGCGCTCGCCCGACGGATGCAGACAGGCGGCGGCGCCGTCCTTGAGCACGGCACCGCTGAAGGTGGCAAGGTCGTGCCGCCCACTGCGCACGCCCTGCCAGGCGCGGGTGATCCGGGCGTAGTCGACGTCCCGCATCAGCCCCGACCGAGCGTCGGCACTCAGCCGCTCGGCGGCATCCGCGGCACCGGCGGTGCGCAGCGCGGGCCAGGACGCGGGGTCCTGCTCGGGGGCGGGCGCCCGCTCGGGCGCGGGTGCCGTACGAAGCCAGGCGGGCGGGCCGTAGCGACGCCAGACCTCGCCCCAGCGGCCCAGCCGGCCGACGGCGAGCATTATGGCGAGGGCGATGAGCGTGTAGTAGCTGTACCAGAGGACGGCGTTGCCGACGCGGTCGTTGTTCTCGCGCCAGGAGTCCGGGGTGAACAGCTCCAGGGGCAGCACCCACCAGCCACCGAGATAGCCGTTCCAGAGCAGCGACCAGATCAGCCACCCGACCAGGAAGGCGATCACCGCCCCGCTCAGCAACTGCCGCCCCGGGATCCGCTCGGGCTCCGCGTCCGGGCGGGGCACGTGCCCGAACCGCCACACGCCGGGCAGCGCCTCCGGTCGTGGCGCCCGCAGCCAGGTCAGGAACGCCGAGTCGTCCGGCCCCGCACCCGGCGCCCGCGTCGGCCGTGGCGGCACCGCAGGGGCCTGTGGTGGTGCCGCAGGCCGAGGCACAGGCGTGGCGTGCGTACCCCGCGCGTCCTGCGTCCCGTCGCTGTCCATCGCCCTTGCCCCCTGACCAGCCGTTCCGTCCGTACCATCCACCATCAGCGAGTCAATCTAACGCGCACTCCTGGGGAGTTCACCGCTTACACGGCCGACCGAACGGATCGAGCTGCTCCAGACACTCGGCGTCGCTATGTCCACGACGGACAACCGAACCCCCTGACAACGCCCACATGGAGCATGCCCACCCCCCGCTCCCCGCCCTAGCCTGCGAGAAAAGAACAAGACAAGCGTCCGCAAAACCCCCAGGAGCCCCTCATGAGCGCACTTCCGCAGGAGCGCCGCCTCGTCACCGCCATCCCCGGCCCGAAGTCGCAGGAGCTGCAGGCCCGCCGTACCGCCGCGGTCGCGCAGGGCGTGGGCTCCGTGCTGCCCGTGTTCACCGCGCGGGCAGGGGGCGGCATCATCGAGGACGTCGACGGGAACCGGCTCATCGACTTCGGTTCGGGCATCGCCGTGACGTCCGTCGGCGCGTCCGCCGAGGCGGTCGTACGCAGGGCGAGCGCGCAGCTCGCCGACTTCACCCACACCTGTTTCATGGTCACGCCGTACGAGGGCTACGTGGCCGTCGCCGAGGCGCTGGCCGAGCTGACGCCGGGTGACCACGCCAAGAAGTCGGCGCTGTTCAACTCCGGCGCCGAGGCCGTCGAGAACGCCGTCAAGATCGCCCGCTCGTACACCAAGCGCCAGGCCGTCGTCGTCTTCGACCACGGCTACCACGGCCGTACGAACCTCACCATGGCGCTGACCTCGAAGAACATGCCGTACAAGCACGGCTTCGGCCCGTTCGCGCCCGAGGTCTACCGCGTGCCGGTCGCCTACGGCTACCGCTGGCCGACCGGTGCGGAGAACGCCGGGCCGGAGGCCGCCGCGCAGGCCATGGACCAGATCAGCAAGCAGGTCGGTGCGGAGAACGTCGCCGCGATCATCATCGAGCCGGTACTCGGCGAGGGCGGCTTCATCGAGCCGGCCAAGGGCTTCCTGCCGGCGATCAGCAAGTTCGCCTCCGACAACGGCATCGTCTTCGTCGCCGACGAGATCCAGTCCGGCTTCTGCCGCACCGGCCAGTGGTTCGCCTGCGAGGACGAGGGCATCGTCCCGGACCTGATCACCACCGCCAAGGGCATCGCGGGCGGTCTGCCGCTCGCCGCCGTGACCGGTCGCGCCGAGATCATGGACGCGGCGCACGCCGGCGGCCTGGGCGGCACCTACGGCGGCAACCCGGTGGCGTGCGCCGGTGCGCTGGGCTCCATCGAGACCATGAAGGAGCTCGACCTCAACACCAAGGCGAAGAACATCGAGGCGACCATGAAGGCCCGCCTCACCGCCATGGCCGAGAAGTTCGACATCATCGGCGACATCCGCGGCCGTGGCGCCATGATCGCCATCGAGCTGGTCAAGGACCGCACCACCAAGGAGCCCGACGCGCAGGCGACCGCCGCGCTCGCCAAGGCCTGCCACCAGGAGGGCCTGCTGGTCCTGACCTGTGGCACCTACGGCAATGTGCTGCGCTTCCTGCCTCCGCTGGTGATCGGCGAGGACCTCCTCAACGAGGGCCTGGACATCATCGAACAGGCCTTCGCCCGCATCTGAGGCCACAGCAAAACCACTGGTGAGCGACAGGGGCCTCGCCCCATGCGACTCGTCCGCCCCAGCCCCGGCACCTTCCGTGATTCCGGGGCCGGGGCGGCTACCGTCAGAGCGTGTGAAGAAGGTGTGCGAGGTGGATGTCAGGACGCCTTTCCGGCTGTCTAACACCATCGCCCTGTCGTAGGTTCTAAGCAGATGAGAGATACACCCCGCCCAGAGGGGACTCTGGGCGACTTCGGGCCGAGGCCTCCCCAGCTTCGACCTGGTCGTGCCCTCGCGCACACACCCGGAGCTTCCGGCTCCGGATCTCCTCACCGATCGGACAGTCGCCCGCCCCAAACCCCCCGGGGCGCGCGACCTTCCGATCCGGACGGCCGCCCCGGAACCACCCCCCCTGTTCCGGGGCGGCCGACCTCCCTCTTCGTCCTTCTCGGACTCCTCGGGCTTCCCGCCCTTCTCTTCGTGCTCATCACCTGGCAGGTGGTGGCCGACGGCCCGCTGGTCGACCTCGACGAGGCGACCAGCCGGGCCCTGGCTCATCCGGACCGTTTCTCCGAACTCCTCGCCGACCTGGGCAATGTGCCGGTCGCGGTGCCCGTGCTCGCCGTGAGTCTGACGTACGTCGCCTGGCGGGCCCGCAGCACTGGTACACACCAATGGTGGTGGCCGGCCGCCTCCGCGGCCCTGCTCATGGCGCTGGTTCCGGCCCTGGTGATCCCCCTCAAGATCCTGACCGACCGCCCCGGCACCCCGGTTGTGCCGCCCGCCACCGGCTACTACCCGTCCGGCCACACGGCCACGGCCGCCATCGCCTACGGTGCCGCGACCCTGTTGCTGCTGCCGTGGCTGAGTTCCGTGTTCGCCCGGCGCGCGCTCCTCGTCACGTGCGCCGTGCTCAACCTCTGCGTCGGCTTCGGGCTGGTCCGGCGCGGCTACCACTGGCCACTGGACGTAGCGGCCAGTTGGTGCCTGTGCACGGTGCTCCTCTCGCTGCTCTGGCTGTTCCTCAGCCGTGCCGGGCGCCGGCCCGCGTAGCCGTCAGCCGAAGTAGCCGTCGAACGTCCGCTGGAACTCCCAGTTCGAGTAGCGGTCCCAGTTGATCGACCACGTCATCAGACCGCGCAGCGCGGGCCAGGTGCCGTGGGTGGCGTACGAGCCGCAATTGGTCCTCTTCGTCAGGCAGTCGAGGGTCTTGGTGACCTCGGCCGGAGGGACGTGGCCGTTGCCCGCGTTGGTGGAGGCGGGCATGCCGATCGCGACCTGGTCGGGACGCAGGGGCGGGAAGACGTTGCCGGCGTTGCCCGCGACCGGGAAGCCGGTCAGCAGCATGTCGGTCATGGCGATGTGGAAGTCGGCGCCGCCCATGGAGTGGTACTGGTTGTCCAGGCCCATGATCGGGCCCGAGTTGTAGTCCTGGACGTGCAACAGCGTCAGGTCGTCGCGCAGGGCGTGGACGACCGGGAGGTACGCCCCGGCCCTCGGGTCCTGGCCGCCCCACTGGCCGGTGCCGTAGTACTGGTAGCCGAGCTGGACGAAGAACGTCTCCGGGGCCATGGTCAGCACGAAGTCGTCGCCGTACCTGGCCTTCAGGGTCTTCACGGCCGAGATGAGGTTGACGATCACCGGCGTCCTCGGGTTCTTGAAGTCCGTGTCGTCGGCGTTCAGGGAGAGCGAGTGGCCCTCGAAGTCGATGTCCAGGCCGTCGAGTCCGTACTCGTCGATGATCCTCGACACCGACGTCACGAAGGTGTCCCGCGCGGCCGTCGTCGTCAGCTGCACCTGGCCGTTCTGGCCGCCGATCGATATCAGCACCTTCTTGCCGGCCGCCTGCTTGGCCTTGATCGCCGCCTTGAACTCGGCGTCGCTCTCGACGTTCGGGCACTCCGTGGCCGGGCAGCGGTCGAAGCGGATGTCGCCCGAGGTCACCGAGGTCGGTTCGCCGAAGGCCAGGTCGATGACGTCCCAGCTGTCGGGGACGTCGGCCAGGCGGGTGTAGCCGGAGCCGTTGGCGAAGCTCGCGTGGAGGTAGCCGACCAGGGCGTGGGCCGGGAGGTCCACGGGGCTGCCGGTGCCCGCGGTCGTCGTCGCGGTCACCGTGGCCGACTTCGCCGACTCGCCCGCGTCGTTCACCGCGGCGACCTGGAAGCCGTACGCCGTGGAGGGCGAGAGCCCGCCGATCGTGGCCGAAGTGCCGGTCACCGTCCGGACCTTGGCGCCGTCGCGGTAGACGGCGTAGCCCGTCGCACCCGGGACGGCCGACCAGGACAGGGCGACGCTGGACGAGGTGACCGCTCCGGTGTTCAGGCCGGTCGGGGCGGCGGGCGGCCGGGCGGCGTCCACTCCGGGTCCGACGAGGGAGATGTCGTCGGCGTTGTAGGCCCCGGTGCCGTACCAGCCGTGGGTATAGAGGGTGACGCGGGTGGTGGCGGGGCCCGTCCGGAAGGTCGTCGTGAGCTGCTGCCAGCCGGGGGCGGACTGGGTCCATGCGGAGACGTCGGTGGTGCCGGTGCCGCTCGCGCCGAGGTAGACGTACGAGCCGCGGACGTATCCGGACAGGGTGTACTGGGAGTCCGGCTTCACGGTGACGGTCTGTGCGCACCGGGCGTTGTCGCTGCCGGCCGGGGTGGCCTGCAGCGCGGAACTGCCGCTGCGCACGGGTGTGTTGACGGCCGTACCGGCCGTGCAGGTCCAGCCGTCGAGGCCGGCCTCGAAGCCGCCGTTGCGGGCCAGGTCCGCGTCGGCCGCACGGGCGGCCGACGAGAGCGCGGTGACGCCGGGCAGGGTCAGTGCCGCGGCGGTCAGGAGGGCGAGAGGTCTGAAGCGATCCACAAGTGCCTCCAGGCAGGGGGGATTTGGAGGGGTGGAGCGCGCCCAATTTGGTCCAGACCAATCAGCTTGTCAAGACCTGTCACCGGGTTCGACAAGTGCCACAAGGGGCGCGGGGAACTGCGCGACCAGCCACGACACAGCCGCGGCCGACCAACAACCCAGCGCGGCACCCTCCTTAGTCGTGATCGGCCAAGCCGGCGGCAGCCTCATGCATGGCCAGTTCGAGAAGTGCCGGGTCGTTGAGGGTGCCGGTGCCGTCCGGTGGGACCAGCCAGCGGGTGCCGCCGGTGGCGCGGCCCGGATACGGAACGACGATCCAGGTGCCGGCCCCGGCCGTACGGATGCCGGTGCCGAGCCAGCGGGCGGCCGTGCCGGGCGGCACGAAGAAGCCCATGCGGGCGTCGCCGAAGTCGACCAGGACCGGGCCCAGTTGGTCGATGACGCGGGTGAGCACATCGAGGGTCGGATAGCCGAGCTCGCCCGGCAGGATGAGTACGTCCCAGGCCTTGCCCGCCGGCAGCAGTGCGACCCCGAGGGGGTTGCGCTCCCACTCCCAGCGACAGGCTTCGGGATTCGGCGCAACGGATGCCAGCCACTCGACCGCCGTCTTCGCCCCTGTCATGACGGTGACCTCCCTTTTCCTAGTGGACGCTGATCGCGTCACGAGGGAGAGGGAGGTCATCGGCAGGCATTACGCGGGTTCTCACCGCCAGTTCAAAGTGAGCTGAGTCACATGTTCGTTGGCGGTCTTCAGCTGTCGAAGCCGAGGCCCAGCCGGTCCATCGCCTTCAGCCACAGATTGCGCCGCCCGCCCTGCGCGTCGGCACGGGCCAGCGACCACTTGGTGAGCGCGATACCGGTCCAGGCGAAGGGCTCCGGCGGGAAGGGCAGTGGCTTCCGGCGGACCATTTCGAGCTGCGTGCGCTCCGTCCGCTCCCCCGCCAGCAGGTCCAGCATCACGTCCGCGCCGAACCGGGTGGCGCCGACGCCGAGTCCGGTGAAGCCCGCCGCGTACGCCACGTTGCCCTGGTGGGCGGTGCCGAAGAACGCCGAGAAGCGCGAGCAGGTGTCGATCGCGCCGCCCCACGCGTGGGTGAAGCGGACGCCCTCCAGCTGCGGGAAGCAGGTGAAGAAGTGCCCGGCGAGCTTGGCGTACGTCTCCGGACGGTCGTCGTACTCGGACCGCACCCGGCCGCCGTACGGGTAGATGGCGTCGTAGCCGCCCCACAGGATGCGGTTGTCGGCGGAGAGGCGGAAGTAGTGGAACTGGTTGGCCGAGTCGCCGAGGCCCTGGCGGTTCTTCCAGCCGATCGACGCGAGTTGGTCCTCGGTGAGGGGCTCGGTCATCAGGGCGTAGTCGTAGACCGGGACGGTGTAGGAGCGGACGCGCTTGATCAGGTTCGGGAAGATGTTCGTGCCGAGCGCGACCTTGCGGGCGCGGACCGAGCCGTACGGAGTGCGTACGGCCATCCCCGCGCCGTACGGCTTCAGGGTGAGGGCGGGGGTGTGCTCGTAGATGCGGACGCCGAGGTCGAGGCAGGCCTGCTTCAGGCCCCACACCAGCTTGGCCGGGTTGAGCATGGCGACGCCCCGGCGGTCGTAGAGGCCGGCCTGGAAGGTCGGTGAGTCGACCTGTGCCCGCACCGCCTCGGCGTCCAGGAACTCGACGCCCTCGGCGAGTCCCTTGTCCCGCAACTCCTCGTACCAGTCGCGCAGTTCCGCTGCCTGGTAGGCCTCGGTGGCGACGTCGATCTCGCCGGTGCGTTCGAAGTCGCAGTCCAGGGAGTAGCGGGCGACCGCCTTCTCGATCTCGTCGAGGTTGCGGGCGCCCAGCTCCTGAAGCTTGTGGATCTCGTCCGGCCAGCGGGTGAGCCCGTTGGGCAGACCGTGGGTGAGGGAGGCGGCGCAGAAGCCGCCGTTGCGGCCCGAGGCGGCCCAGCCCACCTCGCGGCCTTCGAGCAGCACGACATCCCGCTGCGGGTCGCGCTCCTTGGCGATGAGCGCGGTCCACAGTCCGCTGTACCCGCCGCCGACGACCAGCAGATCGCAGGTCTCGGCGGTGGTGAGGGCGGCTTCGGGGCGGGGGCGGCCGGGGTCGTCCAGCCAGTACGGGACCGGCTGGGCGTCGGAGAGGGCCTTCGTCCAGTGATTGCCAGAACTCATGGCGCTTGGGGCCATGATTTCAACTCCCTACAGGGGTTTACGCCTTTTGCTTCTTACGGCGGTTTCCGATGGCCATGGAGGCCAGGACGAACAGTACGGCGATGATGAACATGGCCGTACCGATGACATTGATCTGAACGGGCGTTCCGCGCTGGGCCGAGCCCCAGACGAACATCGGGAAGGTGACGGTGGAGCCCGCGTTGAAATTGGTGATGATGAAGTCGTCGAAGGAGAGCGCGAAGGCGAGCATCGCGCCCGCCGCGATTCCCGGGGCGGCGATCGGCAGGGTGACCCGGACGAACGTCTGGAAGGGGCCGGCGTACAGGTCCTGCGCGGCCTGTTCCAGTCGCGGGTCCATTGACATCACACGTGCCTTCACCGCCGTCACCACGAAGCTCAGGCAGAACATGATGTGCGCGATGAGGATCGTCCAGAAGCCGAGCTGAGCACCCATGTTGAGGAACAGGGTGAGCAGCGAGGCGGCCATGACGACCTCGGGCATCGCCATGGGCAGGAAGATCAGCGAGTTGATGGCGCCCCGCGCACGGAAGCGGTAGCGGACCAGCGCGAAGGCGATCATCGTGCCCAGCAGCGTGGCGCCGATGGTCGCCCAGAACGCGATCTGGAGGCTGACCGACAGCGAGCCGCACAGGTCGGAGACACCGCACGGGTCCTGCCAGGCAGCCGTGGAGAACTCCTGCCATTCGTAGTTGAAGCGCCCCTTCGGTTTGTTGAAGGAGAAGATCGTCACGATGACATTGGGCAGGAGAAGATAAGCAAGCGTCAGCAGTCCCGCGATGACCACGAGATAGCGCTTGAGCCAGTTGACGAAGGTCATTTAAACCAGATCCTCCGTGCCGGACCTGCGGATGTAGACCGTCACCATGACGAGGATGGCGGCCATGAGGATGAAGGAAAGAGCCGCTGCCGTCGGATAGTCCAGAATCCGCAGGAACTGCGTCTGGATGACGTTTCCGACCATGCGGGTGTCGGTCGAGCCGAGCAGATCGGCATTCACGTAGTCACCGGCCGCCGGGATGAAGGTCAGCAGCGTGCCGGAGACGACGCCGGGCATCGACAGCGGGAAGGTGACCTTGCGGAAGGTGGTGACCGGCTTGGCGTACAGGTCGTTCGCCGCCTCGTGCAGCCGTGGGTCGATGCGCTCCAGCGAGGTGTAGAGCGGCAGGATCATGAACGGCAGGAAGTTGTACGTCAGACCGCACACCACCGCGAGCGGCGTGGCCAGCACGCGGTCGCCCTCGGTCATGCCGAGCCAGCTGGTGACGTCCAGGACGTGCAGCGTGTTGAGGGCGCCGACGACCGGGCCGCCGTCCGCGAGGATCGTCTTCCAGGCGAGGGTGCGGATCAGGAAGCTGGTGAAGAACGGCGCGATCACCAGGATCATGATCAGGTTCCGCCAGCGGCCAGCGCGGAAGGCGATGAGGTAGGCGAGCGGGTAACCCAGGACCAGGCACAGGATCGTCGCCGAGCCGGCGTAGAGCACCGAGCGCAGGAACTGCGGGTAGTAGTCGGACAGGGCGTCCCAGTACGTGGCGAAGTGCCAGGTGACCTTGTAACCCTCCTCCAGGGAGCCCGTCTGCACGGACGTGGAGGCCTGGTAGATCATCGGCAGCGCGAAGAAGACGACCAGCCACAGGATGCCGGGCAGCAGAAGCCAGTACGGCACCAGGCGCCCGCGTTTGCGGGGCGGCTTCTTCTCCGGGGCGGTCGGGGTGAGAGGCGGGGGCGCCTCGGTGACTGTCGCCATCAGACCGCCGCCTCTTCCTGGATGCCGGCGTCGATGTCCTGGTCCGCCGACAGGCCGAAGGTGTGCGCGGGGTTCCAGTGCAGGACGACCTCGGCACCGGGTACGAGCCGGTCGTCCCGGTCGATGTTCTGGGCGTAGACCTCGAACTCGGGGCAGACGGGGCTGTCGACGACGTACTGCGTGGAGACGCCGATGAAGGACGAGTCCGCGATCTTCCCGGTGATGCGGTTGCGGCCCTCGGGTATCTCGCCCGCCTCGTCGGCATGCGTGAGGGAGATCTTCTCGGGGCGTACGCCGACCAGCACCTTGCCGCCGGTCGCCGTGGCCGCGCTGCACCGCGCCTCGGGCAGGACGAGCTTGCCGCCGGCCGCCTTCAGCACGATGTCGCCGCCGCTCTTGGAGTCGACCTCGGCCTCGATGAAGTTGGAGGTGCCGAGGAAGTTGGCGACGAACGTCGTGCGCGGGTTCTCGTAGAGGTCGGTCGGCGAGCCGAGCTGCTCGACGCGGCCCGCGTTCATCACGGCGACCGTGTCGGCCATCGTCATGGCCTCCTCCTGGTCGTGCGTGACGTGGACGAAGGTGATGCCGACCTCGGTCTGGATGCGCTTGAGCTCCAGCTGCATCTGGCGGCGCAGCTTGAGGTCGAGGGCGCCGAGCGGCTCGTCGAGGAGGAGCACCTTGGGGTGGTTGATCAGCGCGCGGGCGACGGCCACACGCTGCTGCTGGCCACCGGACAGCTGGTGCGGCTTCTTGCGGGCCTGCTCGCCGAGCTGGACGAGGTCGAGCATGTCCCCGACCTGCTTCTTCACGCTCTTGATGCCGCGCCGGCGCAGGCCGAAGGCGACGTTCTCGTAGATGTCGAGGTGCGGGAAGAGGGCGTAGGACTGGAAGACCGTGTTCACCGGCCGCTTGTACGGCGGGAGCGCGGTCACGTCCTGCTCGCCGAGGTGGACGGTGCCGGAGGAAGGTTCCTCCAGGCCGGCGATCATGCGCAGGGTGGTGGTCTTGCCGCAGCCGGAGGCGCCGAGCAGGGCGAAGAAGGAGCCCTGGGGCACGGTCAGGTCGAGCGGGTGTACGGCATTGAAGGAGCCGTAGGTCTTGCTTATGCCGGAGAGGCGGACGTCGCCGCTGGTGTCGTTCGTCATGGTGGTCACGCCCCTGTGAGCTTCGCGAACTTCTCTTCGTAGGCCGTCTCTTCCTTCGAGCTCAGGGAGCGGAAGGCACGGGACTGGGCCTGCATGGCCTTGTCGGGGAGGATCAGCGGGTTGTTCGCCGCGTCCTCGTCGATCTTCGCGAGCTCTTCCTTCACGCCGTCCACGGGACAGACGTAGTTGATGTAGGCGGCGAGCTCGGCGGCGGGCTTCGGCTCGTAGTAGAAGTCGATGAGCCGCTCGGCGTTCGTCTTGTGACGGGCCTTGTTGGGAATCAGCATGTTGTCGCTGGACGTCATGTAGCCGCTGTCCGGGATGAGGAAGTCGATGTCCGGGCTGTCGGCCTTGAGCTGTACGACGTCACCGGCCCAGGCGAGGCAGGCCGCGAAGTCTCCGCTGGTGAGGTCGGAGGTGTAGTCGTTGCCGGTGAACCGGCGGATCTGCTTGTTGTCGACGGCCTTCTGCAGACGGGCGATCGCCGCGTCGTAGTCGTCGTCGGTGAACTTTGCGGGGTCCTTGCCCATGTCGAGCAGGGTCATCCCGATGGTGTCGCGCATCTCGGTGAGGAAGCCGACGCGGCCCTTGAGTTTGGGGTTGTCGAGCAGGTCGGAGACCGTCTTCACCTCGACGCCGTCGAGCGCCTTCTTGTTGTAGGCGATGACGGTCGAGATGCCCTGCCAGGGGTACGAGTACGCCCGTCCCGGGTCCCAGTCGGGATTGCGGAACTGCTGGGAGAGGTTGGCGAAGGCGTGCGGCAGGTTGGACGGGTCCAGTTTCTGGACCCACCCCAGGCGTATCAGGCGGCCGGCGAGCCAGTCCGTGAGGACGACGATGTCGCGCCCGGTCTCCTGGCCCGCCGCCAGCTGCGGCTTGATCTTCCCGAAGAACTCGTTGTTGTCGTTGATGTCCTCGGTGTACTTGACCTTGATGCCGGTCCGCTTCGCGAACTGCTCCAGGGTCGGGTGGTGCTTGCCGCTGTCGTCGACGTCCATGTACTCGGTCCAGTTGGAGAAGCTGACCTGCTTCTCCTTGGCCGAGTGGTCCTCGGCGGACGTGCCGCCCTCGGTCTTGCCGGCCGCGGGGATTCCGCAGGCACTGAGCGCCCCAAGTCCGCCCACCGCGAGAGCGCCGCCGGTGGAGGCGCGCAGCAGGGAACGGCGGGTCATGGCGGCCCGGCCGTTGCGCAGGCTGCGCCGCATGGCGGCCACTTGGGCCGGGGACAGGCGGTCGGGCTCGTACTGCTCCATGCGCGTGGTGCCCTTTCGGGAGATCGGGAGGGAGGGGAGGCCGGCCGCGGGGAGGGGGTCGAGGCGGCCGCGCCGATCTGATCCGGTCCGGCTTCCTGCCTGGTCAGGTCCGCTCAGGCCGAGGACGGTCCGGTCCGATCGGCTATCGGTCCCCGAAGACGGTGCGATGCCAGTCCTTCCTGGCGACCGCCGTGTTGTCGAACATGACGTGCTTGATCTGCGTGTACTCCTCGAAGGAGTACGCGGACATGTCCTTGCCGAAGCCGGAGGCCTTGTAGCCGCCGTGCGGCATCTCGCTGATGATCGGGATGTGATCGTTGACCCACACGCAGCCCGCCTGGATCTCGCGGGTGGCGCGGTTCGCCCGGTAGACGTCGCGGCTCCATGCGGAGGCGGCGAGTCCGTACGGGGTGTCGTTGGCGAGCCGGATCCCGTCATCGTCGCTGTCGAACGGCAGAACGACGAGGACCGGCCCGAAGATCTCGGACTGGACGATTTCGCTGTCCTGGGCGGCGTCGGCGACCAAAGTGGGCCGGTAGTACGCACCGTTCTTGAGATCGCCCTGCGGGACCTCACCGCCGGTGACCACACGCGCGTAGGCACGCGCACGCTCGACGAACCCGGCGACACGGTCGCGCTGGACGTGTGAGATGAGGGGCCCGAGATCGGTGCCGGGGCTGAAGGGGTCGCCGAGGCGGACGCTCTCCATGAGGGCGGCGGTGCGCGAGACGAACTCCTCATAGAGCGGCCTCTGCACGTACACGCGCGTGGCGGCCGTGCAGTCCTGCCCGGTGTTGATGAGCGAGCCCGCGACGGCGCCGTTGGCGGCGGCCTCCACGTCGGCGTCGTCGAAGACGACGAAGGGCGCCTTGCCGCCCAGCTCCAGGTGGATCCGCTTCACCGTGGCCGTGGCGATCTCGGCGACGCGCCTGCCCACGGCGGTGGAGCCGGTGAACGAGGTCATGGCCACGTCGGGGTGGCCCACGAGATGCTCGCCGGCCTCCTTGCCGGTCCCGGTGACGATGTTGATGACGCCGTCGGGGATGCCGGCGTCCGTGGCGGCCTGGGCGAACAGGAGCGAGGTGAGAGGGGTGAGCTCGGCCGGCTTGAGCACGATGGTGTTGCCCGCGGCGATCGCCGGGAGGACCTTCCAGGCGGCCATCTGGAGGGGGTAGTTCCAGGGGGCGATGGAGCCGACGACGCCGATGGGTTCGCGGCGTACATAGGAAGTGTGGTCGCCGGAGTACTCCCCCGCGGACTGGCCGGCGAGGTGGCGGGCGGCCCCCGCGAAGAAGGAGGTGTTGTCGATCGTGCCCGGCACGTCGAACTCACGGGTCAGCTTCAGCGGCTTCCCGCACTGGAGGGACTCCGCGCGTGCGAAGTCCTCGGCGCGCTCGGCGAGGACGGCGGCGAAGCGGTGCAGTGCGTCCGAGCGCTCGCCCGGGGTGGCTGCCGCCCAGGCGGGGAACGCCTCGCGCGCGGCGGCCACGGCGGCGTCGACGTCGTCGGTGCCGGCCAGGTCATACGTGTAGACCTCCTCGCCGGTGGCCGGGTCGACGACGGCGTGCGTACGACCCGACGTTCCCTTCACCAGACGGCCCGCAATGAACTGCGCGCCATCCGCGAAGCGGTCTTGGGCCGGGAATCGTTCCGGGGTGGCGGTGCCCGGGTTGTGCATGTCGCTCTCCTCCGTGTCCCCCTGGAGGGACCGCAGTGGGGTCGGCGTGGGGTGGCGTGGCTCAGGCTCGATTTGAGTGCCGATCCTGACAGAGCAGGAAGGGCTCAACAAGTGATTCCGTTGTTGCCTTTTGGTTACGCAACGGAATCTGTCGACCAGGTGTCGAGTCGGCCTTGAAAACCCGGGACGGATTGTCGGTAGTGCGTGCCACACTCGGCCACATGGCGAAGATCGATTCTTGGGACGTCCTGATCAGGGAGGTCCGTGCGGGGACGAGAGTCAAGTATCTGCACTTCTGGGGCCACCGGCCACGACCGGACGGACAGGTGAGTGCGAGTTGCCTGAGCCAGTGGTGGCCGTCGCCGTTCACAGTGGCCGGCGTGTCGTACGCGACCGCCGAGCACTGGATGATGGCCGAGAAGGCCCGGCTCTTCGGGGACGCGGAGGCCGAGCGGCGGGTGCTGGAGGCCGGGCATCCCTCGCTGGCGAAGAAGGCGGGGCGGCTCGTGCGCGGCTTCGACGACGCGGTGTGGGAGCGGGAGCGGTTCCGGATCGTCGTCGAGGGGTCGGTCCACAAGTTCTCGGCGGATGCGGAGCTGCGGGGGTTCTTGCTGGGGACCGGGGACCGGGTGCTGGTGGAGGCCAGTCCGGTGGATCGGGTGTGGGGGATCGGCTTGGCGGCGGGCGATGACGGGGCGGGGGATCCTGAGCGTTGGCGGGGGCCTAATTTGCTGGGGTTTGCGCTGATGGGGGCGCGGGAGCGGTTGCGGGGTCAGGGGCCGGCAGGGCTCTGAAATTCCGGGCCCAGGCACTTCAGCCCGTCTGGGGGTGCCCCCTCTGGGGGAGTTTGAGGACGAGGCCCGTTCAGGGCCGACAGCGGGGGTCTGGGGGCGGCAGACCCAGGGACGGGACGGGTAGGGGCGGCGGGGGCGAAGAGCCCCCCGCTCCCTACACCGTCGAGATCAACACCGCCAGCATCCCCAACCCCAGCACCAACCCCGCCGCCCCACAGATCATCCCCGCCAGCGCCTGCCCAGGATTCGTCGCTTCTCCCCGCCGCGCCTTCCCCCGCCCGATCGACCCGAAGATCAACGCCAGCGCACCCATCACGATGGCGACCGGCCACAGGCAGAAGATCGCCGCGGAGATGATCCCGAGTACGAGCCCCGCCGTACCCATCCCATTGCTCGGCATGGGCTGCACCCCGGGCCACCCGTAATAACCCCCGGCACCGGGACCCATGACCGGCGGCGGGTAACCCTGGACAGGCCCGGGATAGCCGTACGCAACGTGCCCCGGCCCACCGGGCGCGATGGGCGGCGGCGGCACGGGCGCACCGTGGGCGGCGTAGGGAACGGACGCCGTAGGGGGCGCGAAGGGCCCGGCCGGCGCGAGGGGCGGCACAGGCGACGTGGGTTCCGGCGCCGCGAAGGGGTTGGCGCTCGACCCGCCCGGCGGCGTCGGCATGCCGGAGGACGGCATGGACGTCACCGTCTGCTGATCGTGCACGGATGGTGCGGGCCAGGTCAGCGGGTCGTTCGAGGCGACGGTGTAGCCGGGGCCCCCGGATCCCCCGGGCGCGACCGGCGGCGCCCACGGATCCGGCTCGGCGGAGGACGCGTTCCTTCCCGTCTTCTCCAACGAGGTTCTCGGATCCGTCTCCGGCGAACCCGACGACGAAGCCCCCGGCGAAGCCGGCCCTCCTGCCGCCGCGCCCCCCGATCCGTCCGCCGCCCCCGGCGTCCGCGCGTCGTCCGACATGCCCGGCCCCCCTCCGTCGTATGTGCCGTCATGCTAAGGCCCGGGCATCTCGGGCACGGCCCCGGCATACGATGACCCCGAGTCATCGATCAGCCGATCACCCGCGTCCCGCCGACCACACACCCGGCCGGGGACGCCGTTCCTGGGGAGGAACCTTGACCGACAACCTCGTCGACGCCCGCGTCCCGCGCGATCTGCACGCCTTCATCGCCGGACTGCCCAAGTCCGAACTGCACGTCCACCACGTCGGCTCCGCCTCCCCCCGCATCGTCGCGGAACTCGCCGCCCGCCACCCCGACTCCAAGGTCCCCACCGATCCCGAGGCCCTGGTCGACTACTTCACGTTCACGGACTTCGCGCACTTCATCGACGTGTACCTGTCCGTCGTGGATCTGATCCGCACCCCTGAGGACGTACGGCTGCTGACGTACGAGGTGGCCCGCGAACTGGCCCGCCAGCAGGTGCGGTACGCCGAGCTGACCATCACCCCGTTCTCCTCGACCCGCCGCGGCATCGACGAGAGCGGCTTCATGGCGGCGATCGAGGACGCCCGCAAGGCCGCCGAGGCCGAGTTCGGGACCGTGCTGCGCTGGTGCTTCGACATTCCCGGCGAGGCCGGCCTGGAGTCCGCCGCGGAGACCGTGCGGCTCGCCACCGACGACCGGCTGCGCCCGGAGGGCCTGGTCTCGTTCGGGCTCGGCGGACCCGAGATCGGCGTACCGAGGCCGCAGTTCAAGCCGTACTTCGACCAGGCCATCGCCGCCGGTCTGCACTCCGTGCCGCACGCCGGCGAGACCACCGGCCCGGAGACCGTCTGGGACGCCCTCACTCACCTGCGCGCCGAGCGCATCGGGCACGGCACCGGTTCGGCGCAGGACCCGAAGCTGCTCGCGCACCTCGCCGAGCACCGGATCCCGCTGGAGGTGTGCCCGACCTCCAACATCGCCACGCGCGCGGTGCGCACGATCGACGAGCACCCGCTCAAGCAGTTCACCGAGGCCGGCGTCATCGTCACCATCAACTCCGACGACCCGCCCATGTTCGGCACCGACCTCAACAACGAGTACGCGGTCGCCGCACGCCTCCTCGACCTCGACGAGCGAGGGCTGGCCGATCTCGCCAAGAACGCCGTGGACGTGTCCTTCCTCGACGAGCCGGGCAAGGCCCGGATCAGGGCCGAGATCGACACGTACACCACGGACTGGCTCGCCTCCTGAGCCCGCGGCGCGTTCCTCGCCCCGGCTCATCCACGATGGCCCCCGCCCCCGACCGGAATGCCCTCATGCAGAACGTGACCGCCGTGGCCCACCGCGGCGACCCCTACCGCGTCCGCGAGAACACGCTCGCTTCCCTGCGCTCCGCGCTCGAACGGGGCGCGGACGCGGTGGAGATCGACGTACGGCTCACCAAGGACGGCGTGCCGGTGCTGCTGCACGACGAGACGCTGAAGCGGCTGTGGGAGCAGGAGCGGCCGCTGCTCACGCTGTCTGCGGCCGAGGTGCGCGGGCTGACGGCGGGCGGGGTGCCGACGCTGCCGGAGGCGCTGGCGTCGTGTGACGGGAGCCGGGTGATGCTCGACCTGCCGGGCACGCCCGACGTGCGGGCGGCTCGGCGGATCGTGGACGCCGTACGCGAGTGCGGGGCGCAGGACCGCGTGTACTACTGCGCGGGCGCCCCGGCCATGCTCGCCGTGCGGGCCGCCGACCCGGCCGCGGAGATCGCCCTGACCTGGACGACGCTGGCCCCGCCGCGCCCCGCCCTGCTGGACGCGGTGCGCCCGCGCTGGCTCAACTACCGTTTCGGCCTGGTCGACCGCGCCCTCGCCGAGCGCGTCCACCGCGGTGGTCACCTGCTGTCCGTCTGGACCCCGGACACCCGGCGCTCCATGCGCCACCTGCTGGACCTCGGCGTCGACTCGATCACGACCAACCGCGTCGACGTCCTCCGCGGCCTGCTCGCAGCCCGGTCCGACGCCGAAGGCCGCTACACGCGCGAGCGTTGAGGCACCGTCGCCGGATCGGCCGGGGTCCCGCGGGTGACGTACTGCGGGACCGGTGCGGTGTCCTTGCCGTTGTCGCGGACCTGGCCGTAGCGGATCGCACCCTGGTCGGGGCCGGTCCGCACGTCCTTCGCGGCCGCGTCCCAGGTCGACGGGAAGACGATGACGCCGTAGTCGGCGCCCCGTTCGTTCTGGTTGAGGGTGACCGATCCGTCGACGTAGAAGTACTCGTTCTGCCACATCT